>DATJGP010000079.1:0-12664 GCA_035494915.1 Candidatus Eiseniibacteriota bacterium | reverse complement strand
CCGGATGCCCCCCGCCACGTTGACGAACACGTCCGCCCCCGCGAGCGAGAGCCCCGCGCGCTTCTCGAGCACCGCGATCACGACGGCGAGCCGGCGCGGATCGAAGCCCTGGGCCACGCGCTGCGGGTTGGCGAAGTGGGTAGGCGCGACCAGCGCCTGCACCTCGACGAGGAGGGGCCGCGATCCCTCGATCGTGGCGACGACGGCGGAGCCGGGGACGGCCTCGCCCCTGTCCTTGAGCAAACGCTCCGAGGGATTCTCGACCTCGGCCAGCCCGTCCCCCTGCATGGTGAAGACGCCGATCTCGTGCGTGGATCCGAAGCGGTTCTTCGCTGCGCCCAGGATCCGGTACTCGTGATGCCGCTCGCCTTCCAGGTAGAGGACCGCGTCGACCATGTGCTCCAGGGTGCGCGGGCCCGCCACCGAGCCGTCCTTCGTGACGTGGCCGATCAGGAGGATGGAAAGGCCTCGCTCCTTCGCGAGCCGGAGGAGCCTGAGCCCGCACTCCCGCACCTGCGACACACTGCCCGGCGCCGCGTCGAGCGATCCCAGGTAGAGCGTCTGGATGGAGTCGATGACGAGGAGCGACGGACTGAGCCGCGCGACCTCCTCGAGGATGCGGTCGAGGTCGATCTCGGACTGCATCCAGAGGCGGTCCAGACCGCCGCGAAGCGCCAGGCGCTCGGCGCGGAGCTTCACCTGGCGCGGCGACTCCTCGCCCGAGACGTAGAGCACCGATCGCTCCGCGCGTCCGAGCGCGGCCGCGAGCTGGAGCGCGAGCGTGGACTTCCCGATGCCGGGGTCGCCGCCGATCAGGACGAGCGAGCCGGGCACGAGTCCGCCGCCGAGCACACGGTCCAGCTCGCCGATGCCGCTCATCCACCGCGCCTCCGCGCTCGAATCGATCTCATCGAGCTTGAGCGGTGCGGAGACGGCATCGGGCGACGCACTGTAGCCGGCGCGGCGCGCGGGGGCGGCCTCGCGCCGTCCCGGACCTTCGCGCGCGCTGTTCCACGCGTCGCAGTGCGGACAGCGTCCAAACCACTTCGGACTCTCGTTGCCGCACTCGGCGCAGAAGAACACGGACTTCGCCTCGCGCGCCTGGGGGGCCTTCCTGGGTGCCATGGGGGTGAGTCTAGGACGAAGAGGGGTGTTCTTAGAAGACGCTCAGATTGATGTACTTCTTGGGGTTCTTCTGGATGTCCTTCACGAGCTGGTTCGTGTTCCGGAGGGTCTCCTTGAGATCGACGTAGAGGGTGGAGTCGGCGATCGCCTTGCCGAGCGAGCCCTCCCCCTTGTCGAGGCGCGTCACGACGCGATCCAGCGAGACCGCGGTGGTCGAGAGCTGGTCCGAGAGCTGGGAGAGCTTCCGCGAAGCTTCGCCGAAGTCCTTCACCGAGGACGACACCTGTCCCCCGTTCGCCGCCGCGATGGCGCGGAGGTCGTGCGCGGCGGCGCGGAAGTCCACGATCGCCTGGCGCAGGTCGGACTGGTTCGCGTTCAGGGTCTGGTTCAGCCCCTCGCTCGCCTTCTCGAAGTTCTTCGACGCCCGCTCCACCGTGGCCGGGTCGATCGCGTCGAGCATGAGGTTGAGCCGCGACGAGAGCTCGGTCGTCTCGATGAGGAGATCGCCTGCCCCTGAGATCACCTCCGGCACGCCCGACTGGAAGCGGCCGGGGATCGGCTTGTGCCCATCGTAGCGCCCCGGCGCCTGGCCGGGCTCGAGCGCGAGGAACTTCTCCCCCATGAAGCCGATGTTGGCCACGCGGAGCTGCGCGTCCGGGTGGAGCACGACGCCCTTGTCGACCTCGAAGTCCACGCGCACGCCCTGGTCCTCGAGCGTGATCCCGGTCACCGCTCCCTTGCGCACGCCGCGCACGGAGACGGGATCGCCCTCGCCCAGGTTCCCCACTTCCTCGAAGCGCGCGGTGTAGTAGCTCTTCCGCTTCCCGACCCGGTACTCCTTGATCCAGGCGATGCCGACGAACAGGAGCAGAATCGAGAGCAGGCCCGCGACTCCGACCTGGATGGCGGCCCGGCGTGACGTTCGGTTCATCCGTGATCCTTCTACGTGGGGAGGAGGGGGCCTTCCGAGCTCCCCTCGATGAACTGGCGCAGGATCGGATCCCTTGTCGACTGGATCTCATCCGGCGTCCCGACCGCGTGGATGCGTCCCTCATGGAGCATCGCGATGCGGTCGGCGATATGGTACGCGCTCTTCATGTCATGGGTGACCGCAATCGAGGTCATCCCGAGTCTCTCTTGAAGTCTCCGGATCAAACGATTGATGACGTCCGACGTGATCGGATCGAGTCCCGTCGTCGGCTCGTCGTAGAGCATGATCTTCGGATTCATCGCGAGCGCCCGCGCGAGCGCGGCGCGCTTCTTCATGCCCCCCGACAGGGACGACGGCCGCTGCCCCTCGGTGCCCTTGAGCCCCACCAGCGCCAGCTTCTCCGCCACGACCTCCTCGATCTGACGCTCGGGCAGTGGCGTGTGCTCGCGCAAGGCGAGCCCCACGTTATCCCCCACCACCATGGAGTCGAACAGGGCGCCCCCCTGGAAGAGCATCCCCATCTGCTCGCGCAGCGCGAGGAGCTCTCCTTCGTCCAGCTTGGCGACATCGATGCCGTTCACCCGCACGGTCCCCCGATCCGGTTGGAGGAGGCCCACGACGTGCTTGAGCAGGACCGACTTGCCGCTGCCGCTCCGCCCGATGACGACCAGGCACTCTCCTCTCGAAACGGATAGATCGACACCTCGGAGCACAACTTTCGTCCCGAGACGCTTCCAGACCCCCTGGAACTCGATCGCGTTGTCAGGCAAAGAGCACCCGGAACAGGAAGGATGCCAGCAGGTAATCCACGATGAGGATCATGAGGCAGGAGGCCACCACGGCCCGGGTGGTCGAGTCCCCGACCGCCTCGGCGCCCCCCTCGGTGCGGAGCCCGTAGTAGCACCCCATGGTCGCGATGATGCCGCCGAAGAAGACCGACTTGAGGAGTCCCGAGAAGACGTCCTGGATCTTGAAGTAGAGCTTGAGGCCGCTCGTGAACGTGTGGCCGCTCACGTCCAGCGTGAGCACCGACACGAGGTAGCCGCCGAAAATGGCGAGGATGTCGGCGAAGATCGTGAGCACCGGCAGCATGATGACGGAAGCGATGAGGCGCGGCACCACGAGATAGCGAACGGGGCTGATGCCGAGCGTCTCCATCGCGTCGACCTGCTCGGTCACGCGCATGGAGCCGAGCTCCGCCGCGATCGCCGCGCTGACGCGTCCGCCCACGACGAGAGCGGTGAGCACCGGGCCCAGCTCGATGACCACCGATTTCCCGATGACCGTGCCGAGGTAGATCATCGGGACGTAGTCGCGCATCTGGTAGGCCGCCTGCACGGCGGCGACCGCACCGGTGAAGAGAGCCACGATCACGGTGAGCGGCATGGAGCCGAGCCCGATCGAGGCCATCTGCTCGAAGACAAGCCCGATCTTGCGGACGCCCGAGGGCATCTCGCGAAGCGCGCTCCCGACCAGGAGGAAGATCTCGCCGGCGTTCTGCAGCCGCGCGAAGAGGAAGCGCTGCGGCCACGGAGCCGCGGCCAGCTCGGCGTCTTCCTGCTCGGCGGTCTCGGGGTCGATCACCGGGGCTCGGGTCCTCGGGGCTCCGGAACGTCGCGGAGGTTCTCGAACCGGGTGCACTCGCGCAGGAACGCGAGATCCACGCTTCCGGTCGGACCGTTCCGCTGCTTGGCGATGATGATCTCCGCTTTCCCGTCCATCTTGGCCGGGTCGGTCTCGTAGACTTCGGGGCGATAGACGAAGAGCACCACGTCGGCGTCCTGCTCGATGGCGCCCGACTCGCGCAGGTCGGAGAGCATGGGACGCTTGTTGCCGCCCCGCGTCTCGACGGCGCGCGAGAGCTGGGAGAGCGCGAGCACCGGCACCTGGAGCTCCTTCGCGAGCGCCTTGAGCGAGCGCGAGATGGTGGAGATCTCCTGCTGGCGGTTCTCGGCGTTGTTGGGACCGCGGATGAGCTGGAGGTAGTCGACCACGATCGCCCCGAGCGGTGTCTCGGACACGAGGCGGCGCGCCTTGGCGCGCATCTCGAGGATGGAGATGGCGGCCGTGTCGTCGATGTAGATCGGGGCCTCGTGGAGCATGGCGGCCGCGGCCTGGAGCGCCTTGTACTCGGCCGCGCTCGCGTAGCCGCGTCGCACCTTGTGGATGTCCACCTTGGCGAGCGAGCAGAGGAGCCGCTGCACGAGCGACTCCTTGGACATTTCCAGGCTGAAGACCGCGACGGCCTGGCGCTCCTTGCCGCGCGCGCGGACGGCGACGTAGTCGGCGATGTTCATCGCGAAGGAGGTCTTCCCCATCGACGGGCGCCCCGCGATGACCACGAAGTCCGACTTCTGGAACCCGGCCGTCATCTCGTCCAGGTCGTAGAAGCCGGACGGCACGCCGGTGACGTGCACTTTCCGCTGCCGGTACTCCTCGATCGCGGAGTAGCCCTGGAGCACGAGCGCGCGCATCGGCTGGAAGCCGGTGCGGAGACGCTCGTCCGAGATGGCGAAGATCTGCTGCTCCGCGCGGTCGAGGAGGTGCGACGGATCCTCGCGGCCGTCGAAGGCCTCGCCCACGATCTCGGTCCCCACCTCGATGAGCCGGCGGAGGATCGCCTTCTCGTGGACCACCTTGCAGTAGTGCTCCACGTGCGCGGGCGTGGCGATGAACTGATCGAGCGTGGTGAGGTAGGTCACGCCGCCCACCGCCTCGAGCTCGCGGCGCTTCTTCAGCTCCTCGACGAGCGTCACCATGTCGACCGGGGTCGAGCCGTCGAAGAGGTCGATGATCACGCGCCAGATCTTCCGGTGCGCGTCCTTGTAGAACGCCTCTTCCTGGAGGTTCTGGATCGCGGTCGCGATCGCGTCGCGCGAGAGGAGCATCGCGCCGAGCACCGAACGCTCGGCGTCGAGCGCCTGGGGCGGAATGCGCGCGGCGTCGAGCCCGGCCGGCATGGTGTCCATCCCTCTCACGCGGGCATCCCCTCGCGCAGCATGTCGCGCACGCGCTGGAGATCCACCCACGCGTCCTTCTTGAGCCCCGGATTCCGGAGGAGCGCGGCCGGATGGTAGGTCGCGACGAGCGGCACGCCCTTCCACTCGAACGTGCGGCCGCGGAGCGTCCCCATCGATGCCTTCGTGCCGAGGAGCCCCTGCGCGGCGGAGAGCCCGAGCGCGACGATGAGGTCCGGCTTCACGAGCGCGATCTGCTGCTCGAGGTAGGGGATGCACTTCTCCACCTCGGAAGGAAGGGGCGTGCGGTTCTCGGGCGGGCGGCACTTGAGCACGTTCGCGATGTACACGTCGCCGCGATCCATCTGGATCGCCTCGATCATCTTCGTCAAGAGCTGCCCCGCGCGGCCGACGAAGGGAACCCCCTGGAGATCTTCATCGCGTCCCGGCGCCTCGCCCACGAACATGAGCCGCGCCTTGTCGGTGCCGTCGGAGAAGACGGTCCGCGTGCGCGTTTCGCAGAGGGGGCAGAGCCGGCAGGTGTCGACCAGCGCCTTCACCTCGGCGAGCGTGCCCGGCAGGTCGGAGCGCGGGGCGAGACGGACCGGCGCCGGCATCGGCGCGCGCACGGCCGCGGCCGGCGCTGGCGCGGGCGGCTCGAAGCCGGGGAGCGAGAGCGTCGCCGCGGTGTCGGCGGCTGGAGCCGCCGTCGCCGGCGTTGGCGTTGGCAGCGCCGCTGTCGCGGAGGTTCGCGGCGAGCCCTCGATCTCGGGCAGCTCGATCCGTCGCCGGCCGCGCGCAAGCTCTCGCTCGAGGAGCGTCACCGCTTCCCCCGCGATCGCCACGAGCTCGCCCCGCCCATCGTCCACCGGCTTCCCCTCAGTCCTGATTCAGCGCCTTGGCCACCCGGAGCAGGATCGCTCGCGCCACCTCGCGCTTGGGACGGAGTCCCAGCGCTTCCACGCGTCCATCGGAATCGATCAGCGTCACGTCGTTCGTGTCCGAGCCGAAGGCGGAGCCCGGCTTGCCCGGATTGTTGATCGCGACCAGGTCGAGGCCCTTGCGCTGCATCTTACCCCGACCGCGGTTGATCTCGTCCTCGGTTTCGAGCGCGAAACCGACGAGGAGCTTTCCGGGGTGGGCCGCGCGGACCTCCTTCAGGATGTCGGTCGTGGGGGCGAGGTCGAGCTTGAGCCCGCTCCCCTCGCGCGGAAGCTTCGTCCCGCTCGGCTTCGTCGGGGTGAAGTCGCTCACGGCCGCCGCCATGACGAGGGCGTCGGCATCCTTCACGGCTCGGAGCACGGCGTCCGCCATGGAGGCCGCGGTGGGCGCGTCGATCCGCTCCACGCCCGCAGGGGGCTCCGCGGTTACGCGCGCGGTGATGAGCCGGACCCGCGCTCCCAGATCGCGCGCCTCGGCCGCGATGGCAAAGCCCATCTTGCCCGTCGAGCGGTTGGTGATCACGCGCACGGGATCGATCGGCTCCTCGGTGCCGCCGGCGGTCACGACGATCGTGCGCCCCTCGAGCGGCCGGCCGTCGCGCGGCGGCGCGCCATTCCCGCCCTCGCCGGCACGCACCCCGACGGGTCCGACGAGGGACGCGCAGGCGGCGACGATCGCCTCGAGCGAGGCCATTCGCCCCATGCCCCACTCGCCGTCCGCGAGCGATCCCTCCTCGGGGCCGACCATGCGGATCCCACGAGCGCGAAGCGTCTCGAGATTCGCCTGGACGGCCGGATGCTCCCACATGGCGACGTTCATCGCGGGGGCGAGGAGGACGGGCGAGCGCGTGGCGATGAGCGCGGTCGAGAGGAGATCGTCGGCGAGGCCGTGCGCGAGCTTGCCGATGGCGTTGGCGGTGGCGGGGGCGACGAGGATCAGGTCGGCCTCGCGCGCCATCCCGATGTGGGCCATGCCGAGCGCGCTCTCGGGCATGCCCTCGAACCAGGGACCGGTGCCGAGGGCCTTCGTTTCGAAAAGCCCGTGGAGCACGGGCCCCTTGGTGACCGAGCGGAGCGCGTCCCGGGTGACGAAGCGGAGCGCCCGCGTGGTCAGAATGACGGAGACGAGCGCCCCTTCTTTACCGAGCGCCCGCACCAGCTCGGGCGTCTTGTACGCGGCAACGCCCCCCGTGATGCCGAGGAGGACGCGCGCGCCGGCGAGGGACCGCGTCTCCGTCACGTCACGCTACTCCTCCGAGTCGGCGCTCGGCGCTTCCTCGGGTTCCGCGGGCGTCTCTTCGTAGTGATAGAGGACGTTGCCCTTGAGCGTCTCTTCCAGCGCGACGTTCGTGACCTTGCCGCCCAGGTTGAGACCGGTCTGGCGGGAGAGCTCGTTCATGCGGCGGGCTTCCTTCGCCGCGACGATGATGAGCTCGTACTTGTTCGGGACGTTGCTCGAGCGAAGCGCGTTGGTCTTGGGATCCACAGCTCCTCCTGACTAGGGTTCGGACCGACCGCCGTCGATCCGCCGCGACGCCCGGCACGTCTCCGCCTCGATGATGGCGAGGACCTTCCGGGTCGCGTCTTCCAGGTCGTCGTTGACGACCGCGTAATCGTATTCGCGCGCGATCGCGATCTCGCGCCGCGCGTTCTCCAGCCGGAGCCTGATGCGCTCCTCGCTGTCCGTGCCTCTCGCCCGGAGCCGCTCCTCGAGATCCGCGAGCGACGGCGGAAGCACGAAGATGAACACTCCGTCCGGGTAGATCCTCCGGACCGAGCGTCCTCCCTGGACGTCGATGTCCAGGAGCACGTTTCGTCCTGAGTGGAGCACTGCCTCGGTCTGGCTCTTCAGCGTGCCGTAGAGCTCGCCGTGCACTTCCGCGTGCTCGATGAACTCGCCCGAGCCCACCCTGCGCTGGAACTCCTCGCGGCCGAGGTAGAAGTAGTCCAGCCCCTCCGTCTCGTGCGCCCTTCGGGGGCGCGTCGTGGCGGAGACGGAGTAGACCAGATCGCGCGGATAGCGCCCGAGGAGCGCCTTCACGAAGGAGCTCTTTCCGGCGCCGGACGGCCCCGAGATCACCACCACGAACCGGCGATACTCCGAGCCGATCACGTCCGCGTCATTCGATGTTCTGGACCTGCTCGCGGATCCGCTCAAGTTCCTCTTTGACGTCGACGACCTGCTCGATGATGGGAACGTCGGCCGACTTCGAGCCGATCGTGTTGATCTCCCGGTTCATCTCCTGGAGGAGGAAGCCGAGCTTCCGTCCGGGCGTGGCCTCCTCGTTCAGGAGCTTCTTGAAGTGATCGCAGTGCGCCTCGAGCCGCACACACTCCTCGGTCGCGTCCAACCGGTCCGCCATCATGGCGACTTCCTGTGCGAGACGCTCCTCCGAGAGCTCGTTGCCGTCGAGGAGAACGCGGATGCGATCTTGAAGCTTGTCCGCGGTCTCCCTGACCTTCTGGGGCGCGCGCTCGCGAATCCGCGCCACGCGATCCCGGATGCCCTCGACCCGCGTTTCGAGATCCGCACGGAGGGCCGATCCCTCCGTCTCCTTCATGCGGATCATGTCCTCGGTGGCCGCGGTCACGACCTCGCGCAGGATGCCGAGGTAGAACTCGGGATCCCGGCGCATCTCGCTCCAGACGAAGAGATTCGGAAGCGACGCGAACGTGTCCACGTCGACGCTGCCCGAGAGCTTGTACTTCTTCTGGAGCGCCTGGAGGAGCTCCATGTAGCGATCGGCCGCGCGCTCGTCGAGCGTCAGCGTGCCGGTGGGCTCGCGCCCGTCCTCTCCTCCGCCCTCCTCGCCCCAGGTCACGACGAGGTTGATCTTTCCCCGGACCGACCGCTCCTGCACGATCTTGCGGGCCTCGTGCTCGTAGATGCCGAGGGTCCGCGGGAGGCGCGCGGAGAGCTCGCAGAATCGGTGGTTCACCGACCGCACTTCGGCCGCGAGGCGAAGGCCATCCACCACGACCTCGCCCCGGCCATAACCTGTCATGCTTCGGATCATGCTGGGTCTTCTGCGCTCCCCGGGGTAGTTGGGTACTGTAACCCGCGGCGCGGCAGTGCGTCATCAGGCAGATTCACGTTGCGCGACACGCCGCCCGCTCCCTAACGTCCGGCCCATGGCTCCTTCCCCGCAAGCTCAACGTTCCCAAGGGATGACGGCTGGCCGGCCCCGCGCGGGCGGGGCGACGGCCGGCGCGGCTCGCGCGGCCCGCTGGCGGGCCTCGATCCTCGGGGCGATCGTCGTCCTGGCCGCCTTCCTCCCCTACGCCCGGTCCATCGGCTACGACTTCGTCTGGGACGACCGCTACCTCGTGGGCCCGCACCTCGACATCCACGGTCCGGCGGACGTGGCTCGTCTCGGGACCACGCCGTTCGACGTCTACCTCCAGACCCAGACGTCGCAGCACACCTACTTCCGCCCCGCGACCGTCTACTCGCTCGCGCTCGACCGCGCGCTCTGGAAGGACGACCCGCGCGGATACCACGCGCAGAACCTCGTCTGGTACGTGCTCGCGTGCCTCGCGCTCTGGCTCCTCGCGTGGGAGATCTCGGGGCGGCCGCTCGCGGCGACCGCGGGGGCCGTGCTCTTCGCGCTCCATCCGACGCACCCGGAGAGCGCGGCCTTCATCTCGGGGCGCACGGATCTCATCGCCGGTGCGTTCTTGTTCGCCGCGCTCTGGGCCGCCGCGCGCTACGGTCCCGGCATCCGATCGCCCTGGATGAAGCTTGCGCCCGCGGCGCTCCTCCTCCTGCCGGGGCTCTTCGCGAAGGAAGTCGCGCTCTTCGGCGCGCCCGTGCTCCTCGGGGCGCTCTGGGTGAAGGATCGCTCCGCGAAACCATCGGATCTCGCGCGCGCCGCGGTTCCGCTTCTCGCGGTCGTGGCGCTCTACTGGGCCGCGCGCGTGGCCGTGCTCGGGCCGGCACATCTCCCCGCGGTGCCCCCGGTCCAGGGCACGCTGCCCCAGATCCTCACGAGCGTCGCGATCGTGGCGATTTACGTGGGGCTCCTTTTCGTGCCGCTCGGACTCTCGGCGCGGCACGACATCCGCGAGGTGCCCGGCGCGGACTTCATCTTCATCGCGGGACTGGTGGTGCTGGGCGCGCTCGCCGCGGGCATCGCGCGGGCGGCGCGGGCGCGCTCGCCGTGGCTCCTTCCTTTGGCGCTCTTCGCCGCGACACTCCTCCCGGTCTGCTGGGTTCGCATCCTCGCGGGAGCGCTCGTCGCCGAGCGGTTCCTGTTCGTGCCGGGTGCCGCGCTCGCGCTGGGCGTCGCGCTCCTCCCAGGCGTCTGGTCCCGTGGGCGGGACGCGGGAGGCGAGTTCCTCGCCGCCTGCGCCGCGGTCGGGATCTGGTTCCTCGTCCTCCTCCTGCCGCGCGTCGCGATCTGGAAGGACGAGCCGACCCTCTTCACGTCCATCCTGCACGACTCCCCCGAGTCCGCGCAGGTTCACGCGCTCCTCGGGAACTACTACTACATGCACCGCGATCTCCCACGCGCGGCCGAGCACTTCCGCCGCGCGCACGCCGTCATGCCCACGTCAGGGGAGATGCTCCTCAATCTGGGTGCGGCGGAGGACGAGATGGGGCAGAGCGACTCCGCCTTCGTCCACGTGCGCGAGCTGCTCGCGCAGGAGCCCGGCTACGCACCCGGCTGGTACGCACTCGGGAATTTGAACGTGCGCGCGGACCGGCCCGATTCCGCGGTCGCCGCGTATCGCATGGCGATCCGCTTCGATCCCACGTTCGCGCAGGCGGAGAACAACCTCGGCGTGGTCCTCGAGCGGATGGGGCGCTACGACGAGGCGCTCGCTCACTACCGCCGCGCGGGCGAGGTCGAGCCGGGCAACCCGGAGGCGACGCGCAACCAGGCGCGCCTCACGGCGCTCACGGACTCGCTCCGGGCGTCGAAGCGATGAGCGGCCTCGCGCAAGGCCTCGCGGGGCGCCGCGTCTCCGGCGTGATCGCGCTCTCCCCGCGCTCGCTCGCGGTCGCGCTCGGCGAGAAGCCGCGCACGTACCTCTGGATCCACCTCGAGCGGAAGCGCGCGCGGCTCGCGCTCTCCGACCGTCTCCCCACGTCGCCCGATCCGCGCGGATCACCCTTCGGCGCCATCGAGGACGCGATTCGCGGGCTCCTCGTGCGGCGCGCCACGCTCGACTGGGACGGCTTCGCGATGGAGCTGGGCTCCGAGGGAGCGAGCACGCATCGGCTGCTCCTTGCGGCCGAGCGGACCCGCGTGAACCTCATCGTTTCAGGCGGCGCGGAGGGGGGCGTGCTCTGGGCGTTTCATCGCGACGCGGAGGAAGGCGCGGGCGAAGCGCCGCCGGGATTTCGCGCGCCGCAGGTCGAGGTCGCGGAGGGCGCCGCTTCGGAACAGGCGCTCGCGGACGACATCATCGCGGCATTCACGGAGGATTTTCGCCGGTATCTGGAGAAAGAGCTCCACGCCGCCGCGCGAGTCCTTGCGCGGCGGCAGGAGGCTCAAGAGGGGGACCTGAAGCGCGCCCATGGGCATGTGGAGGCGCGCCGTTGGGGGGAGATTCTTCTCGCCCACTACTCGGAGATCCCGAGGGGGGCGAGCCGCGTTCGGCTCCCCGATCCGTTCGCGGACTCGCCCGAAGCGACGGTCGAAATTCCCATCGATCCGTCGCTCTCGCCCCACGAGAATGCGGCGCGCCTCTTCCAGAAAGCCAAGAAGGGCGAGCGTGGTGAACGTCTGGTCGAGACGCGCCTTCGTCAAACCCGGGAGAAGCGCACCGCATTGGAAGCGCTCCGCCTGGACATTCCCGACCGCCCGCCGAAGGAGGCGCTTCGCGCTCTGCGCGAGTTCCTCCAAGCGACGGGCTTGCCAGCGTTGCCGCGGGGTGACACCCGATCGATCCATCTGGGTCGACAGACCGCCGGAGCACCCCGCGGACTACGTCCCGGGCACCGACCGCCAGGGGCGCACGAGTCGGCCAGGCCAAGGACGTTCCACACGGCCGATGGGTGGGAGGTCTGGGTCGGACGCAACAACGTCGACAACGACCGCATCACCCATCGTCTATCGAACCCCCACGACTACTGGTTCCACGTCGTGGGGGTCCCGGGTTCCCACGTGATCCTCCGCCGGCCGGCGAGAAACGCCATACCCAAGCCACGTACGCTCGAGGAGGCGGCATCGATCGCCGCCTACTTCAGCAAGGCGAGGAAACAGTCACGGGTCCCGGTGATCTACACCGAACGGAAGTTCGTGTCGAAGCCCCGCCGCGGCAAACCGGGACAGGCCATCTGCACGCGGGAGCGGGAGCTTCTCGTACGCCCTCGGTTACCGGAGGCGGACGCCGGACAAGGAAACGAACGCGAGGTGTCGAGCTAGATGCGGAGCGATGCGTTGGCGGGGGGGACCCGTACTGCTACTGCTTAAACAAGGGGTCGCGGACTGACGAGGCACCCAGTAGGAGTCAGTCTAGGAGCCTTTATGTCCAAACGGACTCGAAGGAGGAGGTTTGCCCTGGCCTTGGCTTCCCCTGAGAGCTCCCCATCGTCCGCGGCCCTCACTTCCAGCTTTCCTTCGAAGAGTCGCGCCGGGTTTCCCCTCCGGCGCTGCCCTTCACGCAGGACGTAAAAAGCATCGGACGTGCCGTGCCGGGAACGCATTTGTCGGAAGGCGGGAGTTTCCGAGAAGCGGTTGTGCGGGAAGGGCTTGAAGCAG
>DATJGP010000078.1:0-9442 GCA_035494915.1 Candidatus Eiseniibacteriota bacterium | reverse complement strand
ATCCCCCAGCTGCGCGTAGAGGGATCCGATCCGGTTCTCTTCCTCCGCCGTGAGCGAATCGGCGGTATTCGCGTAGCGGTCGCAGTAGAACACCGCGCTGTCGCGCCCCGCGTCCCCCTGCTCGGAGTAGAGCTTGCAGAGTGAGCCCAGCACGGACGGCACGTCCGGCTTCATCGAGTTCGCCGTCGACAGCGCACCCACGGCCCCCATCTTGTCATTCGGATCCCGCGAGTTGGCGAGCGCCTGGCCCAGCTCCAGGTAGCCCTGGTAGTCGTCGGGCTTGAGTCCTGTGTACACCTGGAACTGGTCCGCCGCGTCCTTGTACCGCTTGCCGCGATAGTAGAGCCGGCCGGCCTCGAGATAGGCGGGGGCGAAGGTCGAGTCCTGCTGGGTCGCGTCGATGAACGCCTTGAGCCCGGAGTTGAACTCGTTCATCCCGACCAGCGACATTCCATAGCGGTAGTGCGTCTCGGGATTCTTGGGATCCAGCTGGATCGCCTGCGCGTATTCCGGCGCCGCGAGGACCGGGATCTTCTTACGATCGTAGAATCCGCCGAAATCGAGCCGCACCCTGAGATTGTTCGGGTCCGTCTCGCGCGCCCGGATGAAGAGCTCCTCGGCCTGCTTCAGCTCCCCCTTGCCTTCCAGCGCGAGCGCGGTGCCCGCGAGGAAGAGCGCGCGCCCCTGCTTGAGGAGCGTGCCCTTCCGCATGATCCGCTCGGCATCGTCGTATTTCTTGTCCTCGAGGTAGGCGGTTCCGAGCGCGTAGAGCGCTGGCGCGTCCTTGGGGTCCTGCTTCACCGCGGCGTCGAGCTTGGCGGTGCCTTCTTCCTTCTTTCCCTGCTTGCGAAGGAGCTTCCCGTATCCGGTCAGAGCCTCCACGTACTTCGGGTTGATGCGGAGCGCGGTCTGGTACTCCACCGCGGCGCTGTCCGGCTCGTTCATGCGCTCGAGCGCGGAGGCGATGAAGTAGTGCGGCTTGAAGCCGCTCGGATCCAGCTTCTGCGCACGGCTGAAGAGATCCAGGGCTTCAGCGGTCTTCCCGTCGCGGAGGAGCTGGACGCCCTGCTTGATCATGTCGCCGGACGTGAGGGCAAAGGAGAGGGACGCGACTCCGGCCAGGGCCAGAAACGCGAGGGAGATGACGATGCGGGTGACGAGCTTCACTGGGCCTCCTCTGCCGTACGAACGATCCGGATGGGAACGGTGGCTGGTGCATAGCCATGGCGCGCGACGATCTGCTGACCGTCGATTCCGGAGACGAAATTGACGAAGTCGCCGGCCGTTTCGGCCGGCTGGGCCGGCGTCGCGATCGAGATCGCGCGCAGGAGCGGATAGCGTTTCGTGAGCAAGGTCTCCCGGTCGAGCGCGACGTACGGAAGCCCGAGCGCCTGGGAGACACGGAGCAGCTTGACCTTGGCTCCCGCCGCTTCCGCGACCGGACGGGACACGCACGCGATCGCGTTCCGCCGCGTGGCCACGACCTCGACCACCTGTTCCTCCGACGGCGGAGCGTAGATGGTGGACGCGTACGGGCGGTCGTTGAGGAGCGTCTGGCCGATGTATCCGTAGATGCCGAGCCGGGGTCCCGAGGTGAGCGCGATGAGATCGCCGCCCGCCTTCCAGCCGAGCGGCGCCCAGGCGGTGATGTGCCCCGCGTAGATCGAGCCCAGCTCCGTCTTCGAGATCTGCTCGATCGGCGACTCCGGATTCACGATCACCGCGACCGCGTCCCAGGCGATGGGAAACGCCTGGAGGCCGTCCCGCTTCATGGCGGCCTCAGCTTCCGGATCGGTCAGATCCCGCAGCAAGAGAGACATCGAAACCTCTCCATTCACCAGTTGCTCCATGCCCTCCGCCGATCCGTTGGCCGTGAGCTGAATGGAGTCGGCGTCGGGATAGCGATCGCGAAAGTCCAGGATCTCCGCCCGCAAGAGTGGAGCCATGTATTCGGCACCCGCCAGCTTGAGCGGTCCTGGATGGACGTTGCGAGGGGGGGATGGCGACGAGCAAGAGGCCAGGGCGGCGGCGACGAGCGCCGCTCCAGTAATCCGAGCGCCGTGCGCCCGGTGACGACCATGCACGAGCCCAGACTACCGGCCCCTGCCAAGCCTGTCAATCGTCGGCCCTTCCACGCCTTGCTTCGCGTTCAACCTACCCTGCATACCCCGGATGACGGCAGTTAATTCCCCGTAACCAAAGGTGCCGAGCCGGCGTCCGCCGAGCGCAAAAACGCCACCCGGCAGGGTGGCCGCGCACGCCAGCGTCGAAGCGAGGGGGGAACGTAAGGGACGGTGGGCGAGGCGTCAACGGGAAACCGCCTCGCGAGGAGGGGCCGGGCTCAGCGAAGCAGGGTGATCTTCCTCGAGGTGGAGCCGCGAACCGACTCGAGCCGGACCAGGTAGACGCCGCTCCCCATCGACCGGCCCGCCCCATCCGTGCCGTCCCAGACCGCCCGGCGGGCCGCGCCAAACCCGTCGTCAAAGCCCTGCGCCAGCACGGCGACCCGCCGTCCGGCGAGGTCGTAGACGGCGAGCCGGTAACGTCCCGGAAGCCCGGCCCCGAGGGAGAACGGGATCTGGGTCCTCGGATTGAACGGGTTCGGCGCATTCGATCCAAGCCGGTCCACAGCGGGCGGAGCGGACTCCGCCACCGCGCTCAGCGTGGGGTCGAATCGCACGCGCGGGCCCCAGGAACCTCGCTGTCCCTCGGGGTCGATGCCCCGCACCTCGAACCAGGTCGGCGCGGAGGGAGCGGGATTGAGGTGCCATGTGCCGGGGGCGCCGGACAAGGCAGTCACGGTCTGCCCGGATTCGAGGGCCGTCGGTCCTACGTCGTCCAGGTAGACCCCTTCCCCGAAGGTCGCACCGTCGGTGGCGTACCGGAAGCGCACCAGCGGCTGCCCCGTGCTCGGGAGCAGGAACGAAGCCCTCAGGAAAGCGCCGCCGCTCGACCCGGTGACGCCGTTTCCCTCGTTCGTGCCGTTGGGGTCGAACGTGGTCGTGTGGTTTCCGCGGAGCGAGAGCCAGGTCGCGCCGCCGTCGTAGGACGCGTCCGCGTACCAGTAGTCGTAGTCGAGCTCGGTGTCCCAGTAGGCCATCACCGCGAGGCTGTCTCCCGCGACGACGTCGGGGGCGTAGCGTGAGGTCAGGGTGCTCAGGCGCATGTTGCCCGTGCCGGAGTAGAAACTGCGCGCGCCGCTCGCATGGCGCGCGGTGCTCCACGAAAACCCGGTCGAATCCCACCGAGCCGTGCCCGATTCCGCGTCGTCGATCCCCTGCCCCAGCGATGCAATCCTGAGCACCTCCTCGAAGACCACCGGGTTCACGGGATCGGGGGCGGGATAATTCCAGTAGAGGTCGACGGCGCCCGGCGGCGACGCCACGAACGTGGGCGCCCCCGCGCGAGCCGGAGGAACGATGCGTCGAGGCGCGTCCGCGTAGCGTAGGAGCGTGAGGACGGGTCCCCAGTTCTGCTCGCAGGTCGGTGGGATCGTGGCATCCGGCGGATCGAAGCCGCCCTGAGTATCCGTATTCATCTCGAATGTGAATCCGAAGACCTTGGGCCGCTGCGACGTGTCGCCGTACAGCCAATCGTCGAGCTCGCCGTTCGTGAGGTAGATCGCGCCGTTCTCGGGATTGCCCGCGCGGTAGCCGTTCTGCGTCGACACCGAGTCGCCGAAGGACTCGAACACGTACTGGTCCGGGGTGTTGAGGAGAGCGTAGCCCCAGGGGTAGAGGAAGAGCTCGCCGTAGCTGTGGAACGAGGCCGAGATCGTGAAGTGGTGCGCGTTGACGAAATCGCGAAGCGCCGCCGTTTCGGGCTCGGAGAAGGCCGCGGTGCCTCGAAACACATCGGAGCCAGGCGTGGGGCTCGACCCGATGTTGTCCCATCCCCACCGGAAGCCGTAGTTCCGATTCAGGTCGACGCCGAACGATCCGTCGCTGTTCGGCCGGCGGTTCTTCCGCCACCAGCCGTCGGACTGCCCGCTGGTGTGGCTCTGCAGGTAGAAGTATCCGTCCGGATTCACGATCGGAACGATCCAGATGTCCCGCGTGTCCACGAGCTGGGTCAGGACCGGATCGACACCGTATCCGTCCAGGAGCCGCCGCATGACGTAGAGCGGAAGCTCGACGCTCATGAGCTCCCGAGCATGGTGGCAGCCCAGGATCAGGGCCTGGGGCTCTCCCTGGTCCACTCCGGCCTGGTCGGAGATCCGGATGGCGACGAGCGGCCGTCCCTCCAGGGAGAAGCCGATCGTGTCGAGGACCGCGATCGACGGATACGCGGCGGCGTAGGATGCCATCTCCGCCATCGTCTCCGCGAGGTTGTGATACGCCCCGAAATTGGGATTGAGCGCGGCGGCCAGGTTGGAGGGGCCGGTGGCGAGCGGAACGGGGTTGAATCCGAGCGCACGCACCTGGTCGCGCTCGGCAGGGGTGAGCACGAAGTCGATGCTGGCTCCGGGACCGTGCCCCGCTGCGTCGAGCCCCAGCCGGAAGAGCGGCCGGGAGTCTCTCACGCCGGCGAGGTCGATTCGGTAGATGGCGCGGTCCGGGGTGGCGTGAAGCGGCGCGGCACCGAGCAGGAGCGGGACCGCGAGCGCGAAAATCAGGAGGAGTCGAGCAGGACGAGATGTCATGGGCACCGGTCGGCGCCCATCATTATATCACGCCGAGGCGGCGCCTGTCAGGGGCGAAGCCGGTTCAGGAGGCGCGGGAACGGAATCGCCTCCCTCAGGTGCTCGATGCCGCAGATCCAGGTGAGACAGCGCTCGATGCCCATGCCGAATCCGCTGTGCGGCACGGACCCGTAGCGCCTGAGATCGAGGTACCAGGAGAAGGCCTCCATCGGAAGCTGGTGCTCCTGGATGCGCGAAACAAGGGTGTCGTAGTCGTCCTCGCGCTGCCCTCCGCCAACGATCTCGCCGTAGCCTTCCGGCGCGAGGAGGTCGCAGGAGAGCGACAGGCGGTCGTCGGACGGATCGCGCTTCATGTAGAACGCCTTGATCGCGGCCGGGAAGCGGTGCACGAAGAAGGGACGGTCGTACCCCTCGGTCAGCACCGTCTCGTCGGTCCCGCCGAAATCGCCCCCCCACTCGAACGGAAGCCCCTTCTCCTTGAGCCGCGCGGCCGCCTCGTCGTACGACAGGCGCGGGAAGGGAGCCTTCACCCGCTCGAGCGCCGTCACGTCCCGCTCCAGGATTTTGAGCTCGGGGCGGCGCTCCGCCAGCACGCGGGCGACGATGGCCTCGACGAAGCGCTCGATGAAGACCATGACGTCGTCGAGCGTCGCGTAGGCGATCTCGGGCTCCACCATCCAGAACTCGATCAGGTGGCGCCGCGTCTTCGACTTCTCCGCGCGGAACGTGGGGCCGAAGCAGTACGACTTGCCGAACGCGGCGGCGGTGGCCTCGTTGTAGAGCTGTCCGCTCTGCGTGAGGTAGGCCTTCTCGTCGAAGTACTGCGTCTCGAAGAGGGTGGTGGTCCCCTCGCAGGCGTTGGGCGTGAAGATGGGCGCGTCCGCGTTGATGAAGCCCTCGTCGTTCAGGAATCGGCGGCAGGCGTCGACGAGCGTGTGACGGATTCGGAGGATGGCGTGCTGGCGCTGCGAGCGGATCCAGAGGTGACGGTGATCGAGGAGGAACGGCGTGCCGTGCTCCTTCGGGGTGATGGGATAGTCCTGGCTCCCCGAGACCGCCTCGAGATCCTTCAGGGTCAGCTCCACCCCGCTGGGGGCGCGCTTGTCCTCGCGCACGGAACCCCGCACGCGGATGGCCGACTCCTGCCCGACCGCGCCGCAGCGCGTGAACACGTCCTCGGGCACGTCGGCCTTGGACGCGACGCACTGGACGACCCCGCTCCCGTCGCGTACCTGCAAGAACTCGAGCTTGCCGGAGGAGCGGCGGTTGTAGAGCCACCCCTCGATCATCACGTCCTGGCCGACATGCTGATTCAGGGACTCGATGCGGACGGTTTCGGACGACATGCGCGGGCTCTCCGGTCTCGGGTTGGGGTCGACGACGAGCAGCGAAGGATACTCCAGGGGACAATTTCCTTGACACCCCTTTCCTGCCGCGCCTAACGTGCGCGCGTGACGCGCCGAACGCATGGAGTGCGGTTCCGGAACGCGTGCGCGGGTCGTCGATCCGATCCGCTCGGCCTTCTCGCGTTCCTCCCGGCCGCTTGGTTCACGTTCACGATCGCCCTCGCGCCTCACGCCTCCGCCGCTACCGACGCTTCCGCTCTCGCGACCGCCCTGGCCGACAAGCACGACGCGGGCATCGCGCGCGCGCTCGCACCGGCGCAGGCCTGCTACCGCGAGGCGCTCGTGCAGGAGGCGGCCGGCAACACGACCGAGGCGCTGCGGCTCCTCGACGCCTCCTCGAGCTTCGATCCCGACTTCCCCGACGCCCATTTCACCACCGCGCGCATCGAGGCATTCCAGGCTCCCGACCGCGCGGTGAACGAGCTGAGCGAGGCGTTCCGGATCCTGGCCCGAAGCTATCCCTGGAAGCGCCACCTCCTCGCGAACGCGGCCACCGGCCTCGTGTTCGTCTGGATCGTGGGACTCCTGCTCGTGGTGGTCGGAATCACGCTCCGCCACCTGCCCCACCTGTTCCACGTGGTGCAGGAGCTTCTCGGGCGCCGCTCGACGGCAGCCGTGCGAGGCGCGGCCGCGGCCGTGACCCTTTCACCGCTCCTGTGGGGATTGGGCGTGGTGTCCACCGCGGCCGTGTACACCGGACTCCTCTCGTTCCGGCTGAGCAAGCGCGAGCTTGTCCTCGTGCTCCTCTTTCTTCTGTCGACGATGGGACTCGCGGCCGGCGTGGGCTTCGTCGCGCCGTGGGCCGGCGCTCCGACCCTGGACCGGCCCAGCCTGCTCGTCGACCGCGCGGTGAACGCGGGATACGATCCCGATCTCGCCGGCGCGCTCCTCGCGTGGGAGCACACCGATCCGCAGGAGCCGCTCTATCCCTTCGCGCTCGGCACGATCGCGCGCCGGACGGGTGATCTCGACCTCGCGGAGCGGCAGCTGACCCAGGCCGCGGTGCTGGCCCCGAAGTCGGCCTGGGTCCTCACCAACCTCGGCAACGTCTACTTCGCCCGCGAGGATTACGCGCGGGCGCGCCAGACGTACGAGGCGGCCGCGCAGGCCAACCCTTCGGCCGTCGAGCCGCACTACAACCTGGCGCAGGTCTACACGAAGCAGCTCATGTTCACCGAGGCGAGCCGCGAGCAGTCGAGCGCGTCCGCCCTTGCGTTCGACCGCGTGCGCGACTTCAGCAAGTGGAGCGCGCCCCAGCTCAACCGCACCGTGATGGACGCGAGTCCGCCGGAGACGAGGCTCTGGCTCCTCGCCAAGGACCGCGCGTCCGAGGCCGGCACGTCGGCGCTCGCCGGGAACCCGTTCCTCATCGCGGTGACGCGGCTCTCGCCCCCGGCACCGTTCGGTCTCGTCTTCGTCCCGGGACTCTTCCTCATCTTCACCCTCGTGGGCCAGGTTCTCGGCCGGTCGCTCGCGACCTTGAACTGCAGCAACTGCCAGAAGATCATCTGCCGCCGCTGCGTGAAGCGGATGCAGCAGCGGGCCTTCTGCGACACCTGCTTCCGGTCGGTGAAGGATCTGAAGTCGACCGAGTTCACGCGGCTCCTGCTCACGCGTCAGGGCCGGAGCGCGGCGCGCCGCCGGACGTTCGGCCAGGCCATCCTCACCTTTGTCCTGCCGGGCGCGGGCCAGATCCTGCGCGGCGCAAGCCTCTCGGGGTTCGTCGCGATCCTCGTCATGACCGCGACCGCGACGCTCGTCATCGCGAACGGCAGCCTCGTGCCTTCGCTGGACGTGCTTCCCTTCGGGGGCCCCGGCCTCACCAAGCGCATTCCACTCATCCTCCTCTTCCTGATCACGTATGCCGCCACCGTGGCCCGCTACTTCGCCACGACGACGACGCGGGTTCCGGAGTTCGTCTCGCTCCCCGAGCGGGACACCCGGGCTCCGCGCCGTCGCGACCGAGAAATCCGGAGATCCTGACATGGCCCTGCAAGGCAACCTGGACGACTTCAGCCTTCCCGAGATCCTTCAGCTCATCGCGGTCCAGCAGAAGTCCGGCGTGCTCAAGCTCACCGCCGGGGACGACGTTGCGGTCATCTTCTTCGAGGGGGGCAAGATCGTCTCGACGCGGGACCGGCGGAGGAACGCGAAGGATCCGCTCAAGCCCTTCCTCGTCAAGACCGGCCGGCTCACCGACGCCCAGATGAAGCAGATCGAAACCATCGAGGCCGAGAGCCGCCGCGAGCTGACCGACATCCTCCTGAGCGGAAACTACCTCTCGAGCGAGGATCTTTCGCACCTCCTGGAGCACCAGATCCAGGACACCCTGCACCAGCTCCTGACCTGGAAATCGGGCTCGTATCATTTCTCGGGAGACGCGCGCACGGTGCCGAAATTCGCCGTCAACGTGCGGCTGAACACCGAGGGGCTCCTGATGGAGAGCATGCGGCGGATCGACGAGTCGCAGCGCTACAAGGAGACCTTCACGTCGCTCGCGATGGTCCTCCGCCCGAAGCCTCTGGCCACTCCGCCCAAGGAGATGACGCCGCAGGAGCAGCGCGTTCTCCCGCTCGTCGATGGCCTCCGTCCCCTCCGGGACGTGCTCTCGCAGTCGAAGCTGGTCGAGTTCGAGGCGCTCGAGGCCCTTCATCGCCTGCTCGAGCTGGGCGTGGTCGAGGTGTCCCTGACCGCGGCCCCGGCCAAGGTCACGCCGATCGCCCCCGACGTCACCAATAATCCGGCGCAGCCACCATCGAACGCCCTCGTGGCGATCGCGATCGCGGTGGTGACCGTGGTCCTCTCCGCCGCGCTCGGCATCCTCGTCGCGCCGAGCCTCCTACGCCGCGCGGACCTCGTGGCGATCGGCGCTCCCAAGGCGATGCCCGCGGAGATCGCCAACGTCGACGAGGCCTCCCGCATCACCCTGGCCCTCGAGACCTACCGGCGCGTTCGCGGTTCGTATCCGCACGATCTCGGCGTGCTCGCGCAGGAGGGCTTCATTCCGGCGTCGCTGGCTCGTTCCGGGAGCGAGCGGTACCGGTACGAGGGGCGCGGCTCGACGTACTCGCGCGTCTTGCGCTAAGCGGTCAGGCCGGGCTGGGGGCCGGGTGAGGTCTCGTCACCTCGCAGTCCGGCGTACTACCTCGAAGGTCACACCGATTTGGGGCGGCCGGACCGCGGTGGTTCCTCCGACCTCACCCGGCCCCCAGCCCTACCTCATCGATCCGCGCTAGGCGGTCGCTTCGCTCCCGGGTTACGGGCACCTCCACTTGAATTACGTCGATGAGGCGCGTGCGTAGGGGCGATTGGTTCGCTCCTGTGTACGGGGCGTGGGGGCGGTCGTTTGGAGTCTAGGTAGGGCTCGGGGGCGGTGAGGTCGGAGGAACCACCG
>DATJGP010000077.1:0-23244 GCA_035494915.1 Candidatus Eiseniibacteriota bacterium | reverse complement strand
CTCGCGGGAGCGTCGTGGTCCCCGCCGGGCGAGCGCCGGACGCTCGCCCCCCTCGACCTCGAGGTCCGCGCGGGCGAGGCGGTCGCGCTCATCGGACGGAGCGGCTCGGGGAAGAGCACCGTGTTGAAGCTCGCCGCAGGGCTCCTGGCGCCATCGGCCGGCGCCGTGCGCGCGACGCGCGGCTTAGGACTCGCGCTCGAATATCCGGAGCGCCAGCTCTTCGGACGCACGGTCGAGGAGGACGTGGCCGCGCTCCTCTGGGTCGCCGGTGTTTCGGAGCGCGAGCGCCAGGATCGGGCCCGCGCCGCGCTCGCGACCGTGGGTCTCGACCCGGATCGCTTCGGATCGCGCGTGCCCGCCACGCTGAGCGAGGGGGAGAAGCGCCGCGCCGCGATCGCGGCGCTCCTCGCGGACCGTCCGGCCGCGCTCCTCCTCGACGAGCCGACCGCGGGACTCGACCCCGGCGGCCGCGCCGCGCTCGCCCGCGCGATCGCGGCGGTGAAGGGCGAGGGACATGCGGTGCTCTTCGCGAGCCACGATCTCGATTTCGTGTCGGGCGTGGCGGATCGCGTGGCCGTGCTCGCGCGCGGCGACGAAGGATCGATGGCGCTCGCGATCGAAGCTCCGGCCGCGATCTGGCGCGACGCGCCCCTGCTCGAGCGCGCGGGACTGCCGGCGCCTGAGTTCGTCGCGATCGCGGACGCCCTTCGCGGGGCAGGGCTCGTGGCGGATTTCGGTGTCCACGATGGGGCGTCGCTCCTCGGAGCGCTCGCACACGGCGTGCGCGGTGCCGCACCGGTGAGCGCGTGATACGCAGCGCGGCGTCGCGCGCGCGCCGGCGGGCCCGGATGCGCACGTCGGGCCGCGCCGGCGTCTCGCCGTCCGGCGTGCTGGGCCTGCTCGCGATCGCCGTCTTCGCGCTCCTCCTCCGGCTCGTGTTCGTGGCCGGCGCCTCCCACCATCCGGTCGAAACCCACCTCGAGCTGGATCCCGCGGTCCACGATGCCACCGCGTGGGCGATCGCGAGCGGGCAGGATCCCGAGCCGGGGCCTTACTTCCACGCACCCCTCTACACGCGCTGGCTCGCCGCCGTCTATTCGGTCGCGGGGCACAGACCGGCCGCCGCCCGCGCCGCGCAGGCGGCGCTCGGAGCGCTCACCGTCTTCTGGATCGGATGCATCGCGGCGCGGCTCTGGGGTCCGCGCACCGGATGGATCGCCGCCGCGCTCGCGGCCGTGTACCCGCCGCTCGTCTTCTTCAACGGCCAGCTCGTCTCCGCCACGCTCGAGGTCGCGCTCACGGCGCTCTCGCTGCTCCTCACGCTGCAGGCCGGCGACCGGCCGCGCTCTCCGTGGGTCGCGGTCGGCGCCGGATTCGCGCTCTCCCTCTCGGCGATCACGCGGCCGACCGTGCTTCCCTTCGAGCTGATCGCGGCCGCCTGGCTCGCCCTGCGCGGCGTGGGAGGGAATCGCGTGGCGCTCTACCTGGCCGCGGTCCTCTCCCTTCCGATCGCGGTGACCGCCAGGAACGCGATCGTGGGGAAGGACGCGGTCTTCATCGCGTCGCAGGGCGGGATCAACTTCTACATCGGCAATCACCCGGGAGCGGACGGTACGACGCCCGACGTTCCGGGCGCGGGCTCCGGCATCACCGCGACGCACGACGCGCCCGCGCGCCTCGCGACCGCCGCGGTCGGCCGGCCGCTCAAGGCGTCGGAGGTCTCTTCGTACTGGTTCCAGCGCGGGCTCGATTTCTGGGCGAAGAAGCCCTTCGCCGCGACCAAGCTCTACGTGCGGAAGGTCCTCCTCGTGTGGAACCGGCGCGAGCTGCCGAACCTCGTCGATCAGCAGTTCTTCGCGCCGGTCTACTCGTGGCTCTATCGCGTTCCGATCTGGCCCGGCTTCGCGATCCTGGCGCCGATCGCGCTCGCGGTCGCGTGGCGCGAGCGCGGCCGCGCCACGCTCCTCCTCCTTTACCTCGCGATGACGACCCTGGTCACGGCGGCGTTCTTCGTCTGCGACCGGTTCCGGCTGCCGCTCGTCCTCGGCGTGATCCCGCTTGCCGCGGCCGGCATCGACAGCCTCGTGAGCGCGGCCGCCGATGCGAGGTCGCGCGGAGCGAGCGCGCCGGTGCATCCGGCCACGGTGGCGATGCTCCTCGCCGCCTTCGCGCTCGTGTGGCTGCCGTTTCCCCGACTTCAGCGCACGCAGTCGGGGATGAGCTGGTATCGCGTGGCGCGCGCGCAGGCGGCCGCCGGCGACTCGCAGGCGGCGCGGAACGCCTACGAGAATG
This sequence comes from Candidatus Eiseniibacteriota bacterium, assembly GCA_035494915.1. Taxonomy (GTDB): domain Bacteria; phylum Eisenbacteria; class RBG-16-71-46; order SZUA-252; family SZUA-252; genus WS-9. The sequence goes on along the minus strand of DATJGP010000077.1, from coordinate 20,952 downwards.
CGGAGCAGGGGGGACTCGACACGGCGGAATTCTGGAACGAGTACGGCCTGTTCCGGCTGCAAAACCGCGATCCGATCGGGGCGGAGTCGCTCTTCAGGCGCGCGCTCGAGCTGAATTCACACTACGGGCCCGCGCACGCGAACTTGGCGGAGCTCTATTACCGGCGCGAGACCTACGAGGCGGCAGCCGGGGAGTACGCGATCGCGGCCTCCTTGATGCCGGAGCGCGCCGCGGAGCTCTGGACGAACGCCGGAACGGTGTACGAAGGCCTGGGAGAGAAGGACCGCGCGCTCGACTGCTACCGGAAGGCGCTCGCGGCCAAACCGGGTTTCGAGGCCGCGGTCGAAGGGGAGCGCCGGGTCGGGGGGGCGCCTTAGCGCCGCATCCCGTTCAATCCCGCTTCACGCTCACGACCTTCCACGTGATCTTCCCGCCTGGCGCGACCTCGTAGCTCAGGAGCACGTGCATGAGGTAGTGGCCGTCCTCGGCGGGGGCGTAGAGGTATCCCCCCGGCAGGAACACCATGCCGTCCTTGTCGTAGAAGGCCATCGTGCCGCCGACCCCGCTGTCGAACTTGATGAGATCCTTCCGGTTCGAGAGGTCCGCCTTCAGAGCGGGGATGGGGTCCTCGAGACCCCGCTTCTTGAGCTCCGCCAGCTCGAGCTCGTCCAGGAGCACCCGGTTGTAGACCGGCGCCACCGACGCGTGCTGGGCCTTCTCGGCCCGCCGCTCCGCGCCCCTCCAGGCCAGCGCGAACCAGACCACGCAGGCCACGAGCACCACGAACAGCGCCCATACCCCAGCCTTCTTCATGCCGTCCTCCCCTCCGCCACTGAGCCCCCTACCCGCAGGCCCGCATTCTATGCTATTCTCCACTCGTTCTAGCGGCCGCCCGGCCGCGCACCGGCACCCTTCAAACTAGTTCCGAGAGACTAGAAAGGGGCTCGCCTCCGAGCATCCCCTGCCCTGGTCCCGGAACGGGATGGACGCATGCCCACCGGCGAATCCGTGGAAGCCGTACGCGAGAAGGCCGAGATCCTCGATGGCGAGGGGCTTCGCCGCGCCATCACGCGAATCGCGCACGAGATCATCGAGAAGAACGGCGGCACGGAGGGCCTGGTCCTGGCCGGCATCCGGCGCCGCGGCTATCCCCTCGCGCAGCGCATCGCCGCCAAGATCAAGGAGTTCGAAGGGGTCGAGCTGCCCGTGGGAGCGCTCGACATCACGCTCTACCGGGACGACCTCCAGACCATCGACCACCAGCCCGTCGTGGGCCCCACCGACATTCCGGTCGACATCGACGGCAAGGTGGTGGTGCTGGTCGACGACGTCCTCTACACGGGCCGCACGGCGCGCGCGGCGCTCGACGAGCTGATCGACCTCGGCCGTCCGCGCGCGATCCGCCTCGCGGTCATCGTGGACCGCGGCCACCGCGAGATTCCGATCCGCGCCGACTTCGTCGGCAAGAACGTGCCCACCTCGAAGCGCGAGGTGGTGATGGTGAAGCTCGAGGAGATCGACCGCCACGACGGGGTCTCGATCGGGGAGATTCTCACATGATCGGCGGCAAGAAAGACCTGCTCGGACTCGAGGATCTCAATGCCCAGGAGATCGTAGGGATCCTCGACACCGCGCGGACGTTCCGCGAGGTGCTGGACCGGCCGATTCCCAAGGTGCCGCCGCTCCGCGGCATGACGGCGGCGAACCTCTTCTTCGAGAACAGCACGCGCACGCGGCTCTCGTTCGAGCTGGCCGAGAAGAGGCTGAGCGCGGACACCGTGAACTTCCAGACGAGCGGCTCCAGCGTGTCCAAGGGGGAGACCCTCCGCGACACCGCGCGGAACATCGAGGCCATGGGGATCCACCTCGTGGTGGTCCGCCATCAAGCCTCGGGCGCGCCCCACTATCTCGCGCGGCACCTCGAGGCCGGCGTCATCAATGCCGGCGACGGCACGCACGAGCACCCGACCCAGGGGCTCCTCGACATCTACACCATGCGCGAGCAGCGCGGCCGCATCGCGGGGCTCAAGGTCGCGATCATCGGTGACGTGACGCACAGCCGCGTCGCGCGGTCCAACATCTGGGGGCTCATCAAGCTGGGCGCCGAGGTGACGATCGCCGGACCGCCCACCATGATGCCGGCCGAGGTGGAGCGCTTCGGCGTCCGCGTGGCCAAGAGCGTGGACGAGGCGATCGAGGGATCGGACGTCGTGAACATCCTCCGCATCCAGCTCGAGCGTCAGCGCGGCTCTCTCTACTCCTCGCTCCGCGAGTACGCCCGGGTGTACGGCGTCACGCAGGAGCGGCTCCGCCGCGCGCGCCCCGACGTGACCGTGATGCACCCGGGTCCCATGAACCGCGGCGTCGAGATCGCGCAGGACGTGGCCGACGGCGAGCACTCGGTGATCCTCCAGCAGGTCACGAACGGCGTCGCCGTGCGCATGGCGGTGCTCTATCTCCTCGCGGGGCGCTCCGAAGCCCCGGAGGCTCCGGCCGAAACCCCCACCGTGGAGGCAACGAAGAGCCATGACGAGCCCACTCTGTCTCCGCGGCGGTAGGATCCTGGATCCCGCGCGCGGCATCGACCGCGCGCAGGATCTGTGGATCGATCAGGGGAAGATCGCCGGCCTCGGCGAGGATGCTCCCGCCGCGCTTCGCGCGCGGAAGGACGTCCCCATCGTCGACGTGAAGGGGGCGATCGTCTGTCCCGGTCTCGTCGACATCCACGTCCACCTGCGCGAGCCCGGGCAGGAGGAGAAGGAGACCATCGAGACCGGCGTGCGCGCCGCCGTCCGTGGAGGTTTCGCCGCGGTCGCGTGCATGCCCAACACGGCGCCGCCGCTCGATGACCGGCCGCGCATCGAGTACGTGCGCCGGCGCGCGGAGGAGATCGGCCTCGCGCGCGTGATGCCGATCGCGGCGGTGACGGTGGGGCAGCTGGGGGAGCAGCTCGTCGAGATCGAGGACCTCATCGAGGCGGGCGCCGTCGCGATCACCGACGACGGCAAGCCCGTCCGGAACGCGGAGATCATGCGCCGCGCGCTCGAGCTGACGCGCGAGCTCGGCATCCCGGTCATCCAGCACGCCGAGGATCCGGATCTCAAGGGGGCGGGTGTCATGCACGAAGGGTGGGTCTCCACCCGCATCGGGCTCAAGGGCATCCCCGACATCGCGGAGTCGGTGATCGTGGCGCGCGACGCGCTCCTCGCCGAGCGGACCGGAGGGCGCGTGCACGTGGCGCACGTGAGCGCGGCCCGCTCCGTCCAGATCATCCGCCAGGCGAAGGCGCGCGGCATCCACATGACCGGCGAGACCGCGCCCCACTATCTCCTCCTGACGGACGAGGCGGTGGCGGGCTACTCGCCCAACGCGAAGATGAACCCGCCGCTCCGCTCCCAGCGCGATCAGGAGGCCCTGATCGAGGCGGTGGTGGACGGAACGCTCGACTGCCTCGCCACCGACCACGCGCCCCACACGGACATCGACAAGGACGGCGACTTCGATTCGGCGCCGTTCGGCATCGTGGGACTGGAAACCGCGCTCGGTTGCTACCTGAAGGCGCTCGTCGAGCCGGGCCACCTCACGCTCATGGAGCTGATCGAGCGGATGACGGTCGGAGCCTACCGGGTGTTGAACCGATCCGGGGGGACGCTCGAAGCGGGAGCGGAAGCCGACGTGACGGTGTTCGACCCTGAGAGCCGCTCCACCGTCCGTGCCTCGGAATTCGAGTCGAAGGGGCGAAATACCCCCTTCGAGGGCTGGGACCTTCCCGGCCGCGTGCTCCTGACCGTCGTAGGCGGCCGAATTGCCTACCAGGCAGCGACTTCCGAGGCGACCCTTCAATAGCCAACCGCGCTCGCGCGTGGTACATTCGGGTGCTCATGCTCAAGCGATTCGGGGGATCGTCCCGTCCCTGGACCCTCGGCCTCCTGCTCCTCCTCGCCGGGGGCGGCTGTGCCTATTACAACACGTTCTATCTCGCGAAGAAGAACTACCGCGAGGGGAACAAAGCCCAGGAGCGGAGCCTGTCGGAGGCGCCGGCTCAGGAGGCGATCGGCCGGTACGACGTGGTCATCCGCCAGTGCCAAAAAGTGCTCTCGGACTATCCCAAGAGCAAATATGTGGACGACGCCGCGTACATGATGGGCGCCTCGTACTACGGCAAAGGGGATTACCCCAACGCCATCCAGCAGCTCACGTCGTTCGCGTCCAAGTATCCGAAGAGCCCGTATCGCGCCGACGCCCGGTTCACCGAGGGACTGGCCCGCTACCGGCGGAAGGAGTTCGTGGAGTCGGACTCCATCTTCCGTGAGGTGGAGAGCCAGTACCCCGACTTCTCGAGGCGCTGGGAGCTCTACTTCTACTCGGGCGAGACCCAGTCCCAGCTCAAGCACTACACGATCGCGACCCACTGGTACCGGCTGGCGGACAAGAAGGCCTCGGGCCGCCGCGAGAAGTCGAAGACCCTCCGGAGCCTGGGCGATGCCTACCTCGCCGCGCAGCACGCCGATTCGGCGGAGGTCGCGTACGCCGAATGTCTCAAGGTGGAAGAGCGCGGCGCACAGCGCGTGGACGCCGCGATCGCGCGCGGGGACGCGCTGCGGCAGCTCGGGCGCTATCCCGAGGCGCTCCAGTACTACCAGTCCTGGCGCGTGTTCGCGGCGCAGGAAGGGCGAGAGGGGGACGTTCTCCTCCGGATCTACGACGTGATGGCGGTCATGGGGAGGACCCAGGAGGCGCTGAAGGGCTACAACGACCTCGTCACCCGATTTCCCCGCACGTCGGTGGCGTACCAGGCGCAGTTCCAGATCGGTTACCTGTACGAGACCGCGATCCAGGACCTCGATGCCGCGGGGCGCGAGTACGACAAGCTGAAGAGCCAGCCGACGTCCGAATTCCAGGCGCAGGCCATGCGGCGCTCGCAAAGCCTGGCCGCCATCCGTACGTACCGGAGCGCGCTCGCCTCGGACTCGACCGGCGCGCGGGCCCACGCCGCGTTCATGATGGCGGAGCTCAACTACTTCCAGCTGGGGAAGCCGGATTCCGCGGTGACGCAGTACCATCGCGTCGAAACCGAGTTTCCGCACAGCGTGTATGCGGCCAAGGCCGCGTACGCGCGCCTCTGGATCGCGACGCAGGACAAGGGAGACACGCTCGAGGCGATGCGCATCGCGGACATGATGGGAGCGCGCTACCGCGGCACGCCCTATGCCGAGTCCGCGCTCTACCTCTGGAAGCAGTGGAGCGGTCGTACCGACGAGCGGACCGCGCTGCTCGACTCGCTCCTCGCGAACCCGGACACATCGCAGGTCGCCGCGCTCGAGCCCGAGATGGCCGATTCGGCGCAGGCGGGGGCTCCGGTCGATTCGTCGAACATGAGGCCCCAGACCTACGCCATGACTCCGGCGGACAGCGCCCGCATGGATTCGCTCCGCCAGCACGCTCTCGAGGTGCGTCAGAAGTACATGCGCGAGCATGGCGGCGGACGTCCGACGCCGCAGGCCCATGGGGGCGCCGCCACCACGCCGGCGCAGCCGCCGCCGGTCGGAGCCGCCGCTGCGGGAGCCGCTGCCGCCGGAGGCGCGTCGGCCCCAGCCGACAGCGCGGCCAGCCAGGCGCCGCCACCGTCCACCACCACAGCCCCCACCGATTCGACAGCACGCCCCGACAGCACGGCCACAAAGGACGAGGACGACACGGGTCCATGAACCTGGTCTCCTGTTCGGTCGTCTCCAATCACGAGCTCAATCCCGGCAACTTCCTCATCACCCTCAAGGTGCCGCGGGGCTTCGCGCGCCCGCAGCCCGGACAATTCGTGCACCTGCGCGTGGGAGACGGCCTGGAGCCGCTCTTGCGCCGGCCGTACAGCCTCGAGGGCTTCATGGAGAAGGGTGCGCTCCGCGCGGTCCGGATCTACTACTCGGTCGTGGGACGGGGATCCCGCGTTCTGGCCCAGCAGGAGAAGGGGACGAAGCTCGATCTGATCGGCCCGCTCGGCATCGGCTTCGCGCCCAGGCCGCGCCGCATTCCGGTCCTCGTCGCCGGCGGCCGCGGCGTGGCGCCGCTCCTCTTCCTGAGCCGCCGCCTCCGCGAGCGGAAGCGCCCGTTCGTCTTCCTCTACGGCGCGCGCTCCAAGTCGGAGCTCTACGGCGTGCGCGAGGTTCGCGGCGGCCGGGTCCACCTCGCCACCGATGACGGCTCGATCGGGTACAAGGGAAGCGTGATGGACCTTCTCGCGCGCGAGTGGACCGACAACGGCCACACGCCGCTCACCGCCGAGATCTTCACCTGCGGACCGCACGGGCTCCTTCACGCGATCTCCGACTTCGCGCGCGACCGGGGCATCCGATGCGAGGCGTCGCTCGAAGGCCCGATGGCGTGCGCCGTGGGCGCGTGCCGCGGTTGTCCCGTGCCGCTCCTCCCCGGCATGGATTCCGGACGCTATCCCGCCATGTGCCTCGAGGGACCCGTCATGGATGCCACCGTCGTCGACTGGGCGAGGCTGCCGTGAAGCCCTCGCTCGAGGTCAGGATCGGGGGGCTCACGCTCCGCAATCCGGTGCTCGTCGCGTCCGGCATCATCGGCTACGGACGCGAGTACGAGCGCCTCACCGATCTCTCGCGGATCGGCGGGATCGTGACGAAGACCGTGACGCTCCGTCCGCGCGCGGGCAATCCGCCGCCTCGCGTGTGCGAGACCCCGTCCGGCATGCTCAACTCCATCGGGATCGAGAACCCCGGGCTCAAGGGCTACCTCGAGCAGAAGGTCCCGATTCTCCGCGAGCTTCCCTGCGCCGCCATCGTGAGCGTCGAGGGGGAGGACGTGGGCGAGTTCTGCGAGCTCGTGCGGGGCGTCGACGGAAGCGGCGCGGCGCACGCGATCGAGGTGAACATCTCGTGTCCGAACGTGGGCCCTCACGGCATGCGCTACTCGACCGACGCCGGCATGGCGCGCGAGGTGATGAGCGCGATCCGTCCGCTCACCAAGCTTCCGCTCATCGCGAAGCTCACCCCGAACGTGACGCGCATCGCCGAGATCGCGCAGGCGTGCGAGGACTGCGGCGCGGACGCGGTGTCGCTCGTGAACACGTTTGTCGGCATGGCGGTCGACGCGCGCACGCGAAGGCCGATCCTCGGCACGGTGCTCGGCGGATTGTCCGGGCCGGCCATCAAGCCGCTTGCCCTGGCCAAGCTCTGGGAAACGGTGCAGGCGGTCGACATTCCGGTGGTCGGCATGGGCGGGATCGCGCGCGGGATCGACGCGGTCGAGTTCCTGCTGACCGGCGCCACCGCGATCGAGGTGGGCACGGCGATGTTCGCGAACCCCAGCCTTCCGGAGGAATGCGTGGATGCGATCGAGGAGAGTGTGCGCGCAGCGACCTATGCGGGAGTCGACGACCTCATCGGGTCGCTCGAAGTGCCGGAAGGACGAGGGGTGATCCGCGCGGGACGCGCGGCGCGGCGCGAGCCGGGGAGGCACGCGTCATGAGCCTGCGCGACCGGCTGATCGTCGCTCTCGACATGCCGGACCTGGAGCACGCGGTCGCGCACGTGGACCGGCTCGGCGCGGGCGTCCTCTGGTACAAGGTCGGGCTCCAGCTCTTCTGCGCCTCCGGCCGCCGCGCGGTGGAGACCATCGCCGGGCGCGGCAAGAACGTCTTTCTCGATCTCAAGCTGCACGACATTCCGGCCACGGTGGAGAAGGCGATCCGCGCGCTCGACGGGCTCCCGATCTCGCTCCTCACCGTGCACGCCGCGGGCGGCCCCGTGATGCTGCGGGCGGCGGCCGAGGCGGCCCGCTCGATCGGCAGCAAGCCGACCGTGCTCGGCGTGACCGTGCTCACGAGCCTCGAAGGCAACGAGCTGCCCGGCGTGTGGGACCCGGGGACCGATCTCGAGGGGAAGGTGCTCGCGCTCGCGAAGGTCGTCGCCGACGCGGGAGCCGGCGGGGTGGTCGCGTCGCCGCGCGAGCTGTCGGCGCTCCGGCACGCCCACGCGGCCCCGTTCCGGATCGTCACGCCCGGCATTCGCGGCCCCGAGGACCGCTCCCACGATCAGAAGCGAACCCTGTCCATCGGCGAGGCCTTCGCGCTCGGCGCCGATCACATCGTCGTCGGCCGCCCGATCCTCGAAGCGGCCGATCCCAAGGCGGTCCTCGCGGCCTACGAAGCGGCGGCGGGCCTCCACGCCTCCACTGAAAGGATGACCGGATGAAGGTCCTGGTGACCGGGATCACCGGTTTCGCAGGCAGCCACCTGACCGACTACCTGCTCACGATTCCCGGCGTCGAGATCTCCGGCATCCTCCGCTGGCGAAGCCGCACGGAGAACATCGAGCACTTCATGGACAAGGTGCGGCTGGTGGAGTGCGACCTCCGCGACGCGTCCTCGGTGCGCGACACGATCGACGAGCTCCGCCCGGACCGGATCTTCCACCTGGCGGCGCAGAGCTTCGTCCCCACGTCGTGGACGGCGCCCACCGAATCGCTCGTCACCAACATCATCGGCCAGCTCAACATCTTCGAGGCCGTGAAGAAGCTCGGCATCAAGCCCCGGATCCAGCTCGCCTGCTCGAGCGAGCAGTACGGGATGGTCTACGAGAACGAGCTCCCGATCCGCGAGACCAATCCGTTGCGCCCGCTCTCGCCCTACGCCGTGAGCAAGGTGGGGCAGGACGCGCTCGGCTATCAGTACTGGATGAGCTTCCAGATCCCGATCGTGCGCACGCGCGGGTTCAACCATGAGGGCCCGCGCCGCGGACCGGTCTTCGTCTGCTCGGACTTCGCACGGCAGGTGGCGGACATCGAGAAGGGGCGGAAGCCTCCCGTGATCCGCGTCGGAAATCTGGACGCGCGGCGCGACTTCACCGATGTGCGCGACATCGTGCGCGCCTACTGGCTCTCCCTCGAGAAGGGGGAGATGGGCGAGGTCTACAACCTCTGCTCCGGCAAGGACTGGACGATTCGCGCGATGCTCGACATGCTCCTTTCCATGTCGAACGTGAAGGTGAAGGTGGAGCAGGATCCCGCGCGCATGCGTCCGAGCGACGTGCCGGTGCTCCTCGGCGACGCTTCCAAGTTCCACAAGCAGACGGGCTGGAAGCCGGAGATCCCCTTCGAGCAGACGCTTCGGGATCTGCTCGAGTACTGGCGAGCCCGGTAGCCGTTGCGTCTCTTCATCACGGGGGTGGCCGGCTTCGCGGGCGGCCATCTTCTGGAACATCTCGCGGAGCTCGAGGGCTACGAGGCCCACGGCGCGGACCACGCGCCGCTTACGGCGCACCCGAACGCGAACGCCCTCGAGAGGCGACTCGCCTCCTATCGTGCGCTCGACATCACGAACGCCGAGGCGGTGGACTCCTGGCTCGCATCGGCCAAGCCGGACGCTCTGATCCACCTGGCGGCCCAGGCCTCGGGGGCGGACGCGCTCGAGCGGCCGGTCCCGACGTACCACGTCAACGTGATGGGGACGCTCCACGTCCTCGAGGCCGTCCGCCGCAGGGCGCCTTCGGCGCGTGTGCTCGTGACGGGCTCGGCCGACGTGTACGGCTCGGGCGTGGCGGGGGGACGCATCACCGAGGAGGCGCCGCTCAGGCCGGCCAATCCGTACGCCGGCAGCAAGGCGGCGCAGGACGTGATCGCCGAGCTCTACGCCGCGACCTTCCAGCTTCCGGTCGTCCGGACGCGCACGTTCTCGCACACGGGTCCGGGGCAGAGGCCGCGCTTCGCGCTCGCGGGATTCGCGGACCAGCTCGCGCGGATCGACGCCGGGTTCGCGCCTCCGGAGATCCGGGTCGGCAATCTGGACGTGACCCGCGAGTATGGGGACGTCCGGGACGTGGTCCGGGCGTACATGCTGCTGGTCCAGCGCGGCGAGCCTGGCGCAGCCTATAATGTCGCCACGGGCCACGGCCACAAGCTCCGGGACCTGCTCGACCGCTTGATCGAGATCTCCGGAGTGGCGGCCACGGTCGTCGTCGACCCCTCGCGAGTCCGGTCCCGCGACGCGGACCACCTCGTGGGAGATCCGGCCAAGCTCGTGAGCGCCACCGGCTGGAAGCCTCTTCGTTCCATCGAGCAGACCCTGTCCGACCTCTACCGGGACGCGCGCGATCGCGTGCGTGCCGGAATGAAGCCATAGGAGCGACCGCTTGCGGATCACGATCGTAGGTACCGGTTATGTGGGGCTCGTCACCGGAGCCGGGTTCGCCGATTTCGGCAACCAGGTGCTCTGCGTGGACGTGGACCGCGCGAAGATCGAGATGCTGGAGCGCGGTCAGCTTCCGTTCTACGAGCCTGGATTGGATGACCTGATCGCGCGGAACGTGCGCGAGCGCCGGCTTCGCTTCGGCCTCTCGCTCGAGGAAGCGACGCGCTGGGGCGAAGCCATCTTCATCTGCGTCGGAACGCCGCAGGGCGAGGACGGGCGCGCCGATCTCAAGTACGTCGACGCGGCCGCGCGCACCATCGCCAGGGCGATGAACGGCTACCGGCTCATCGTCCAGAAGAGCACCGTGCCCGTCGGCACGGCCGAGCGCGTGCGCGCGATCGTGAAGAAAAACGCGAAGCGCGGAATGAAGTTCGACGTCGCGTCGAACCCGGAGTTCCTCCGCGAGGGGACCGCCGTCGAGAACTGGATGCGCCCCGACCGCGTGGTCATCGGCGCCGATTCCGCCAAGGCGCGGCAGCTCCTCCGCGAGATCTACTCGCCCCTCTACCTCATCGAGACGCCGATGGTCACGACCGACGTGCGCACCGCGGAGCTCATCAAGTACGCGGCCAACGCGTTCCTCGCGACCAAGATCTCCTTCATCAACGAGATGGCGAACCTGTCCGAGGCGCTCGGCGCCGACGTGAAGGACGTGGCCAAGGCGATGGGGCTGGACCGCCGCATCGGGCCCAAGTTCCTCCATCCGGGACCCGGATTCGGCGGCTCGTGTCTGCCGAAGGATACGCGCGCCATGGCCGCGTTCGCGAAGAAGGCCGGCGTGAGGCTCCGCATCGTCGAGGCCGCGGTCGAGGCGAACGACGCGCAGCAGGACATCGCGGTCGAGAAGGTGATGGCCGCGCTCCCGGGTACCCGGAAGTCGCGCACCGCCGCCATCCTCGGGCTCTCGTACAAGCCCGACACCGACGATCTGCGGGAAGCGCCCGCGCTCCACATCATTCGCGCGCTCTTGAAGCGCGGCGTGAAGGTGCGCGCGTACGACCCGGTGGTGCGCGAAGGCGCGGCCGGCGTCCCGAACGGGATCACGTTCGCGGAGAACGCGTACGACGCGGCCAAGGGGGCGGATGCGCTGGTCATCGTCACGGAGTGGAACGAGTTCCGGAGGCTCGACCTCGCGCGGATTCGCCGGGCCATGAGGCGCCGGGCCATCGTCGATCTGCGCAACATCTACGAACCGGCTTCGGTCCGGAAGCTCGGGTTCGACTACACCTCGGTGGGGAGACCAAATGAAGCTGATTGACGGCGTGGTGGTGAAGCCGCTCAAGGTGATCGCCGACGAGCGCGGGTACCTGATGGAGATGATGCGGAAGGACGATCCGTTCTTCCAGCGGTTCGGCCAGACGTACCTCTCGGTCGCCTACCCCGGCGTGGTGAAGGGATGGCATTACCACAAGATCCAGACCGATCACTTCGTGATCGTGAAGGGAATGATGAAGGTCGTGATGTACGACGATCGCGAGAAGTCGCCGACCAAGGGCGTGGTGAACGAGTTCTTCATGGGAGAGCGGAATCCGGTCCTCGTCACCATCCCGCCCGGCGTGTGGCACGGCATGAAGGGGATCGGGACCGAGCCCGCGATGCTGGTCAACTGCCCAACCGAGCCCTACAACTACAAGGAGCCGGACGAGTACCGCTGCGATCCCCACAAGAACGACATCCCGTACGACTGGGACCGCAAGGATGGCTGAGCGCCTGGATCTCAACCGGTCGCGCCTCCTCGTCACGGGCGGCGCGGGCTTCATCGGCAGCAACTTCGTCCACCATCTCCGCCAGGCGTACCCCAAGGCGGCGGTCACGGTTCTGGACAAGCTCACGTACGCGGGGAACCTCGCCAATCTCGAGCCGGTGAAGGACGACCCCGGCTACCGGTTCGTGAAGGGGGACATCTGCGACCGGAAGGTCGTGGCGGAGGCGATGGAGGGGTGCGACTTCGTGGTGAACTTCGCCGCCGAGACGCACGTCGACCGCTCGATCGACCACGCCGAGGACTTCGTCCTCACCGACACGTACGGCGTTTGGGTGCTCCTCGAGGAGGCGCGGAAGCGGAAGCTCACGCGGTTCCTCCAGGTCTCGACCGACGAGGTCTACGGCGAGATCCTGGACGGCGAGGCCACCGAGGAATCGCCGCTCCTCGCGCGTAATCCGTATGCCGCGTCCAAGATCGGCGGGGACCGGCTCGCCTACTCGTACTTCACGACGTTCAATCTGCAGACGATCGTGACGCGATGCAGCAACAACTACGGTCCCTACCAGTATCCCGAGAAGCTGATTCCGCTCTTCGTGACGAACGCGCTCGAGGACAAGACGCTCCCGGTCTACGGAAGCGGGCGGAATACGCGCGACTGGATCCACGTCCTCGACCACTGCCGCGCCATCACCGCGATCCTCGAGTCGCCGGGCGTGGAGGGGCACACCTTCAACATCGCCGGCAACAACGAGCGCTCCGTGAACCAGATCGCGGATCTCATCTTGAAGCGGCTCGGGAAGCCGGAGTCGCTCTTGAAGAGCGTGACCGACCGGCCGGGGCACGACCGGCGCTACGCGATCGACGCGTCGAAGCTCGAGCGGATGACCGGCTTCAAGCCGCAGGTGGAGTTCGCGACCGGGATCACGGAGACGATCGACTGGTACAAGACCCACCGCTCCTGGTGGGAGGCGATCCGCTCCGGCGAGTTCCGGCACTACTACGAGAAGATGTACGGCGCTCGTTAAGGGAACGTAGGGGGGACGCCGCGTGCGCCGCCTCGTCCGCTCCACCGCGATCCTGGGCGTCGGCTCGATCGCCACGATCGTGGCGGCGATCCTTCGCGCCAAGATCCTCGCCTCGCGGCTCGGCCCCGAAGGCACCGGGGTCCTGGCCCAGCTCGCCGCGTTCACCGCCGTCCTGGTCCCGTTCGCCACGCTCGGGGCCGGCAGCGGCGTGATGACCATGATCGCCGACGCCCGCGCGCGCGGCGACGAGGACCGGCTCCGGCGCATCACCAGCACCGCCCGGGCGCTCACGTGGGCCGCCGGGATCTCGCTCGCGGTGCTGTCGCTCGCGCTCTCGCCGTGGATCACCGACGCGGTCTACCGCGACCGCGCGTTCCTCTGGGCCATCCTGCTCGGCACGATCACGATCCCGCTCTCGGCCGCGGCGTCGATCCAGATCTCCATGCTCCAGGGGCATCACGCGGTCCGCTCGATGGCCATCCTGAACGGCCTCGTCGCGGCGATCACGATCGCGACCATCGTGCCGATGGCGTGGTTCTTCGGCGTGAAGGGCGCCGTGGCGCAGCTCGTCCTTCTCGCCATCGCGCAGGTCCTCCTTGGCCGGTGGCTCCTCGCTCCCTACCAGTCCCCGAAGCCTGCGGTGCCGGAGTCGAGCGTCGACCGCTCGCTCCTCCGCCCCATCGCGCGCTACGGCGGGAGCGCGCTCCTCGTGGGGCTCTCCTCGACCCTCACGGTTCTCATCCTGCGCTCGATCATCGTGGACAAGCTCGGGCTCGGGCAGAACGGGATCTACCAGGTGTGCGTCGGCGTGTCGGGGCTCACGATGCCTCTGATCCTGAACTCGATCACCGCGACCGTCTGGCCCGAGATCGCGGCGCAGCCGACCAACGAGGACGCGGGCGCCCCGATGCGGAGCGGCATCCGGCTCTGCTTCCTCCTCACGACCGGACTCGCGGCGGGGCTCATGGTCGGCGCGCCCGTCTGGGTTCCGCTCTTCTACTCGCCCAAGTTCCGCCCCGCGCTCGAGCTCTTGCCGTACCAGTTCCTCGGCGACTACTTCCGCGCGGCGGCGTGGATGTTCGGCATCTGGCTCGTGCCGCGGAACCGGCTTCGCCCGTGGGTGCTCTTCGACATCGTGTATGGGCTCGTGATCCTTGGCGCCTTCCTCTTCCTCGTGGACCGGATCGGCGTGAAGGCGACCGTCATCGCGTACGTGCTCGCGCACGTGAGCCACGCCGTCCTCCACTATGGGCTCGCGCGCCGCGCCATCGGCTTTCGCCTGGGGCGCGACAACCGCGTGCTGCTTCTCGCGTCGCTCGCGCTGCTCCTCATCCTCCTCGTGGTGCGCCCCGAAGATCTGCCGGGCATGGTGATCGGGGGGATCCTCACGGCCGCCTGGGCGGCGCTCGTGGTCAAGCCGCGGGAGTGGCTGAGCCTCAGGGACATCGCCCTGCGGCAGGTTCAGCGCTTCACCGCGCGCCCAGGAGCGGAATGACGCCCTGCGCCTCGGGGCTTTTCGCCGCCCCTCCGGCGTGGCATCATCGTCGCCCTTGACCCAGATTCGCTCGACCAGCCATCGGACCGCCCCCCGCTCCATCCTGGGGCTCATCGCCTTGTGCGCCGGCTTCCTCGCCCTAACCCATGCCTGGGCCCAGACGTCCGGCGCCGCCGTGCCCGATGAGGCCGCCCGCGCGGCCCCGACGGCACAGACCACGGACACACCCATCGAGGGGCGGGTGGATCCCACCACGTACCGCATCGGCCCCGGCGACGAGCTGGCGCTCCGCTACTCCGATCTCCTCGAGCCGAAGATCCTGCGCGTCGCCCCCTCGGGCGAGCTCCTCCTGCCCGACGTCGGCACGTTCCAGGTCGCGGGGCTCACGCTCGCCGAGACCCAGGCCCGCCTCAAGGAGGCGCTCAAGCCGTACATCAAGGGGAAGGGATTCGTGCTCGCGCTCAACCGGCCGCGACGGTTCCGGATGCCCGTGCTCGGCGACGTCGAGCGCCCGGGCTCGGTGACGCTCCAGGCGCCGGTGCGCGCGTCCGAAGCGATCGCGGCGGCGGGAGGCATCACGGCTACCGGAGCGCGGCGCGGGATCGAGGTGCGTCGCGCGAACGACACGCTCCGCGTGGACCTCATCCGGTACACGCGCGCCGGCGATCTCGCGTCGAACCCGCTCGTGTTCGAGACGGACGTGATCTACGTGCCGCCCGCCCGGATGCGCATGGAAGTGCTGGGCGCGGTGCCTCACCCGGGGCTCTACGAGTTCGTTCCCGGCGACCGGCTCTCCACCGCGATCGCGCTCGGCGGGGGCACGCTCGCGGACGCGGCTCCGGAGGCCGCCGAGCTCGCGCGCGTGCGCGCGGACGGGACCCGCAGCATCGAGAAAGTCGCGCTCGCCGAAGCGCTCGCCTCGCCGGGCGGCGACGCGGATCCCTTGCTCGCGGAGGGAGATCGAGTTTTCATTCCGTCGCGGTCGCATTACCTGAAAGGGGCGCACGTCGAGGTCGAAGGGGAAGTGGCGCGACCCGGACCCTATCCCATCACCGAAGGCGTGGACCGCGTCCGCTCCGTGCTCGAGCGGGCCGGCGGGTTCACCGATCAGGCGGATCGCCCCGCGATGCGGGTCGAGCGCATGGTGAAGGACGAGGAGCCCGATTCGGTGTTCCTCAGAATGGCGCTCCAGCAGGAAGAGCTCCTGGCCGGCTCCGATCGCGCGTACGTCATCGCGAAGTCGCGCGAGCGGCAGGCGGTCTCCGCGCACGTCGGCGTGCTCCTCGAAGCGGGCGACGAGCGCGGCGATCTCCCGCTTCGTGACCTGGACCGCATCGTCGTGCCGAAGCGGGTCAACTACGTCTCGGTGCAGGGCGAGGTCCGGGCGCCGGGTTACGTGCCGTATCGCGAGGGATGGAAGGTGGACGACTACGTGAAGGCGGCGGGCGGCACCACGTCGCGCGCCTACAAGAGCCGCACGCGGGTGACCTTGTCCCTGACGGGCCGCCCCGTGGCTCCGGAGGACGTCCATGCGCTCCGTCCCGGGGACCAGGTGTTGATTCCCACGAAGCCCGACCGAAATCCCTGGGGCACGATCCGCGACCTGATCGGCGTGGTCGCGGCCGCGTCGGCGATCGTGATCGCGGTCGAGGCGGTGAAGCAGTGAGCGTGGCGCTCGCGCCGAGGGACCGGGAGGACTTCATGGGCGTCGTGCGCGCGCGGCGCCGCTTCCTTGCGCTCAACGTGCTCGCGACCACGCTCGTCGCGCTCGCGATCAGCCTGATCCTCCCGAAGTGGTACACCGGCCGCGCGGTCCTCCTTCCGCCCGCGGAGGACGACGCCACGTCCGCGCTCAGCATGCTGATGCCGAAGTCGCTCGGCTCCGTGCGCCTTCCCGGCGCGCCCACGATGGCGGACGTGTTCGTCGCGGTCTTGAAGAGCCGCTCCGTGGCCGACCGCCTGGTCGAGCGGTTCCATCTCGTCGAGCGCTATCGCTCCAAGGACGAGGAGCGGGCGGTGAAGGAGCTTTCCTCGCACGCGAGCTTCAAGCTCGGCGACGAGGGGACCATCACGATCGACGTGGAGGATCGCGATCCCAAGACCGCGGCCGCCATGGCGAACGCGTATGTCGAGGAGCTGGATCGATTCAACGTCGAAACCCGGACCTCGAGCGCCAAGCGCACGCGCGCGTTCATCGACGAGCGCCTGACCTTGGCCAAGCAGGACCTCGCGAACGCCGAGGACCGGCTGCGCGCGTACCAGCAGACCAAGAAGCTGCCGGCCCTGTCTCCCACGACCCAGGGCGACACCGACGTGGGGGCGAACCTCATGGCGCAGAAGATCGCGCTCGAGGTGAAGCTCCAGGTGCTCCGGCAATCGCTCGCGGAGTCGAGCGAGGAAGTCCGCCGCGTCCGGATGGAGCTGGCGGCCATCGAGCGCCAGGTTGGCGGATTGCCCTCGGCGGGGATCGAGATCATGCGGCTCTGGCGCGACGTGAAGGTGCAGGAACAGGTCTTCGAGCTCTTGACCGCGCAGCTCGAGGAGGCGCGCATCCGCGAGACGCGCGACACGCCGACGGTCCAGGTGCTGGACCATGCGGTGGTCCCGCTCCACAAGTCGCGGCCCAAGCGGGCCCTCGTCGTGCTCGCGGGGTTCGTCATCGGCCTCGCCGGTAGCCTTACATGGGTGCTGCTGTACGATCGGCCGCGCTAGCGGCGCCTCCACCTCCCCGCTTCTCGCTCCGGGCGCTCGCCTGGATCGCCCTCGCGGAGCTCCTCCTCGTACTCGTAGGATGGAAGCTCGAGAGCTTCGTCTGGCCCCTCGTCGGCGCTCTCGGGATCGTGTACGCGCTCGTCGCGTACCGCGCGCCGGAGGCGGCCTGGCTCCTCGTCTGGATCGCGATCCCGTTCTCGCGCGAGGTGCTGACGCCGCTCGGCGCCGCGTTCTCCGTGCCCACCGAGCCCATGATGGCGATCGCGCTCGCGGTCTGGAGCTTCAAACGCTGGCCTTGGCGCGATCTCTCCTTCGGGCCGCGCTCCATCGCGAAGCCGCTCGCGGTCGTCGCGGCGCTCGCGCTCTTCTCCGTGGCGCTCAGCCACTTTCCGGTCGCGGGGCTCAAGGCCTGGGTCATGGCGGCCCTCTACGCGGCGTTCGGCTACTTCTACTTCGTCTCGACCGGATCTGACGCGCGCCGCCTGAAGCGCTGGCTCGCCGCCGGCGTCGTGCTCGCGTCCGCGCTCTCGATCTACGCGTCGGTCCGCGTGCTGGCATCCAACGTCGCCTTCCACGTCGCCTACGGTGCGGCGCGCCCCTTCTTCCTCGAGCACGGCACGTTCGCGGCCTACCTTGCGTTCTTCCTCCCGCCCGCCATCGTGGAGAGCCTCTCGAAGGAGCGCGGCGCACGGTGGCTCTGGGCTCTGGGCGCGGGCGTGATCCTCGCCGGCATCGTGCTCTCCTTCACGCGCGCGGCGTGGCTCTCGGTGGTCGTCGTGGTGCCGTTTCTCCTCGCGGTGTGGACGGTGGGACGGGGGGGAGCGGCCCGCCTGTGGCTGCCGCTCTCGATCGTCGGAATCGTCGCCCTCGGCATCGGCTGGTCGAAGCTCTCCGATCCTCTTTCACGCCATGCCCGGAGCATCGTCACGCCGGAGAACGTCTCCAATCTGGAGCGCCTGAACCGGTGGATGGCGGCGGCGGAGATGACCCGGGCGCGACCCTTGACCGGCGTCGGGTACGGCGTCTATCCCGAGGAGTATCGGGAGTTCCGGAGGAAATCGATCGTCACCGAGCAATCGCTCGTCGTCTTCGGCGTGCACAACGAGCTCCTCCGCATGCTCGCCGAAACGGGGTGGCCCGGCCTCGCCGCCAGCCTCTGGTTCGTGGCCGCCGTGGCCGCGGCGGGGCTTCGCGCGTTCGCGCGGGATCCCGGAAGCGACCGAGGCCGGCTCGCGCTCGGGCTCACGTGCGGTCTCGCCACGTACGGCGTGCACGGACTCTTCAATTCCTATCTGGGGATCGACAAGATCAGCGTGCCGTTCTGGATCTTCATCGGCATGGTCGCCGCCCTTGCGATGGCGCCCCCGCACCTCGTCGCCGTCCGCGACGACGATGTTCGCCTGACGAAGGACAGCCCCTGAGCGGCTGGCCCGCGCTCGGCGCCAACGTCCTGATCCTCGTCGCCGCATGGACGCTGGCGGGGCGTCTCGCGGGACGCTCCGGACGGAGCGCGTTCGTGCTCGCCATGACGATCCTCGCCACGTCGCTGATCGTGCTGAGCGTCGAGGTCGCGGGGATCGCCGGCGTGCTGAGCCACCCTCGCACGGTGTTCGATGTCGCGTTCGCGGTCTCGGGCCTCGCCCTCGCGGCCTCGGTCCTGTCCCCGCGCGCGCCCCGCATGGCGCCCGAGCCTCGACCGGCTGAGGCGACGGACACGGGGCCCGGCCCTGTGGTCCTGTTCGATCGCGTCGCGAGCATCGAGCTACGGAGCTTTGGCCTCGCGGCGCTTCTCCTCGTCGCCACGTGGATCCCGATCGCATGGAGCCGGCTCGCGCTTCCGCCGGTCGCGTGGGACGCGCTGACGTATCACCTCATGTTTCCGGCGACGTGGCTCCATTCCGGCGGTCTCGCGACGCCGGTGCCCGCGTCGGGGGACCTGGCGAATACCTACTATCCGCTCGCGGGACAGATGCAGCTCTACTGGAACCTCGTCTCGACCGGAACGGATCGATGGGCGGGCCTGTCCCAGCTTCCGTTCCTCGTCGCGGGGGCTCTCGCGGTCTTCGCGCTCGCGAGGCGATGCGGCGCCGGCGGCCGAGGCGCGGCGCTCGCGTCACTTCTCTTCGCCGCGATACCGGTCGCTCTGCGCCAGAGCGTCGAGGTCATGCTGGATGTCCAGCAGGCGGCGCTCTTCGCGATCGCCGCGTTCTTCGCGATCCGCGCCCTCGACGGCTCTCCGGGCACGGCCGTGCTCGCGTGGATGGCGATGGGGCTCCTCGCCGGGCTCAAGTACTCCGGAGCGGTTCTCGCGCTGCCGCTCGTCTCCGTGCTCGTGATCGCCTCGATGCGGGGTCGCCTGGGCTGGAAGGATCACCTGGGCGGCCCGGTCGCGGCCTTGGCCATCGGCGGCTATGCCTATCTCCGGAACGCGGCCACGTTCGGAAATCCCTTCATGCCGGTGCGCGTCGCCTTGGGCTCGACCGTGCTCCTCCCCGGTCCCGTCGACAGCGCTGCCTACTTCGGCGCGGGCGCGCCGAGACTGGGCTGGAGCGAGCTTCTCCTCTCCCCGCGATCGGGGCTCGAGCTGGGATGCCTCTTCCTTCCGGCGCTCATCCTTCTCGTTGTCGGCGCGCTCGCTCCCGGCCAAAGCAATCGCCGGGCTCTCGCGTCGGTCGGGGCCGCGGCGTTCCTTCTCTCGGCGCTCCTCCTTCCGTTCCGCGAGCACCGGTACTTCCTGCCGGTCCTGGCCGGGGCGCTGGCTCTCGCACCCGCGCTCTTCCGTACGAGAGGTTGGCGCGTGGCGATGGCGCGTGCCGTCCCCGTGATCGTCCTCGTTCAGGCGCCCATCACGCTCGCCTACGTCCTCAAGGACATCGCGATCCTCCGCACGGACGCCCCGCACGCGTCGGGCTACGGATCGGGTCGCGACTACGAAGGCACGCGGTACGACCGCTGGGCGGCGTACTGGAGCACGCGCCACGAATGGGAGGATCGCGCGCACGCGCGCTCCGATCTCGGCGACATGGCCGCGGCGTGGGCCTGGATCGCGGAGCACACGCGAACATCGGCGGCCATCGTGGCGTACGCGGGCATCAACACGCCCTATCCATTCTCGGGGCACGCGTTCGCGAACGAGGTGACGTTCGTGCCTCGTGCCGGCTCGCCCGATGCGACCGTCTACGAATGGGGAAAGCCGCCCCGGCTCAACGCGGATGCCGACTCTTCGGTGTGGCGATCGAACCTGATCGCGTCCGGCGCGCGCTATCTTTGCGTCTCGCGATTCGAGGCGGGCGTCGCGGGCCCGGATGCCTTTCCCATCGAGGACGCTTGGGCCCGCGGTCAGCCGGACCTTCTCGTACCCGCATGGGAGCGCGAGTACGCCCGCATCTACGTCGTGCGGGCGCCGTGAGCGACCCGATCCGCGTCCTCGCGGTCGATCATTCCGCGGGGGTGCTTCCGTTTCGACGGAAGTTCGCCGCCCTCGCGGCGCTCCCCGATATCGAGCTGACGGTGCTCGCGCCCGACCGGTGGGTCGAGAATTACCGCGAGGTCCGGACCGTTCCTTCTTCGGAGGACGGTTACCGGATCGAAACCGGACGCGTCGCGTGGCCGGGCTACGAGAACCGCGGGTTCTTCACGAGCGGCCTGGCGCAGGCCATGCGCGCGGCGCGACCGCACATCCTCCACCTCTGGGAAGAGCCGTTCAGCTTCATCGCGCTGGAGGCTTTGCTCCTCCGACGCGTGCACGCTCCGCGAGCGAAGGCGCTCTTCTTTTCCTCCGACAATCTCACCCGGGACGGTCGCTATC
>DATJGP010000076.1:0-8264 GCA_035494915.1 Candidatus Eiseniibacteriota bacterium | reverse complement strand
GGGCCAGCGCCTCTTGCGCCGGCGGCTCGCCGTGAACGAGGAGCACGCGTCGCAACGGCCCCCTGGCCCGGGTAGCCTCGGCGAAGGCGACAAGCCCTGCCTGATCCGCGTGGGCGGAGAATCCGTTCAGCACCACCACCTCGGCCAGCCTCCGGTGCGGGATGCCGAAGATGCGAACCTGGTCACGCCTCTCGACGAGCCGGCGCCCGAGCGTCTGCGGGGCCTGGAAACCCACAATGACGACGGTATTCTTCGAGTCGCCGATGGTGGCGCGCAGATGGTGCAGCACGCGGCCGCCCTCGCACATGCCGTTCGCGGCGATGACGATGGCCGGGCGCTCGTCGGCGTCGATGGCCTTCGACTCCTCCGGATCCGAGACGTACTGGAGGCCCTCGAAATCGAACGGAGAGTCCTGGCTGCGAAGCAGCGCGCGCGCTTCGGCGTCGTAGCACTCGGGATGCAGCCTGAAGACGTCCGTGAGCTTCACCGTCAGCGGGGAATCGACGTAGACCGGCAGCGCGGGAATGCGCATCGTCTGCCGCAACCGCTTGAGCTCGAACACGATCTCCTGGGCGCGTTCCAGGGCGAACGAAGGAATGATGACCTTTCCGCCACGCGCGGCGGTGCGGCGGACGACCGCCGCCAGCTCCTCGCCCATCTGCTCGATCGGCGGATGTAACCGATCACCGTAAGTGCTCTCGGTGATCAGGCACTCGACGCCGGCCGGCACCTCCGGATCACGCAGGATCGGCAGGTGATGGCGCCCGAGGTCGCCCGTGAACGCCAGACGGATCGCCTGCCCGTCGTCCTCCACGTCGAGTACGACGATGGCACTCCCCAGCACGTGGCCCGCGTCTAGGAACGCGACCGTCACACCGGGTGCGACGGTGTGCTTCTGACGGTAGGGAAGACCGATCATCCCATCCAGGACTCGCACGGCGTCCTCCTCGGTGTAGAGGGGTTGGACGGGCTCGACGCCCGGCTCGCCGCGGGCCACCAGCTTGGCGATGTGACGCGCGTCCGCCTCCTGGATCATGGCGGCGTCGAGCAACATTGGCGCCGCCAGATCGCGAGTGGCGGGCGTGGCGTAGATCGGGCCGCGGAAACCGGCGCGGCCGAGCAGTGGCAGGGCACCCGAATGGTCGATGTGCGCGTGCGAGAGCACGACCGCGTCGACGGCGGCACTGTTGAACGGAAGCGCGCGGTTTCTCGCTTCGGATTCGGCGCGGCGACCCTGGAAGAGGCCGCAGTCCAGGAGGACGGTGCCGCCGCTGCCGGTCAGGAGATGCTTGGAGCCCGTGACCGTTCGGGCCGCGCCCCAGAACGTCACCCGCATGCGGCGCTAGTCTCCTGGATAGAGATGGATGCCCGCACTGATCGTGCCGACGCCTGTGAATTCGGAGTTGCTGATGAGGGCTTCGCCGCGGAGCGTGAAATCGAGGGAGAAGCGCGGCCGGATGAACCGCTCGAGGCCGGCCCCCATCACGAGGAACATGCCCTCGTTCACGCGCGCGCTGCCGCGAACCTCATCCACGACGTCAGGGCTCGCATAGCCGAAACCGGTCACGAAGTAGGGGTTCACCTCGCGCTCGCGATGGATGTAGAACACGCCTTCCATTCCGACGGTGGTCATGACGACGGTGCTGTCCCCCGCACCAAGCTCGGTCGAGGGGAGGCCTCCTTTGTCGTAGAAGCGCTGACTCTCGAACGAGAAACCGAGCGCGAACGACGGCGCCAGCATGTACCGGAAGCGGAACGAGTAGCCCGGACCGTCGCTGAAGCCGTCGGCGAGGCGCGAGTTCCCACGGATGATCCCGTAGTCACCCTGGATGCCGATCGAGATCGTGTTCGGCCGCTGGCGGCGGAGGAGGGGGGCACGCGGCTTTTCTGCCGGAGGCGGCTGACGCATGGAGACCGCGGACGCGTAGCGGATCGGGCCGAGCGCGGCCTGCGCATCGGGCCCGAGTCCCGAGAGATCGAACTCCTCGGCGCGCGCGCTGCCGAACGCCAGGAGGGACAGCACGACCATGACCGCGAGGCCGAGCACCCAGCGACAGCGCCCGGATTCAGCCCCAATCCTCGTCATCCAGTCCTCCACGTTCCGGCTTGGGCTGTTAGGCCCGGGGGTGAAATCGCGTGTGCACCTCGCGCAGATACCCGCGGTCGAGGTGGGTGTAGATCTGCGTCGTCTCGATCGAGCGATGCCCCAGGATCTCCTGCACCACGCGGAGGTCGCATCCCCCCTCGAGCAGGTGCGTCGCGCACGAGTGGCGAAGCGTGTGCGGAGACACCGGCTGCTCGATCCCCGCGGTCTTCGCGTAGCCCTTGAGAAGCTTCCAGAAACCCATCCGGCTGAACGGCCGGCCGAAGCGCGTCAGGAACACCGCCCGCTCGCTCCGGTCCCGCACGAAGCCCTGACGCGCGCGGTCGAGATACTCGCCGAGGGCGCGCTTCGCCTGGCTCCCGTACGGCACGATCCGCTCGCGCGACCGCTTGCCCATGCAGCGGACCAGCTGTTCTTCCGGGTCGATCTCCTCGATCCGGAGCTTCGTGAGCTCCGTCACGCGGAGTCCCGTCGCGTAGGCCACCTCCAGCATCGCCCGGTCGCGGATCTGCGCCGGCTCCTGCCCGTGCGGCGCCTTGAGGAGCGCCTCCACCTGCGGCACCGAGAGCACATCCGGCAAGGGCCGCGAGCGGCGCGGCGGGCGAACCTGAAGCGCGGGATTGTCTCCCGTCACGCCGCGCCGGCGCAAGAACTCGTGAAAGGCGCGGAGGGCGGCCAGCTTGCGGGCCACGGTGGACGCGGCCCACTTGGCTCCCCGCATGTACTCCTCGATGTCCCGCGCGCTGGCCGAGCCCGCGGTCCGGATTCGGCGCCCGCCGAGGAACCGGCCGTATTGCTCCAGGTCCCGGACGTAGGCACGCACGGTGTGGTCGCTCATGCGGCGCTCGAGCGCCAGGTGCTCGCGAAAGCGCTCGACGTCGGCGCCGAGCGGCGAGGGCTTGGCTGCGCTCTTGGCCGGGCGCGGGTTGGTCATCGACCGAAGAGCGACCGCCGCGGCTTCGTGTACGTGAGCTCGAGCTGACCTCGCTCGATGGTGAGCAGATGACGCTTCCAGCGGAGTCCCGACGAGAATCCGCCGATCGACTGATCGGCGTGGATGATTCGATGACACGGCACCACGATCGGCACGGGATTCGCGCCCAGCGCGTTTCCCACCGCGCGCTGCGCCCCCGATCCACCCGCCATGCTCGCGAGCTCCCCGTAGGAGACGACCGCGCCGTACGGAATGCGACGCGCGGCGTCCCACACGCGGCGCTGGAACGGAGTGCCGATCGCAAGGTCGAGCTCGATCTCGAGGCGGCGCTCGCGCCCTTCGAGATAGCGCTCGAGCATCCTGCGGGCGGGGTCGGTCCACTTCTTCTTCCGGACCAGCTTCCATCCGCGTGCGTCCATCTCCTGGCGCGTCGGCCGCCCCTCGTCCGCGAGGCGGATCTCGCGCAGGCCTGATTCGGTCGCGAGGATCCAGACCTTCCCGAGCGGAGTCTTCACGCTGGCGGCAGCCACGGGCTGACGTTCAGGCTTCGGCGTGGCCGTGCGACGTGCACGCGGCTTCATGGCGCTCCGCGGCGTTCTCGGTTTCTGGGTCGTGCTGCTCACGATTGTCCTCCCGCGCTTCCAACCACCTCGAGAATCCTCGCAGCCATACGCTCTCCAATCCCCGGCACCGCCGCGATCGCACCGACGGGCTGCTGCTTGAGCCTCTCCACCGAGCCGAACCGGCGTAAGAGCAGCGCCTGCCGCTTGGGACCGAGACCGGGCACCTTCTCGAGCTCGGTGCTGCGAACCGCCCGCCCGCGGAGAGTGCGATGGTAGGTGATCGCGAACCGATGCGCCTCATCGCGAATGCGCATGAGCAGCTTGAGCGCCGGCGATCGCCGCGACAGCCGGAGCACCGGCGCGCCGCCCGGCCGCACGATCTCCTCGAGCCGCTTCGCGAGTCCGGCGAACGGCACGGATTCGAGGGGGGTGCCCTGAACCGCGGCCAGCGCCGCCTGGAGCTGCCCGATTCCGCCGTCGATGAGCACGAGGTCGGCCGCCTCCATGTCCCCTTCCGTCACCCGCCCCGCGTGACGCTGAACCGCCTCGGCAATCGAAGCGAAGTCGTCCTGCCCCTCGACGGTCCGGATTCGATAGTGACGGTATTCGTTCTTGAACGGCCGCCCGTCGATGAAGGTCACCATCGACGCGACCACGTAGGTGCCAAAGAGCTGCGACACGTCGAAGCAGCGGATCCGTCGAGGCAGCCGGTCGATGCCCAGCGCGCGCTGCAGCTCGATCGCCTCGTCGGCGGCGTTCCCTTCGATGCCCTTCCCGGCGGCTTCACGCGCCTGCGACACCAGCATCGTCGCGTTTCGATGCGCGGTCCGGAGGAGCGCCCGCTCGGTGGCGTCCCGAGGCTGCCGTACGCGCACCGGGCTCCCGGCATTGCGCTCGAGATAGCTCACCAGGAGCTCGCACTCGGTCGGATCGGTCTCGACCACGAGGGTCTCGGGGATCGCCTCGGTCTGCGTGTAATAGAGCGTGACGAACGCGCGGAGCAGCTCTCCCTCGCTCTTCCCGCTCGTGCCGCGGAGCCACCGCACATCCTTCGCCACGACGCGACGCTCGCGCACCTTGAGCACGACCACGCAGCAGCGCTCCCCTTCGCGCGCCAGACCGAGCACGTCCGCGGACAGGCCGGCCACATCCACCATGCGCTGCCGCGCGAGGATCTGCTCGAGCTTCTTGATTTGATCCCGGAGCCGCGCCGCTCGCTCATATTCGCGCCGCTCGGCCGCGTTCTCCTGGAGCGCGCGGAGGCGCGTCACCACCTCTTCACGCCGGCCCGCGAGGAAGTCGCAGAACTGATCCACCATCGCGCGGTAGTCCTCGGCCGACTGCGCCGCGATGCATGGCCCGGTGCACCGGCCGATGTGGAACTCGAGGCACTCGCGCCTGGCCTGGATGTGCGCGTCGATGTCGGTGCACGTGCGCATGGGGAAGATCGTCTGCGTGAGCCGGAGGAGCGCGCGGAGGCTCTTCACCTCGGTGTAGGGTCCGAAGTACCGGGCCCCGTCCTTCTCCACCTTGCGCACCACCGTGAGCCGCGGAAAGGGTTCTTGCCACGAGACGCGCAGGTAGGGATAGCGCTTGTCGTCCTTCAGCCGGATGTTGAAGGGCGGCTGGCGCTCGCGGACGAGCGTGGCCTCCAAGAGAAGGGCGTCGATTTCGGAGTCGACCGCGATGTACTCGATGGCCTGGGTCCGGCGGGTCAGGACCACCTGCCGCGGACCGAGCGCCTCGGGATCCTGGAAATGCGATCGCACGCGCGCATCCAGCCGCTTCGCCTTCCCGACGTAGAGGAGCTGCCCGTTCCGGTCGCGGAACAGGTAGACCCCGGGTTGAGCCGGGAGAGCGGCGATCGCCTGCTTCAGGTCCGCCTTGGGTGCGTCGTCGGGGGGATCAGGGGGGACAGCGTCGCCGCGGCGTTTCGGGAGTCGCGGTGCCATTCGGGCGAGTATACCACGCCGGCCTCGCTTGACAGGGGGCCGGAAGTCCCTTACAGTCGCGGACTTCGCACGTTGTACCTGTCACCCGTTCCGGAGGTAGTTGAATGCCGCATCACAAGTCGGCGGTCAAGCGTATGCGCACGGCCAAGCGGTCGGCGGCGAAGAACGCTTCCGTCAAGTCGGAGATCAAGACGTATCTCAAGAAGATGCAGGAAACCCCTGGGGACAAGGAACTTGCGCGCATGATGGCGTCCCGGCTGGATCGGGCGGTCCGGAAGGGCGTGATCCCCAAGGCGGTTGCGAATCGGCGGAAGTCGCGGCTCGCCAAGATGGCGAATCGCGCGGCTGCGAAGACTACGAAAGCTTCGTAAGGTCGTCCCGGACGCGCCGCGCCACGGCGCCGGCCGCGTCCTGGACGGGCACCTTCTCGACGACGCCCGTCCTACGATCTCGAAGCTCGACGACCCCTTCCTTCAGCCCCTTCTCCCCCACGGTCACGCGGAGCGGAATGCCGAGCAGGTCGGCGTCCTTGAACTTCGCCCCCGGGCGCTCGTCGCGATCGTCGTAGAGGACCTCCACACCGCTTTCCTGTAGCGCCGCGTAGAGCTTGTCCGCGACGCCGCGCGTGGTGTCGTCCTTCACGTTCACGGCCACGATATGGACGTGGTACGGGGCGATCGAGATCGGCCAGATCATCCCGTTGTCGTCGTGCAGCTGCTCGATGACGGCGGCCACCGTGCGCGTGACGCCGATGCCGTAGGTCCCCATGACGATGGTTCGCTCGACCCCCTCCGGATCGAGGTAGGTCGCCTTCATCGGCTCCGAGTAGCGGAGCCCGAGCTTGAAGATGTGCCCCACCTCGATGCCGCGCGTGACGCGCATCACGTCGCCGCAGCGCGGACACTGATCCCCCTCGCGGGCACTCGTCAGGTCCGCCTGCGCGCCGCCGGTGAGATCGCGTCCGAAGCGGACGTTGGTGAGGTGGACGTCGAGCTTGTTCCCACCCGTGACGTAGTTCCGTCCCCGGCCCAGAGACGCGTCGTAGAGCGTGCGCACCTTGGACTCGAGACCGACCGGCCCCGTGAACCCGAGCGGTCCACCCGTGATCTTCTCGATCTCCTGCGCGGTCGCCAGCCGGACCGGCAGGCCGCCGAGCGCGCGGGAGAGCTTGGCTTCGTTCAGCTCGCGATCCCCCGGCACCACGGCGAGCACCGGATCGTCGCCAGCGATGAACACGAGGGACTTGAGAAGACGGTCCGTGGTGACCTGGAGGAACTCGGCCACTTCTTCGACGCTCTTCTTCCCCGGCGTGTCCTTCGGGGTGAGCGCTGCGGCGTCTTCGCCGGCATGCTCCGGGGTTGCGTACTTGGCGCTCTCCTCGGACGCGGCATAACCGCAGGCCGAGGAGAAGACCAGCGATTCGCCCGAGTCCGCCGTGACCAGGAACTCGTGGTTCACGTCCCCGCCGATGGCGCCCGAATCCGCCTCCACCACCACGAACTCGAGCCCGCAGCGGCGGAACACCGCCGAGTAGGCCGCGTGCATCTGCTCGTAGCCCTGCTCGAGCGACGCCTCGTCGACGTGGAAGCTGTACCCGTCCTTCATCATGAACTCGCGCGCGCGCATGACGCCGAAGCGCGGGCGGATCTCGTCCCGGAACTTGGTCTGGATCTGGTAGAGATTGAGCGGCAGGTCGCGATACGAGCGGACGTGGTTCCGCACGAGATCGGTGATCGCCTCTTCGTGCGTCGGCCCCACGGCGAAATCGCGCTGATGGCGGTCCCGCTGCCGGAACAGCTCCGGCCCGTACTTGTCCCACCGTCCCGACTCTTTCCACAGCTCCGCCGGCATGAGGATCGGGAGCAGGAGCTCCTGGCACCCCGCGCGGTTCATCTCCTCGCGCACGATTTGCGCGACCTTGGAGGTCGTGCGCCAACCGAGCGGCAGAATGGTGTAGATCCCCGCCGCGAGCTTCCGCAGCATGCCGCCCCGGACCATCAGCTTGTGGCTGACGAGCTCCGCATCGGCCGGGTCTTCTTTGAGGGTCGGGATGAAAGCGCGCGTGTATCGCATGAGCGCGGGATTCTAGCAGAGTCGGACGGGCTGCGCCTTACTTGCCCGCAGGTTGATCGGCTGCGGCGCGACGGAAGACGTCGGCGGCGTGGTCGGCGAAAGCATTCAGAAGCCTTTGGCCCAGAGCAGGCGTCGCGCCGCGTGCATCCCCGAAGATGCCGTTCGACGACATGGACCTCATTCCTTCGCGCATCAGACGCGCCACGACCTCCTCCGACATGGCTCCCATGAAGCCCTTCTCGGCGAGATCCATGCGGACGAGGTTCTCGCGGAGATGTCTCATGATGGAGGTCTCCGCGATGTCGGCGTGGCCGCCGACGCTGGCGCCGAGGCCGAGCTCGACCTCCGTCTCGCGACGCCAGAGCTCCACGACGGCGAAGACATCCGTGTATGCGGCGACCAGGGTTGGAGCAACCGCCCGGCGGAGGCCATCCTCCATCGCCGCAAGAGGACCGAAATTGCCACCATGTGTCGGCAGCAGGAAGATCCGCTCGAACCCATGGCGCGCGAGGCTCGTCACGTAGTCGGTGACCACGGCCTCGAACGTCTCCCTCCGCACCGTGATCGTCCCCGCGAATTCCATGTGGTGGTCGGAGCAGCCGATCCGGATCGTTGGTGCGACCAGCGTGTGCCCCAGC
>DATJGP010000075.1:0-2417 GCA_035494915.1 Candidatus Eiseniibacteriota bacterium | reverse complement strand
GTTTCTCGCATCAGGCGAGATGGCGGTGGCCTATTTCAAAGGACATTTTCCGCACGGCTTCTGGCCCATCCAGAATCACGGGGAGCCGGCGGTTCTGTTCTGCTTCATCTTCCTCTACTTCGCGGCGAGCGGAGCGGGGCCGGTCAGCATCGACCATCTGCTTGGGCTGGACCGGCGGAGGAAGCGGCCGACGGAGGTGAACGCCGCGGCCTAATCGTAGCCATGCGCTCAGGCCTCGGGGAGGCTTGCCGATACCATCTGTCATATGGCATAATATCAATCGCTTACCGCATTTGAGTCATGCAACGCTTCAGACGCGAGAGGCAGTCCCAGCCAGCGAGATGATCCCACCTGGACTCCCGCACGATACTCCCCCGGCGGACGATCGCCCCTACGAGGACCCGATCGATTCCATCGTGGCCTCGGTGTCGGACGGCAAGCCGGTCGACCTGAGCGACGACGAGTTCGACGCGCTCGCGACCCGGCTCGGAGACCGCGCTCGCGCTCTCCTCGACGTCGCCAAGATCGCCGCGTTCAGCCGGGCCCTCCAGCGGGGCGACGATCGCAAGACGAGCGCTCGGGTCGAGGAGGGCGATACGCTCCGACGCTGGGGCCCATTCACGCTCCTCGAGCGCCTCGGCTCCGGCACGTCGGGCGAAGTGTGGCGGGCCTGGGACGGATCGCTGGAGCGCGAGGTCGCGGTCAAGTTCCTGCTGCCCCGATCGGACGACGAGACGCGGGAGTCCCTTCTCGCCGAAGCGCGCGCGCTGGCCCGCGTCCGCCATCCAGGCGTGGCCACGGTGTTCGGCATCGCGGAGCACGACGCCCGCGTGGGAATGTGGATGGAGCTCCTTCGCGGCCCTACGCTCGCGGAGGCGATCGAGCGGAAGGCGCCCCTCAGCGTTCGTGACGTGACGCTCCTCGCGCGCAAGCTGTGCGAGGCGCTCGACGCGCTGGACCACGCGGGGATCGTTCATCGCGACATCAAGCCGTCCAACATCGTTCTCGAAGCGGGTGGACGGGCCGTTCTCACCGACTTCGGCCTCGGGACGCGCCGCCGCCTCTTCACTGCCATCTCCCCTCGGGACGGATCGGGAACCCCACTCTTCATGGCGCCTTCCCTTCTCGAGGGCGGACCGGCCACGCCGCGCACCGATCTCTACGCGCTCGGCGTGACCCTACGCTGGGCTCTGACCGGACGCCCTCCCTTCCAGGCGCGAACGATGGACGATCTCAGGGCCGAGGTCCGCCGCGGGCCGAGCGCGCCGCTCGCGCGCGAGCGGGCTGACGCTCCGCCCGCGCTGGTGCGCGCCATCGATCGCGCCATGGACGGGTCGTCGGACGTTCTTCCCTACACCGCCGCGTCCATGAAGCGGGACCTCGGCGCGGCGGCCGCGGAGGTGGACGAGATCGCGCGGAGCGTCGTCCGGGACCGGCCGTCCGTCGCCGTCCTTCCGTTCCTCAACCGGAGCCAGGACGCCGCCGAGGACTATTTCTCGGACGGCCTCGCGGAGGAGCTGCTCGCGGTGCTCTCCAAGATCGGCGGGCTCCACGTGGCCGCGCGGACCTCGGCGTTCCAGTTCAAGGGCAAGAACGAGGATCTCGCAACCATCGGCCGGAAGCTGGGGGTCGCGACCATCGTCGAGGGCAGCGTGCGCCGTTCCGGGGACCGGATGCGCGTGTCGGTGCGGCTCGTGAATGCGGACGACGGCGTGCAGCTCTGGTCGGAGTCGTACGACCGGACCCTCGACGATCTCTTCGACGTGCAGGACGACATCGCGCGAAGGGTCGCGCAGGAGCTCCACGCCACACTCACGGCCGCGCCCCCGGCGGACGCGCTTCGCAGGAACGTGGAGGACGCGGTCCGGGGACGAAGCCAGGACCCCGAAGCCCACCGCCTCTATCTCGAGGGGCACTACCTCCTCCTGCGCCGCAATCGCAAGGACCTCGCGCTCGGCATCGAGCGGCTGCGAGCCGCGGTCGCTCGCGATCCGCGAAGCGCCGTCCTCTGGGCCGAGCTCGGTCACGCCACGGCCGAGGAGGGGGATTACGGCATGGCTCCCGTCGAGGAGGCCTATGCGCGAGCGCGCGAGATGATCCAGCGCGCGCTTCACCTGGAGCCCGATCTCTCCGCGGCGCATGCGCGCCTCGCGCGCATCCAGGTCGTGCGCGACTGGGATTGGCCGGCGGCAGAGGCCTCGTTTCTGCGCGCGCTCGATCGCGATCCGACCAATATCTCCGCGATGCATGGGGCCGCGGTTTTGCTTCAGGCCCTGGGCCGCACGGACGAGGCACTCACGCTCAATCGCCGGGCCATCGATCTGGACCCCCTGAACATGCCGTCCCTCCACAACCTCGGCTGCGTTTACTATGAGGCTGGACGGCTCGAGGAAGCGGAGGCCGCGCTCCGGAACGTC
>DATJGP010000074.1:0-6085 GCA_035494915.1 Candidatus Eiseniibacteriota bacterium | reverse complement strand
GCGCGTCCGCTCATGCGGCGCGACCTGCACCGCCTCACGTCCCCCTACCTGGACCAGGGCTTTCTCCTCTTCCGCGGCATCGGCTCCGGCCCGACCCTGGCCGTCATCGACGCCGTCACCGTGATCGCGGTCGATCACGATTCCACCCTCGATGTCGCTCCGGACCCGCTCGGGCACATGCACGCGGTTGGACCGCTCAGCCCTCCCCTCCGCGCGCAAGGGCGTGACGGCTCCGACCTGCTCCCTCTCGTCTCCAAGAACGACGGAGACGCGTGGGAGGGAGCCACACGACAGCGGTCGGAACAAGATCCAACGGACGGTATGGAGCTCGAGTTCACCCGGCCGGCCCGTGTCATTCACCCCCGGCTCGTCATCAGGTCGAGCCTCACGCCCTGGGCGAAGGAAATGCTCCGCTCCGTGGTCCAGGGCCGGGGCTACGACCGAGACCAGTGGCTCAAGCTCGTCCAGACGGACACCACGGAGGCGAAGCGTGTTCGTACGATCGTTCACGGAGACTCCGTGCTCCGCGCGTCGGTGTGGACGGTGGGGGGATGGGAGGAGCAGGGGGGCGTGACGGAGAGCACTCCGGGCACGATGACGATCCCGCTCGATCTGTCACGAACCGTCGGCTGGACCGTCCGCGTCCGGCTCGACGAGACGCCGGGCTTCTGGCGCATCGACCAGGTCGCCCTCGACTCCTTCCCGGATCCTGATCTCCTCGTCCAGGAGGTACGCCCCGAGCGCGCCTTTAGTGCGCGTCACCGCGACGTGCGCGGTCCGCTGATCATGGAGGACTGGGAGGTGTTCGGGGTCGCGCCCGGAGACACGGTGCAGCTCGCGTTCCGCGCGCCCCCGCCCAGCGCCGGGCAGGCGTGCACCTACTTCCTCCAGACGACTGGATGGGAGCGTCTCCTCGAACCGGTGGCCACTCAGCCCGATCCATCCGCCGCGATGGCTTTGTCCGGTCCCGGTGCGTTCGCGCGTTGGTCGGTGGAGCGGCGGAACGCGGTTCTAGCCTCGAGCCACCCGGCAGCCTTCGCGCACCCTTCGACCACCCACTGAATCAACCCACCCGCTTCAGCAGCCTCGCGATCTCCCACGCCGCCGCCGATCCCTGTCCTTCCGCGTTTGCCATCGACGGCGACCTCGGCGAGCAGACATCGCCAATCGCGTAGACGCGCGGCACGTTCGTGACGCCGCCAACGCCCGCCACCACGTAGCCGGCGCGATCCATACGAAGCTGACCGCGCAGGAGCTCGCTCCGCGGCTCCCATCCGATTCGCACGAAGACGGCGTCAGCAGGCAGCACGCGCGGCTTCGCCGCGCCGCGCACGCGATATTCCACGCCGCTCACCTCGGCATCGCCCAGGATCCGTGTCACGCGCGCGCTCGTGACGATCTTGATTCCGCGAGTCTTCCTGGCCCGTTCGAGGAAATCGCTCCGCGCTCGGAACCGGGAGCTGTGATGCAGCAGCGTCACGGGGGAGCCGGTCTCCGCGCACAGAAGCGCGTCCTCCACACCGGCTGTGCCGCCGCCGACCACCACCACGGGCCGCCCGGCGTACGCGGTGCGATCGCGATTGGCGGAGACGCTCACGCCGTGCCCCGCCAGCTCGCGCTCTCCCGGGACACCGAGGCTTCGGCGCCTCAATCCCGTCGCGACGACCAGCGTGGAGCCGACGAACCTCTGTCCGCCGCGAATCGCGGACCGCTGACGCACGTTGATCGACTCCACCGGCGCACCGACCTCGATTCGCAATTCCCACGCGCGCGCGTCCGCGACGACTCCCGCCGCCAAGCGCGGGCCGTCCCATCCACGAGCCAGCAGGTAGTTGATGGTGGGAGCGTGGATCTCGTGGAGCTGGCCGCCGGGCTGAAGCGCTTCCTCGAAGATCACGGCCTCGACCCCGAGGTCGCGCAGCCAGATTCCCGCGGCGATGCCGGCGACGCCGGCTCCGACGATCAGTGCGTCGACGCGTTCCGGCCGGCCCATGAGGTCAGGTCGAGGAGCGGGTCGCTCGCCGGAGGTCTGCAGCCACTTCCCAGAACGTCTTCGGCTCGATCCGCCCGAGGCCATACCGTGAGCTCAGGAGATCGAGGCAGCGCTGTCGCTCCGCCAGACGGTCGGGCTTGAGCTGGCTCAAGCCGTCGCCGTGGATGCGGATGGTCGCGGTCGCACCCGGCACGCGCACGATCTTTCCGCCGCGGTGCGCCACCCTTAGCAGCCAGTCCCAGTCTTCGGAGTACGGCATCGTGGCGTCGAACTCGCCGTATTCCACGAACGCGGAGCGCCGCGCGGCGAACGCGCTCGGCGGGATGAACCCGTTCCGGCCGAACACTCCGACATCGAACGGCATGGCGAGCACTCTCCGGTCGCCATCACGCTCGATCGTCGCGTCCGAGTAGGCCACCACGGCCTCCACATCGCGATCGAAGGCCGCGGCGAGCCGCTTCACGTGATCGGGCTCCCAGAGATCGTCATCGTCGAGAAAAGCCACCACGTCCGCACGGGCGCGCGCAATTCCGCGATTCCTGGCCTGGGCCAAACCCTCGCCCTCGTCCCGCTCCTCGAAGATCGTGGGGAACTCGAGGCTGTCCGCGGCCGCGCGTCCCTCCTCGCTGAAGGGGGCGCCGCCATCGCGCACCAGCACGAGCTCCATCTCGAGATGCGTCTGCCGCCGCACCGTCTCGAGCGCCTCGAGCAGGAACGCGGGGCGATCCCGCGTGGGAAGGACGACCGAGACCGAAGCCACCGTTAGGAGGTAGGGCCGGCGTGCGCCGCGGCCGCGACCGAGGGGAGAGGCTCGCCGCGGCGCGCCTCGGTCACCAACCGAGCGTGCGATCCGGCGCCACGCAGCTCCATGCAGAGATGGCGCGCCCGCATCCAGACCTGGACGCCGGCGGGATCGAGGAAGTCGTGGATGCCGTCGGCGATTCTCTGCGTCAACGATTCCTGGAGCATCGGGATGCGCGCCAGGTCCCGAACGAAGCGAACGAGCGCACCCGCACCGGCGACCTGCTCCCGTGGAACGTAGCGAACGCCGGCCTCGGCGATGTAGGGGACGAGATGGTGCGGGCAGAAACCGTACACCGTGAATCCTTCCAAGGACACGAGCTGCCCCGCCTTGCCCGTGTAGGCGAGGGGCCGGAGCATCGGCGGCTCTCCTCGCAACCCCGACGTACGCTCCACCAAGAGCTCGGACAGCAAGGCCGCCGTCACCGAATACTCCGGATCGCGGTCGCCGTCGACGCCGATCGACTTCAAGTAGCGCTCGAGCGCGACGACGTCAGGCTTGGCCTGAGGCGCGCCCATGGGCTCGGGATCCGGCGCGTGTCCGTTGCCGCGCGTCTTCTTCCGGGTGGGGCTCATGGGCGTACCTCCGTAGGGGAAACGGCGACCAAACTCACAGCGCGAACCGCACTCACAATCCGAGCGAAGGCGCGGCCTCCTGCAGCGCCGCGAGCACGAAGGCGACGTGCTCCTCGAGCGGGACGCCCAGCTCGCGCGCCCCCTCCTCGATCTCGTCGCGATTGACCGATCGCGCAAACTCCTTCTTCTTCATCTTTCGAAGCACCGAATCCGTGGTGACCTCGGCCAAGGTCTTCCCCGGCTGCACCAGCGCGGTCGCGGTGATGAGCCCGCAGAGCTCGTCGCTCGCGAACAGCGCGCGGGCCATCGGCGTCACCCTGGGCGTGCCGCTGTAGGACGCGTGCCCCAGGATCGCCTCGATCATCTCAGGCGGGAACCCGCGCTCCGTGAGGATCCGGCATCCAACGAACGGGTGCTCCTCCTTCGACGGGTGCTTCTCGTAATCGAAGTCGTGGAGCAGCCCGGTCGCCCCCCAGAGCTCCTCGTCAGCCCCCATCTTGCGGGCATAGGCCCGCATGGCGGCCTCCACGGACAGCATGTGCTTCCGGAGCCCCGGCCCCTCCGTGTGCTCGTGGAGGAGGGCCACCAGGTCGTCGCGGGACGGAAGTCGCGTATCGGTCGAGCGTTCGGGATTCATGAGGCTCGGCGATGATAGGGTGGAAGCGGCGCCCCGGCAAGGGGCTGGGCGGACGGGTTCGGGGCGATTTGACCCCTTCGGAAGCCCTATGATACCGTCTTCGATTCACTTGGAAACGCGAAACTTAGACCCGGCCGCGGGTGGCACCACGAACCCGCAGGCGGAGGCACGCCGAGCCCTGCGATGAGCCCATCCGAGCTACCCAAGAACTACGATCCGACCGAGGTCGAGCGCCGGTGGTACGACCACTGGGTGAGCCGGGGGTATTTCCGCCCAAGGGACGGGGATGGGACTCCGTTCGTCATCACGATCCCGCCTCCCAACGTGACCGGGAGCCTCCACTTCGGACATGTGTTCGACCACACGATCCAGGACCTCCTGACCCGCTGGCAGCGGATGACGGGCGTGCCGACCCTGTGGCTCCCGGGCACCGACCACGCCGGCATCGCCACGCAGAACGTGGTGGAGAAGCGCCTCGCGGAGCAGGGGAAGACCCGCTTCGATCTCGGGCGCGAGGCGTTCGTGGAGGAGGTCTGGAAGTGGAAGGAGATCTACCACAAGCGCATCACCGAGCAGATGAAGCGCCTGGGCGACTCCGTGGACTGGTCGCGCGAGCGCTTCACCATGGACGAGGGCCTGTCGCGCGCGGTGCGCGAGGTCTTCGTGCGCCTCTACAGGAAGGGGCTCATCTACCGCGGCAACCGGATCATCAACTGGTGCCCGCGCTGCCACACCGCGCTGTCCGATGAGGAAGTGAACCACGTCGAGACGGACGGCAAGCTCTACACGATCCAGTATCCGGTGAAGGATTCGAAGCGGAAGCTCGCGGTGGCGACCACGCGGCCGGAGACGATGCTCGGCGACGTGGCGGTGGCGGTGCACCCGAAGGACAAGCGCTACGCGCCTCTCCATGGGAAGACCGCGATCCTGCCGTTCCTCCGCCGCGAGATGCCGATCATCCTCGACGATTCGGTGGATCCCAAGTTCGGCACGGGGGCGGTGAAGATCACCCCCGCGCACGACCCCAACGACTTCGAGATGGGGCAGCGCCACGGGCTCACGCCGATCAAGGTGATGGACGAGAGCGCGGTGATGAACGAGAACGCGGGGGACTTCCGCGGGCTCACGCGCGAGGACGCGCGCCAGCGCATCGTGGCGGCGCTCGAGGACCGCGGCCTCCTCGTGAAGGTGGAGCCGCACCGTCACGCGGTGGGGCACTGCGACCGTTGCGACACCATCGTGGAGCCGTACCTCTCGCTCCAGTGGTTCGTGAGGATGAAGCCGCTCGCCGAGCCCGCGTACGCGGCGATCGAGAAGGGCGAGCTCGCGATCGTGCCGCGGCGGTGGGAGAAGGTGTACCTCCGCTGGCTCGAAGGAATTCGCGACTGGTGCATCTCGAGGCAGCTCTGGTGGGGCCATCGCATCCCGGTGTGGACCTGCGAAGGATGCGCGGAGCAGATCGTCGAGGTGGAGACTCCGACCACCTGCCCCAAGTGCGGCAACGCGGCGTTGAAACAGGACGAGGACGTGCTCGACACGTGGTTCTCGTCGTGGCTCTGGCCGTTCTCCACGCTCGGCTGGCCCGAGCAGACGCCCGATCTCGACCGCTTCTACCCGTCGTCCGTGCTCGTCACCGGGCCCGACATCATCTTCTTCTGGGTGGCGCGCATGGTGATGGCCGGGTTCGAGTTCATGGGGAGCTGCCCGTTCAAGCAGGTCTACCTGCACGGCATCGTGCGGGACGCGCAGGGGCGGAAGCTCTCGAAGTCGCTCGGCAATTCGTCCGACCCGCTCGAGCTGATGGATCGCTACGGCTCGGACTCGCTCCGCATGACGCTCGTCCTCCTATCGCCGCAGGGGAACGACATCCACGGCTTCTCGGACGAGAAGGTGGATCTCGGGCGGCACTTCGCGAACAAGCTCTGGAACGCGTTCCGCCTCGTGCAGCCGCACCTCGACGGCTTCGTGCCGGATGAGGCGAAGGCGCGGCCGGTTCTCAACGATGCGGACCTCTGGATTCTGAGCCGTGCCGCGGCCACCGCGCGCTCCTGTACGCGGAATCTCAAGACGTATCGAAT
>DATJGP010000073.1:0-7351 GCA_035494915.1 Candidatus Eiseniibacteriota bacterium | reverse complement strand
AAATCGCGAAGGCGCTGAGCCGCCGTGGAGACCGTGGCAGGATCGTCGCGGCCGAGGCGGATCGCCCTCTGATAGTGGTGCTCGATCTCGTCGATCGCCGCTGAATCCGGCGCCGCTCCGGCCCGGAGGCGCTCGGCCTCGGCGAGATAGAGGCGCACCCGCGCGGAATCGAGCGGTGTCGTCGCGCCCCCCGTGCGGTAGAGATTCCGGAACACGGGCTCGGCCCGGAGCACGAGATCGTCGGACACGCCCGGTCCCCAGAGCGGAGGCAAACCGAACCGCGAGAGCGCGGACTCGTAACGATTGCCGGCCGCGGCGGCTGGCGGGGCCATCGACGCCTGGGGCGCCGCCTGCTGCACCGCTTCGTCCTTCGACAGTCCCGCGACGGATCGCTGCGCCATCAGGTCCGACTCGGGCCTCGAGGCGAGCTTCTCATCCCCGGCCTCGTTGGCCTTGTCCTTCTTGGCCTCGGCGCGCGGAGCGAGGGCCCCCTGATCCGTGGGCGGTGTCTGCTGCTTCGTCTGGGGCGCTTCCGCGAGCTGCCGCTCCTTCGCGCGCGCATCGGCACCCGGCGCCATCGGCGCCTCCTCGGAGGGCGCGGGCGCGAGCTGCCCCCCCGCCTCGCTCGTGTCGGTGACCGCGTTGCGCCGTCCCGCGTCGGGCGCCGAGCGCTCGAGCACGGCGACCTGCGGCATCGAGCTCTGGCGGACGAGGAGCACCACGACGACCACCACCGCCGCCATGGCGCTGACCGCCGATCCAACCGCGATCCA
Source organism: Candidatus Eiseniibacteriota bacterium (assembly GCA_035494915.1). GTDB lineage: Bacteria > Eisenbacteria > RBG-16-71-46 > SZUA-252 > SZUA-252 > WS-9. Next base: position 6,578 of record DATJGP010000073.1, on the reverse strand, counting down.
CGGAAGCTTCGGCGCGCCCCGGCGACGCTCCTCCCGGTCGTCCCTGCGGCGCTCGAGCGGAACCTCCCGGATCGGCGCCCGCGAGGGGGGAGCGGCCGCGTGGATCTTGGCCATCACCTGCGCCTGCATGCGGTCGTAGTACGCGTCCCCCACGGTGTCGGGTTGCGCCCGGAGCGAGGCCTCGAGCTTCGACATCTCGTCCATCTGCTCGCGGCAGACGCGGCACGCCATCACGTGTGTCTCGACGAACGCCCGCCGTTCGGCGGGCAGCTCGCCGTCTCGGTAGGCGAAGAGCTCCTCGGGCACGGGATGGAGGGGTTCGACGCTCATCGCTCGTCCTTCTTCGTCTGGGTCATCTGCTCCGTCAGCGCCTCACGCGCGCGCGCGAGCCGGGACATCACGGTGCCGAGGGGCACGTCGAGGGTCTCGGCGATGGATGCGTAGGAAAGGTCCCCCTCGACCCGGAGCGCCAGGATGACGCGGTGCTCCTCGCTCAGTCGCGAGAAGGCGCGCTCCACGTCCAGGCGGCGCTCCCACAGGACGGGATCGGCCGTCGGATCGGCGCTCCGCTCGGCGAGCGAGGCCTGGCCATCCGGTCCCGGATCGTCGAGCGACATGGCGGCTCTCCGCTTTCCCTGCCGGAGGAGCGAGAGCGCGGTGCGCGCCACGATCGTGAGGATCCACGGGGAGAGGGCGCGGCCGAGCTGGAATCGGTCGAGCGCCTGGTACGCCTTCACGAGGCTCTCCTGGACGACGTCGTCCGCGTCCTCGGCATGGCGCGTGATCCGGAGTGCGAGGCGATAGGCGGGCCGCTGGACGCGGCGAACGACTTCCGCGAACGCGTCGGTCTCGCCTCCGCGGACGAGCCGGACCAGCTCCTCGTCCGTGAGCCCCGTTCGATCAGGCCGCGCAGGGGTCATCGGGCGCCGACTCTACTACGCCCGGAACCCGAGGACTATTCCAAACGACCGGAAGCAGGGGATCTGGGTGGAGTTACGCGGGACCCCCAATGCGAAGGGGGCGGGCCGCCGAAGCAGTCCGCCCCTGGTACCACGATGCCGGCCTTAGCGGTCGGCCTTCTTGCGACGGCCGCCGCGGCGCGTCATCCACATGAGACCGAAAGCCACCACGAGTCCATAAAGAACGATCTGCTTCCACATGTGAGCTTCACCTCCTCGTTCGCCACTACCGCGTGGCGTTCTGTGCTGCGATCGCTTGCATCAGCTGAATCGCCGCCGGCCCCAAGATCACGATCAGGAGCGCCGGGAAGATCAGGAAGACGAGCGGGAAGGCGAGCTTGATCCCGGCCTTGCGCGCCATCTGCTCGGCGCGCTGGCGGCGCTTCGTACGCATGGACTCCGCATGGGCGCGGAGCGACTGGGCGATGCTGGTTCCGAGCTTGTCCGCCTGGATCAGCATCGCGGAGAGCGCGTAGAGATCTTCGACGCCCGTGCGGCGCGCGAGGCGCCGGAGGGCGTCGGACCGGGAGAGTCCCGTCCGGATCTCCTGGTTCACGAGCAGTAACTCGTCGCTCAGATTCGGGCTCGCGATCGCGATCTCGCGCCCCACGCGCTCGATCGCGGCGGTCAGGCCGAGTCCCGCCTCCACGCACACGACCAGGAGGTCGAGCGCGTCAGGAAGCGCCTGCTGGATCCGGCCGCGGCGCGCCCCGCCCTTCATCGCGAGCCACATGGTCGGCGTGTAGAAGCCGACGACGCCCGCGACCATGCCCGAGAAGAAGATCGACCCGATGGGCCGCGCGAGCGCGAAGTTGAGCACGATCCAACCGACCGCGAAGACGACGGCCAAGATCGCCTTGGTTCCGAGGAAGATCATCGGCGCGCTCTGCGAGCGAATGCCGGCCCGCACGAGGCCCGACTGGAGCGCCTCCTTGTCCTCGCCGGTCGGGAGGAAGCCGCCGAGCGACGCAAGGAGCTGCGCGATGGGCGAGGGCGTTTCGGCCTCGAGCTTGGGACGGGCCGCGAGGGCGCGCGTCCTCAGGTCCCGAAGCCGGGCGGTGACGGGATCGCGATCCCTCACCAAGATCTGGTAGAGGGCGAAGAACCCGATTCCGAGAGCGAACGCGAGCAGAAGTGTCGAGATCAGGAACATGGCGTCACACCTTGATGTCGACGATCTTCCGAATCGCGAACCCGCCCAGAAGCTGCATGAGGAACGCGAAGCCGAGAATCATCCGACCGTTCGGGTGGTCCCACATCTTGTGGAAGTAATCCGGCGCGGTGAGCGCCATGAACAAACCGAGGCCCGCGGGGAGGCAGGTCAGGATCAGACCCGTGAGCCGCCCCTGGGATGTGAACGTCATGATGTCGCCGAGAATGCGGAACCGGTCGCGGATCAGCTTGCCCGTGTTCTCGAGAACCTCGGTCAAGTTACCGCCCGTGTCCCGCTGCAGGACGACCGCGGTGACGAAGAACTTGAGGTCGAGGGAGTCGACCCGGGTGGCCATGTTGCCCAGCGCCTCGCGGAGATCGAGGCCAAGCGCCTGCTCCTCGACCACGATCGCGAATTCCGAACGGACGGGCTCGGGCGATTCGTCCGCGACGATCTGGAGCGCGCCGGTGAACGAGATGCCCGCCCGGAGCGCGCTCACGAGAAGGTCGAGCGTGTCCGGGAACTCCTCCGAAAAGGCCTTCATGCGCGCGTTCTTCTTCTGTCCCACGAAGAAGATCGGGAGGAAGCCGCCGACCAGGAGGAAGAAGACGGCGTTCAGCACCTTGCCAAAAATGGCGAACGAGACGAGATAGGCCGCCATCGCGGACGCCGCGATCAGGAGGACGAAGGTCGCGACCCGCATGCTCATCCCCGCCTGATAGAGGAAGAGCTCGATGCGGCGCGCCATCGACAGGTTCTTCAAGAAGGTATCCAGGAGCGGGATCGTGCTCATGCGCGTATCGCGCTCGAGCGCCACCATACCGGCCGGCCCCGCGAGATCGTTCGAGCCGACGCGATCCCTCAGCTTCTGGTCCGTCTGCTCCTTGCGCCGCTGCGCCATGGCGGTGACCAGGGTCGCCACGGCCCCGAAGACAAGGATCGCAACGAAGACGTAGATCATCGCCCGGCCCCCCGCTCGAAGATGCCGGTCAGGTCAGTGCCGGCCAGGCGGACCTGGTCCACGAAGTGAGGCACGACCCCGGTGGCTTCGTAACGCCCCTCGACCTTGCCGTCCGCCCGGGTGCCGGTGCGGGTGAACCGGAAGATCTCCTGCATCGTGACGACGGGACCTTCCATGCCGGTGATCTCGGAGATCGAGAGCACCTTGCGGGTTCCGTCGGAGATGCGCGATACGTGGACGATCACCTGGAGCGCCGACGCGACCTGCTCGCGAATCGCCTTGTCGGGCAGCGAGTGGCCGGCCATCAGGACCAAGTTCTCGAGACGGTGCAGAGCGTCACGCGGGCCGTTCGAGTGGATCGTGGTGAGCGATCCGTCGTGGCCCGTGTTCATGGCCTGGAGCATGTCCAGCACTTCGTCGCCGCGCACCTCGCCGACCACGATGCGGTCGGGACGCATACGGAGCGCGTTTCGGACGAGGTCGCGCTGCGTGATCGTGCCCCGCCCCTCGATGTTCGGCGGGCGGGTCTCGAGGCGCACGACGTGGGGCTGCTGGAGCTGGAGCTCCGCCGAGTCCTCGATCGTGACGATGCGCTCGCCGTCCGGGATGTAGCGCGACAGAATGTTGAGGAGGGTCGTCTTACCGGAGCCGGTGCCCCCCGTGATCAGCGCGTTGATTCGCGCGCGGATGATGCCGCGCAGGAGCCGGGCCATCGGCTCCGTCAAGGAGCCGAGCTCGAGCAGGTTGTCGATGGAGAGCGCCTTGCGGCGGAAGCGGCGGATCGAGAGGATCGCACCGTCCAGCGCCGCGGGCTGGATGATCGCGTTCACGCGCGAGCCGTCCGGGAGACGGGCGTCGACCAGCGGGCTCGACTCGTCGATACGGCGGCCGACCCGCGAGATGATGCGGTCGATGATGAGGCGAAGGTGCGCCTCGTCCCGGAATTGCACCGGGGTCAGCTCGAGGCGGCCGAGCCGCTCCACGTAGACCTGGCGGTGCGTGTTCACGAGAATGTCCGAGATCTCTTCGTCGAGAAGGTACGGCGTGATCGGTCCGAGATCGAACGTGTCGTGCAGGAGCTCCTGCACGAGCCGCTCCTCGTCGGAGCGAGTGAGACGGAGCTCCGAGTCGGAAAGGAGCCGCCGCGCCACCGATTCCACCTGGTCCCGGCGCCCGTTCTCATCGAGGCCGTCGAGCAACGCCATGTTGAGCTTGCCGATCATCTCGCGATGAAGGCGTCGCTTCAGCTCCTGGTACTCGTCGAACGCCGCCGGGGGCGCCGCCTGAGGACCTCGGTTCGCGGGCTCGGTTTCGGTCGAGGTGGAGACGGGGCTGCCCCCCGCACCTTTGCGGAAACGATCTCGTAAGCTCATCGAAGCACCTTCCTTCCGAAGAGACCCCGCCGGATGCTCTCCTCCGCCGGCGTCGTGGGCACCTCCCGTCCGGCCAGCTTGGCCGCGAGCGAGATGATGTCCTTGGATACTTGCGAGTCGGGATCGTCCAGACAGAGCGCCCGACCCGCGTTCACGGACGCGAAGACGCGTCGATAATCGTTTTGAATCGTGTGGAACGCCCGGACCTGAAGCGCCTCGAAGAGCTGGTCCAGGGTGATGAACCCGCGCGTGCCGGTGTAGCGGTTCACGACGATCTTCACGCGGTCGGGAACGTCGGTGAAATGGAGCCGGTCGAAGACCTCGAGCGCGCGCCGCGCCGCCCGGATCGACGGAATGGAGAGCTCGGCCAGAAGGACGATGGTGGTGCTCCGGTCGAGGACCTCGAGCGACACCTCGTCGAACGAGTGCGGAGCGTCCACGACGACCGCGTCGTGCGTGGAGGAGAGCGCGTCGAGCACGGCTCCCGCCTGCGCCGGGCTCATGGCCTCGAAGTTCGAGAGATCCTCGGGCTGGGCCAGAACCGAAAGGCCGGTCGAGTGGCGGAGCAGGTTCATCTGAAGCGCCGCGGTATCGAGCCGGGGAGCGCGCATCATATCCGCGATGGACTTCTCGGCCTTGAGCCCGAGCACGTGGGCCGCGCCGCTCGACTGCGCGTCGAAATCGGCCAGGGCCACCGAATCCACGTTCAGGTGGGCCTTCATCGAGACCGCCAGGTTCGCCGCGACCATGGTCGTCCCGATCCCGCCTTTGGTGCTGAACAAAGTTGTGATCGAGCGCGCTCGGGTACCCGCAGCGGAGCGGGCGGCGCCGCTCCGTGAGACGCGCTCGACCGCGTCCTGGAGGAGCGCCCGGTCGAGCGGCTTCTTCAGGACCTCCTGCGCCCCGGCGCGAATGGCCCGGAGGAGGAGCTGCGGATCGAGATTGTTCGAAAGGAGGAAGAGCGCCGTGTCGGGCAGGTCGAGCTTGAATTGCCCGGCGGCGTTGAGCGCCTCTTCATAGTTGTCGGGGAGATCGAGCAGCACGATGCGCGGACGACGCTGCCGCGCGAGCAAGAGACCGCTCCGAAGCTCGAAGCGCTCGCCGACGATCTCCACCCCCGCGAGGCCGTTCAGAGCCGTGCGCGTGCTGCGACGGTTCGACTCGTCCTCGAGAATGAGGAGGATCGTCACGGCGTCCGGACGCACGGGCCCGTTCGCCGTGGGCCCGCCGTTGCGCCCGCCCGGCGGGTTCGAATTCCCGTTATGGCTGTCGAGCGACATGGCCAGGTCTCCCTATTCGACTAAGTGAACGCCGTAGATCCCGGTGTCAGCCGGAGGACCCGGCTCGCCAGGGGCGATGTACTTGATGAACTGTCCGGTGACGCCGTTCTGGACCATGTCCCCGCCGGGACGCTCCCGCAGGAAGAAGGCCGCGAATTTCACGATCCGCACGTACTTCGCGCCGTTCACGTCGAAGCCTTCAACGATCGGCGTGAGGAACACGCGGTTCTGATTGCCCGTGTATTCCTGGTAGCAGTTCGACGACTTGTCCGTGTCCGCGTCCCAGCGCTCCTGGAGCGCCGACTTGAACGGGCCGACCTTGTTACCCGGCGCGGTCAAGACCATCTCGTCGCCGATGCCGAGGCAGCACTGGTAGCCGTTCTTCGTGTATTCGTAGACCGCCGCGGCGCCGCCGCCGGTGAAGTCGTCCTCGTTGCAATCCGGGTAGTCGAGGAGCTGGAAGTTGCCTCCTCCCGTTCCGCCAACACCACCACCACCGCCACCACCGCCGCCACCGCCACCGCCGGTCCCACCGCCACCCGTGCCGCCACCGCCAGTGCCACCACCGCCGGTGCCGCCACCGCCCGTACCACCGCCGCCATTGCCACCACCGTTGCCACCGCCGTTGCCACCAGCGTTGCCACCGCCGCCACCGTTACCGCCGGCGTTGCCGCCACCGCTGCCGGTGCCACCGCTGCCGCCGCCACCGTTGCCCTTGCCGTTTCCACCCTTCGCGGCGAGCCACGTGGGGCCACCGGAGCCGGCGCTCGCGAAGAGGACGGGGCTGCCCCGGAACATGCCGAACCCGGCGAGCTCTACCGCGGGTTCGGGGGTGGGCGCGCTCGCCACGCC
>DATJGP010000072.1:0-13523 GCA_035494915.1 Candidatus Eiseniibacteriota bacterium | reverse complement strand
GACCGCCTGCCGCTCGCCCAGGCCACGGTATCGCAGCATCTCAAGGTGCTGAAGGAAGCAGGCCTCATCGAGGGAGAGATCGACGGGCCGCGCGTCTGCTACTGCGCCGCCCCTGAATCGGTGGAGCGGCTCTCCGGGCTGCTCCGTGCTCTGATCGACACGAAAGGAAGGAAGGCATGACGGACATTCGCGACGCGGTTCGGGAACGGTACGGCTCGATTGCTGTGAAGGACGGCGGCTGTTGCGGCGGGTGTGGCTGCGGAGATTGCGACGACGCCTCCGCGCTTGGATACACGGAGGAGCAGAAGAAGGCGATCCCCGAGGGATCGAACCTGAATCTGGGCTGCGGGAACCCGCTCGGCCACGCCGAGGTGCGGCCCGGCGAGACCGTGCTCGACCTGGGCTCCGGCGCTGGCATCGACGTGTTCCTCGCGTCGCGTGAGGTCGGTCCCACGGGCCGGGCCATCGGTGTCGACATGACGCCGGCGATGATCTCGCGAGCGCGGAAGAACGCGGCCGAGGGGGATTACGCCAACGTGGAGTTCCGTCTCGGCGAGATCGAGAACCTGCCGGTCGCGGATCAGAGCGTCGATCTCATCATCTCCAACTGCGTGATCAATCTCTCCCCCGCCAAGCCTCGCGTGTTCGCCGAGGCGATGCGGGCTCTACGTCCCGGGGGTCGGATGGTGGTCAGCGATCTCGTGCTCACACGCTCGCTGCCGGACGACGTGCGGCGGTCCGTCGAGGCGTACGTGGGCTGTGTCGCGGGCGCGATGCCGAAGCAGGATTTCCTGGCTGCGATGCGCGAGGCAGGCTTCGAGGAGGTGGAGGTATTGGAAGAGCGGCGATACGCGTCGGGCGGAGGTGGCGCTGCGGCTGAGGGCGTGACCGCCGACGCATGGGAGGCGGTCACCTCGGTCAAGGTGCGAGGTGTAAGGCCGCGTCCCTGAGGGCGGGCGACGTCGCGGCGCGTCCCTCGCGCCGCGGCGTCTACTCGTGGACCACGGAGTTCCCCGAACCGTCGTAGACGACCACACTGTGCACGGGCGCGCTGACGCCCAGCTTCTCGCGTCCCCCCAGAGGCTCGATCTCCACCAGGAACGCGAATCCGACCACGCTGCATTCCAGCGCCTCGACCATCGCCCTCGAGGCCGCCGCGGTTCCCCCGGTTGCGATCACGTCGTCGGCGATCAACACGCGCGCGCCGCGCGCAATGAGATCGCGGTGCGTCTCGAGCGTCGCGCGTCCGTACTCCAGCTCATAGTCCTGCCTGAGCGAGGCCGCCGGGAGCTTGCCCGGCTTTCGCGCGAGCACGACACCCGTCCCCCACCGTGCGGCGAGCGCGGCCGCCACGAGAAACCCACGCGCCTCGATGCCGAGCACGAGATCGGGCGGCGCGGCATCGAACGGCCGTGCCAGCGCGCCGATCGCGCGCGCCCAGGCGCGACCGTCCGCCCAGAGCGGCGTGAGATCGCGAAACAGAACTCCGGGCTGCGGCCAGTCCGGCACCGGGCGAATCCAGTCGGTGAGCGGCGCGCCTTCGCGCGTGGGTGAAGTCCAAGTCACGCGCGGAACCCTAGCAGGCGCGTCGCTCCGCTACAATCGAGGTATGAGGATCGCGATCGGAGGCGCCTCCGGGCTCATCGGCGTGGCGCTCACACGCCATCTCACGTCTCAGGGACACGAGGTCGTTCGCCTCGTGCGCCGCCCCGCCAGGGACGCGACCGAAGTCGGATGGAATCCGGACGCCGGCGCCATCGACGCGGCCGGTCTCGATGGAGTCGATGCCGCGGTCAACCTCTCCGGGACCACGATCGCCCATTGGCCCTGGACCGGCGGCCACCGGCGGCGTGTGCTGGAGAGCCGCACCCGATCCACGGCGCTCCTCGCGCGCACCCTCGCCTCCATCACACCGCGCCCGCGCGTCTTCGTCTCCGCGTCCGCCGTCGGCTATTACGGCGATCGCGGCAGCGAGATCCTCACCGAGACCTCCGGCGCGGGCGTAGGCTTTCTCGCCGAGGTCTGCCGCGCCTGGGAATCCGCCGCCGATCCGGCCGCGGCCGCGGGAATCCGCGTCGCCACCCCGCGCATCGGCGTGGTGGTGAGCCCAGAAGGGGGGATGGTCCAGGCCCTCGCGAAACCGATGCGGCTGGGGCTCGGCGGACCCGTCGGCTCCGGGCGGCAGTACATCAGCTGGATCTCGATCGACGATTTGGTCCAGGTGATCGCGCTCCTGATCGAGCGTGACGATCGAAGCGGACCGTGGAACGCGGTCGCGCCCCAGCCGGTTCCCCAGGCGGAGTTCACGCAAACGCTCGCCCGCGTGCTCCATCGCCCCGCGATCCTTCCCTTCCCCGCCCTCGCCGCGAGATTTCTACTCGGTGGATTGGCGGATTTGTTGCTCGAGGGCCAGCGCGTCGAGCCGGCGCGACTCCTCTCGTCCGGCTTCACGTATCGCCATCCGACGCTCGAGACCGCGCTCGAGGCCGCGCTCCGGCACTAGAGGCAGGTGTAAACTCGGAGCATGGCGAAGAAGCGGCTCGTCGTTCTCGGGGGAGGGTTCGCGGGACTGGACGTGGTCCGTTCCGTGGCGCGCTCGAAAGCGGCGCGCGAGGCCTGGGACACGCTTCTCATCGACAAGGAAAACTTCTTCCAGTTCAATCCGCTCCTCCCCGCCATCGCCGTGGGCTCCGTGGAGACGCGGCACATCGTCTACCCGCTCCGTGAGATGGCCCAGCACCGGCACATCCGTTTCCAGAAGAACAAAGCGACCGCGATCGATCTCGAGCGGCGCGAGGTGCGTCTCCACAACGATCTGGTCGAGCCGTACGACACGCTCGTCGTCTGCATGGGGAGCGTGACCAATTACTATGGCGTGCCCGGCGCGCCCGAGAACACGCGCCCGTTCAAGACGATCGTCGACGCGATGTATCTCCGCGCGCGCTTCGTCGAGCTGTTCGAGATGGCGGAGCAGGCGGAGACGCTCGAACAGCGCCGCCGGCTGCTCTCGTTCGCCATGGTGGGTGGCGGCGTCACGGGCGTCGAAGTCGCGGCCGAGCTAGCCGAGATGGCGCGCGAGACGCTCCTGCCTCGCTATCCCAGCCTCACCGCCGACGACATCACGATCACGATCTACGAGGGAGGCGACCGCGTCGTGCCGACCGCGCGGCCGGATCACTCCACCTACATCCACCGCTATCTGACGAAGAACGGCGTGCGAATCGAGCTCGGGGCCAAGGTCGAGCGCGTCGAGCCCAAGTGCCTCCACCTCGTGGGCGGCGCGACGGCGCCCGCCTTCACGATCATCTGGACGGCGGGCGTGCATCCACCGGAGCTCGTGCGCTCTCTTCCGCTCACGCACATAGAGGACGGCCGCGTGCGCGTGGATCCCTACCTCCGCGCCCTGGACCGCGCCGGGAATCCGGTCGAGGACCTCTACGTGCTCGGCGATTGCGCCGCGTCGCCGACCGTCAGCGGACGATGGCAGCCGGCGCTTTCCCAGACCGGCATCGCGATGGGGAGCTACGTCGGGGAGTGCCTCGTGCGGCGGGCCGAGGGGAAGCCACTCCGCACCTTCCACTTCAAGGATGCGGGCTACATCATCTCGCTCGGCAAGCACAGCTCGGTTCTGGACCTCTTCGGCATCCCGCTGTCCGGCAAGCTGGCCTGGCTCCTCTGGGCGGGCGCCTACCTCGTGAAGATGGTCGGATTCCGGAAGCAAGTGGAGGTCGCCTTCGACCAGCTGACCCACCTGGTGTTCGAGCACGACACGTCCCAGATCCTGAACCGGCGGCAGGTTCTCTCCGACGAGGAGCTGAATCTGTCGTTGGGGACCGATTCCGAGCGAATCGGAACGCGCCGCCAGGCATCGTGATTCACTAGAGGCCCGCTCTGTAACAGAACGGCGGCCGGCTGGACTCAACCATCGTTCGAGTTGCGCCGGGCGGACCCGCCGGGTAGGTTTCCGGGTAGATCAGGGGGAAGCCGGTTCCACGGGGCCCGCGCCCCTCACCTTTCAGGAGGACGACGATGCGACGAGTTGTGGGAGCCCTCATGATGACGGCCCTGCTCGCGATGAACGGAGCAGCGGTCGCGCATGACGGGGAGCACGAGGCCGGCAAGGCTCATGCGATGACAGCGGTTGGCGAGATCGTGGATACGGGCTGTTATCTGGGCCACGGCGCCAGCGGCGCCAAGCACACCCAGTGCGCCCAGCTCTGCATTTCGAAGGGAATGCCCATGGGCCTCCTCACCGCCACGGGCGATCTGTACCTGCTCACGCCGCCGCACGACACGATGACCGCCTACAAGAAGGCGAAGGACTGGGCGGGCAAGAAAGTGGAGATCTCGGGTCCGATGAGCGAGCGGAACGGCATGAAGTCGATCGAAGTCGCCTCCGCGAAGCTGGCCCCGGCCACACCGTAACGAACGACTGGGAACGATGAAGCCTCGCGTCATCGCGCTGGCCTTGGTGGGAGCCCTGATCCTTGGGATCGGGGCTCTCGCTTTTTTGACACGCGCGCAGCTCACGCCGGTCGAGCGGGGCCGCCGCCTGGCTGAGGCCACGGGGTGCTTCGCGTGTCACGGTGCCGAGGGGATTCGCGGCATGGCGAATCCGGGGCGCGATGAGAAGCAGGTTCCCTCGTTCGAAGGCACGCTCATGATGTACGCGAAGAACGCGGACGAGGTGCGGGAGTGGATCCGGGATGGCGGAACGAAAGCGCGTCGCGGGGATCCGGACTGGCAAGCGGAGCGCAAGCTCGGCGTCGTGCGCATGCCCGCGTTCGGACGCCGCTTGAGCGCGTCGCAGATCGAGGATCTCGTCGCGTACGTGGTGGCCGTGGGCGGCCAGAACGCGCCCGACGACTCGCTCGCGGCGCACGGCAAGGATCGCGCGGACGAGCTGGGATGCGTCGGATGCCACGGCCCCGGCGGACAGCTCGCGCGCGCGAATCCGGGATCGCTCAAGGGGTACATCCCGCCCTGGGATGGAGCCGACTTCACCGAGCTCGTGTCGAACGAAGGCGAGTTCCGCGAATGGGTGGAGGACGGCGTGGGCCATCGGTTCCGCTCCAATCCGGTGGCGCAGTTCTTCCTGCGCCGGGCGCCGCTCCACATGCCGTCGTTCAAGAAGCACCTGGAGCCGGGCGACGTCGAAGCGCTCTGGGCCTACGTGACCTGGCTCCGCTCGGAACCGCGGGACCATCCCCACTAATCCCTCGGTATAGTGCGCCGCCCGAACCCGCGGGCGGTACGATCCTCTCCATGAAACGCCACCTGGTCGCGGGCTTCGTCGTTCTCGTCTATGTCGCCCTTGGCGTCGCCGGCGCCGCGCTCCGAGGAGGAGTGGACCCGGCCATCGCGGGCGCGGGATCTCCGTCCCCAACGTCGAGCGTGGCGAAACTCCCCGCGACCGGGGACGTCTGCCCGCCGGGCACGGGCAAGCACGCCGTGACCGTGCGAGGGGAGATCGTCGACTACTACTGCTACATCGAGAAGGGACTCACCGGCCCCCAGCACAAGGAGTGCGGTCTCAAGTGCGTGGCGGGCGACGTCTGCATGGGAATCCTCACCGACCAGGGCGATCTCTACATGCTCTCGATCGACCACATCCGCGCCATGGCGCCGCAGACGTTCCAGGGCGTTCCGGATCCGTTCAAGGCGTGCATGTCCATGGTCTCCCAGCACGTGGAGATCCGGGGCAGCTTGATGGAGCGGAAGGGTCAGCGAATTCTCGAGGTCGCGGCCGTCCGGAAGGTCTGACACTCGGCGGTCAGCTCGCCGCTTTCACACCCCGAACCAGAAGCTCCTGCAGGTAAAACCAGAGCGCGCCGTCCCGATCCTCCGGGAAGAGCGCGTCGAGCGCCTTGGGCGGCGCTTCCACGAGCATGTCCCGGAGCCGGTCCTTCGTGCCGGACTCCATGCCCTTGAGGTCCGTCCAGGCCTCGAAGTCGAGCGCCTTGAAGAAGGACTCCACCTGGAGGTCCTGGAATCCCGCAGCTTCGAAGAACCTCACCCAGCCTGAAGGCGGATAACACCGCACGTGGCTCGGGTCGCGCGTCTTCTCGAACTCGTTGAGGAACGCGGCCGCCTGCTCGTCCTCGGGAACCACGTTGTCCACGACGATGGCGGTGCCTCGAGGCTTGAGCACGCGGTAGACCTCGCGGACGAACGCACCGACGTCGGGAAAGTGGTGGGGCGCGATCCGGCAGGTGACGGCGTCGAACTCGCCGTCCGGGAACGGGAGGCTCGTGGCGTCGGCCACGCGGAACTCGACGTTCGTCACGCCGCGACCGGTGATGAACGCGCGCGCGGCCTCGAGCATCTGGGGGGTGAGGTCGGTCGCGATCACCCGGGCCACGTGCGGCGCCACCGCGAGGGCGGTGTGCCCTCCTCCGGTCGCAATGTCGAGCACGGTCTCCTGCCCGCGCGCGGCGAGGAGCTCGACGATGCGATCGAGGCTCGCCCCTTTCGCATGGACGGGGCTCGAGACGTATCGCTCCGGATTCTTCCCGAACTGCTCGCGGGCGAGGTCGCGCGCGTCCTTGGTCGTGGCGGGCCTACTTCCTCTTGGCGGAGCGGCGCGCGCGCCGCACCGTGCGAGCGGCGGCGGCGCGGGTGCGCACGCTGCGGACCGCACGGCGAACGCGGGCCCGCTTGACCGCGCGCCTCACGCGAACGCGGCGGACGGCTTTACGCACGCGCGCGCGGCGGACGGCGCGCTTCAAGCGTCGACGGACGCGGCGCTTCGTGCCTGGCGTGACCTCGCCTCCCTCGGCCAGCATGGAGCGAAGCTCGCGCACGCCCTTCGCGCGAATCGCGCGCCACGCCTTGAGCGCTCCGCGCCGCGGGCGCGTGCGCCCCGCTTCCCATCCCATGATGGTCTGCGGCGACACGCCGACGAGCTGCGCGTAGACGAGCCGGCTCATCCCGAGCTTGCTCCGGTGCTTCTTCACCCACTTGGGTGAGAAGCGAACCTGCGGCCCATCCTCGTCCTCGTCCTCGCGAGCGGCGGGGCCGCTGCGCGTCCCTCGCGCAACATGCTTCGCGCGCGCTTCGAGCTCGTTGATGCGGCGCCGCGATTCCGCGAGCAGGCGCTTGGTCTGGTTGAGCTGCTTCTTCATGGAGCTCAGCTCCTGCCTCGTCTCCTTGCGCGCGAGGCGCCTGATCTCGGCGCGAAGCACGCTCATCACGTTGGGCACGTCATCCTCCTTGGGAGATCCGCCATGAGGCGGCGGAATCAGTCTCGTGTCGGGTAGAACCGCTCGTTGCCTAGCGCCATGCGCTGGAGCCTGCCGCAGGGACCGGACGGCGCTCCTTCCTGCTGCCGCCGGGCGAGCCGCTCCACGAATCCGCCGATGCCCGATGCGTCGGCATAGCGGAGAAGCCCGCCGCGGAACGGCGGGAATCCGGTTCCCATCACCATGGCCAGATCGACGTCTTCCGGCCGGTCCACCACGCGCTCGTCGAGCGCCAGCGCGGCTTCGTTCACCATCGCGTCGAGCAGCCGGTTCTTGATCTCCTCCGGCGCCACCGGAGTCGCATCCTTCGAGCTCAGGTCGCGCAGCGACGGATTGACGCCGTCGCGCCCGGCCTTGTCGTACCGATAGAAGCCCAGGTCCGACTTCTTGCCGAGCGCGCCCGCGGCGACGAGCCGGTCGAGCAGCGCCGTCGAGCCGATCCGGCTCCCGAACGCCTCCTCGAGCACGTGCGCCACCTTGCGCGCCACGTCGAGCCCGATCTCGTCGAGGAGCGCAAGCGGGCCCATGGGCATGCCGAAGCGCTTCAGCTCCTTGTCGATGAGCGTGATGTCGCACCCACGCTCCACCAGCGCCACGGCCTCGCTCAGGTAGGGCATGAGCACGCGGTTCACGAGGAAGCCGGGTGCGTCGCGCACGAGGACCGGCGTCTTCTTGATCCGCCGCGTCAGCGCGAGAACCGTGTCGAGAGCGTCCTGGTCCGTGTCGTCGGTGCGAATCACCTCGACCAGCGGCATGCGCGCCGCCGGATTGAAGAAGTGCATGCCGACGAGCCGTCCCGGCCTCTTGAGGCTCCGGCCCATGGCCTTCACCGACAGCGAGGACGTGTTCGTCGCGAGCACGACCTGGCCGGAGGTCTGGGCCTCCACGTCTTTCAGCAGCGCTTGCTTGATGCCAAGGTCCTCGATGACCGCTTCGAGCACGACGTCCACGCGCGCGAGCCCCCCCAGGTCGAGCGCGGGCTCGATCCGGTCCATGGCGCGCTCCATCTCCGCCTGGGTCATGCGCCGCTGCTTGACCTCGCGCGCGAAGAGCGACTGCGCGTGGCCCAGCGAGTGGAGAATCGGCTCCGGTTTGATGTCGCGAAGACGAACGCGCAGGCCGATGCGGGTGAAGAGGTACGCGATCTCGCCTCCCATCGTCCCGGCGCCGAACACGGCCGTGAAGTCGACGGGATTCGCGCGCGGCGCGAGCGGAATCCGCTTCGCCTCCTCGCTCATCGAGAAGATCCGCCGGAGGTTGATCGACTCGGGCGTGAAGAGGAGCTTCGCGACCGCCTTCCGCTCGACGCGGAGCCCCTCGTTGAGGGGCTTGCCCGCGGTCGCCCCGAGGACGCGAATGATCTCGGGCGCGGCGGGATAGTGCCCGCCCGTTTGGCGCAGCGCGGTCTTGCGTGCCTGGCTCAGCACGAAGCCGCGGAGCGGCGGCATTCCGAGGAGTCGTTCGGCGAAGGGCGGCCCCTTCCGGCGCGGCGGCCTCGATTGCTTCAGCATCGACTCGGTCCAGTCGACCACGCGTTGTACGAATCGCTCGTGCGGCAGGCAATCGTCGACGAGGCCGATGCGACGCGCCTTGTAGCAATCGAGGGAGCGCCCCGTCAGGATGAGATTGAGCGCCTGGGGCAATCCCACGAGACGCGGCAGCCGCTGCGATCCACCAAATCCCGGCAGGATGCCGAGCCTCACCTCCGGAAGTCCGATGGTGGTGGAGCGCGCGTCGGAGGCGATGCGGTGGCGGAACGCGAGAGCGAGCTCCGTCCCGCCGCCGAGGCAAGGACCGTCGATCGCCGCCACGGTCGGATACCCGAGCTTCGCGATCTCCTCGAACAGCTCCTGCGCGTCCTTCGCCTTGGCTTCGGCCTGCTGGGGCGAGGTGAGCGTGTCGAATTCCTTCACATCGGCGCCGGCGATGAACTGCCCTTCCTTGCCCGACGCGAGCACGAGCGCGCGCGGCGGCATCTTGCGGAGCTTGAGGGCGGCGAGGGCGCGCTGGAGCGAATCGAGGGAGCGCGAGTCGAGCAGGTTCACCTTGCGGTCTTGATCGTGGAACCAGAGGATCACGACCCCCGACGGAAGCGACTCGAGCCGGAACGGTCCGAACTCGGATGGATGCGTGTCGGGATCGCGCTCGCGGATGGCGGCTCTCACGAAGCCCGCTCCACGACCATCGCCACGCCCTGTCCCCCGCCCACGCAGAGCGCAGCCAGTCCCAGCGTGACGTCGCGGCGACGCATCTCGCGCATGAGCGTGAGGAGCAGGCGCGCGCCCGAAACGCCCACCGGATGCCCGAGCGCGATGGCGCCCCCGTTCACGTTGAGGGTGGAGCGGTCCAGCTCGCCGATCGGACCGTCGAGGCCAAGCTTCTCGCGGCAGTACTTGGCCGACGCCATCGCGATCTCGTTCGCGATGACCTGGGCCGCGAAGGCCTCATTGATCTCGATGAGACCCAGATCCTTGAACTGGGCGCCGGCGCGCTGGAGCGCGACCGGAGTCGCGTGCGTCGGGCCGAGCCCCATGTGCGCGGGATCGAGACCGACCGCCGCCTGGCCGCGAATCCGTCCCGCCGGCTTCAGTCCCAGCTCGCGCGCCTTCTCGGCCGATGCGACGAAGATCGCCGCGGCGCCGTCCGTGATGCCGCACGAGTTCCCTGGCGTCACGGTGCCGTGCTTGCGATCGAAGTAGGGACGGAGCTTGGCGAGCGCTTCGAGCGACTGGTTACGCCGGGGGCCCACGTCCTCGAGCACCGCCGCCTTGTAGGGCGGCGCGAAGACGGGAACGATCTCCTCCGCGAATCGTCCCGCGTCCTGGGCTGCGATCGCGCGGCGATGGCTCGTGAGCGCGAAATCGTCCTGCGCCTCGCGGCTGATGCCGAACTCCTTCGCGAGAACCTCCGCGGTCTCTCCCATGTTCAACCCGGAGACGCGATCGGTGAGGCCTTCCATGATGGCGAGGCGCGGGGCGAGGTCCTTGGGACGCGTCTGCGCGAAGGCGGCGATGCGAGCTCCGAGGGAGCGGGCCCGCGAGGCCTTCTCGAACACGCGAGTCATGCCCTCGCTCACGAAGAGCGGGATCTGGCTCATGGATTCGGTGCCGCCGGCGATGATCAGATCCGCGTGGCCCGCCGCGATGCGATCGTGCGCCTGCGCCACCGCCTCCATGCCGGATGCGCAATTGCGCTGCACCGTGACGGCGGGGACACGATCGGGAATTCCGGAAAGAAGGGCGACGACGCGGGCGATATTGGTGGCGTCGGATGGGGCGGCGACGTTGCCGAGGATGACTTCGTCGACTTCGAGCGGATCGACGCCATGGCGTGCGAGGAGCTCGGTGACGGCGATGCGCCCAAGCTCCCGCGCCGGTACGGACGCGAGCGCGGTTCCCGCCTTCGCAAAGGGGGTCCGGAATCCATCCGTGAGAATCACGTCCCGCATAGAAGGCGCCCGTAATGAGTTGTGTATCAACGTACGACGCTTTCAGCTAGTTTGTCACAGGGACCATCGGAGGTCAACGAATGGACGTTCGTACGGTGCCCGAGCTGCTTCGTCGGGCCGCGGAACGGCATCCTAAGCCGGACGCGTTTTGTATCAAACGCGAAGGCCGCTGGACTCGGATGCCGCTGGATCACATCTTGCGGCGCGCGGCGCTGGTGATGCGCGCTCTGCGCGAGCGCGGGGTGAAGCGCGGCGACCGCGTCGTGATTCTCGCCGAGAGCAGCATCGAGTGGGTGATCGCGGATGTCGCGATCCTCACGATCGGCGCGGTGACCGTTCCCGTCTATCCCACCCTGCCCGCCTCGCAGATCGCGCCCTTGATCGCGGATTCGGAGAGCCGAGGCGCGCTCACGTCCACACCGGAGCTGAAGTCCAAGCTCGAAGCTGCCGGCATGGCCGCTTCGACCTTGGAGTGGATCTGGTGCTGGAAGGACGAGCCCTTTCCCGAGCCGGGCGCGGAAGCGTACACCTTGGGGGCCGATGCCCCGGGGCCCGAGGATCTCGCCTCCATCATCTATACGTCGGGCACCACCGGTGTGCCCAAGGGCGTCATGCTCACACATGCGAACATCGTGGCGCAGGCGTTGCTATCCCTGAAGGCCATGTCCGTCCGGAACGACGATGTGTATCTCTCGTTCCTTCCGTTAAGCCACGTGTTCGAGCGCTGCTCGGGCCTCTACACCATGATCGATGCCGGCGCGACCATCACCTACGCCGAATCCATCGATCGCATGGCCGCAAATCTCCTCGAGTGCAGGCCCACCATCATGCTCGCCGTGCCGCGCTTCTACGAGAAGTTCTACTCCAGGGTGATGGAGGTGTCCTCGGCTGCCGGCCCTCCCACCGCGCCCTTGTTCGCATGGGCCAGGCAGGTTGCGATCGCGTGGGCCACGCGGAAGAACGAGCTGAAGGGCGTTGGTGTGGGATTGGCCCTACAGCACGCTCTGGCGGGGGTGCTCGTTTACCAGAAGCTGGGTGCGCGCCTTGGCGGCCGCTTGCGGTTGCGCGTGTCCGGCGGCGCGGCGCTCAACCGCGAGGTCGCCCTCTTCTTCTACGGCGTCGGACAGCCGATCCACGAAGGCTACGGCCTCTCCGAGACGGCCTCGGCGATCAGCGTGAACCGCTTCGGCGACCAGCGGATTGGAACCGTGGGAACGCCGTTCGACGAGATCGAGGTGAAGATCGCCGGGGACGGCGAGATCCTCGTGAAGGGCCCGGTGGTGATGAAGGGTTACTGGCATCGCCCAGAGGAAACGGCGAAAGCGCTCGAGGGCGGATGGTTCCACACCGGCGACATCGGCACCATCGATTCCGACGGACACATCCGCATCACCGACCGCAAGAAGGACATCCTCGTCACCTCCGGCGGGAAGAAGGTGGCGCCTCAGAAGCTCGAGAACGCACTCAAAGAGTCGCCGCGCATCCATGAAGTGCTCGTGCTGGGCGAGGGGCGCAAGTACATCGCGGCGCTCATCGTGCCCGAGGGCGCCGCCACGCGCGAGGAGATCGCGCCCGACGTGGAGCGTGTGAACAGCGGCCTCGCGAATTTCGAGAAGATCCGCAAGTTCGAGATCATCCCCAACGATCTGTCTGTGGCCAATGGCACCCTCACTCCCTCGCTCAAGCTGAAGCGCCAGGCCGTCGCGGACAAGCACCGCGATCTCATCCAGCGCCTCTTCGCGGAGTCCTGACCTGCCCCGTTTCGCCCGGCTCTTCCTCCTGGTGCTGTTCGTTGCCGAGCCTGCGTGGGCCGTTGGGATCGGGATCGGTGTCGGCCATTCCACCGAGCCGGCGGTGTCGGGCGCGTCCGGGCGCATGGGTGTGCGCTCCATACGTGCCGAGGACGTTCTGCTCGACACCACACCAGCGCGGCAGGTACTCACCTTGTGGAAGAACACGCCTCGACAGGGAACCAAGAGGGGCCGCGCCGACGCCACGCGCATCGCGAAGACGCCCGCGTATCGAACCACGCGCGCGTTCATGAAGCAGCTCGCCTGCACGGGCACCGAGGCGGAGGTGGCGCGCGCCATCGAGCTTCCGGATTCGGGGTTGTGCGGGTTCGGCATGGACCCGGCTTATCAACAGCAGAAGTCCATCGACGCGATGGTGCGGGAGCTGGATGCGCGGAAGACGGACCTGCGCCGGCGCATCGCCGCGCGTGTCGGCCGCTATCTTCCGGAAGGCCGGCGCTGGCGCACGACGACCGTTTGGTTCGTGATCGCGAGCCAGGGAATGTTCGACGCGGTGACGCTCGATGCACACACCTTCGACCGCGATTTCCGCGGCCGGGAGGTGGTGCCCGATCCCGAATTGCCCAAGGAGCCCGTTGTCCTCGTGAATCTGACCGAGGTGCTCTCCTACGGCAGCACCACGAAGGAGCGGATTGACGAGCTGGAGCACGTGCTGGCCCACGAGATGTTCCACGCGGCCATGAAGAATCTGGAGCCGGAGCTGCCCGGATGGAGCCCGGTGGAGAACTCGCCGCAGGATCCGGATGTCGCCTACATCGCCCGCGTCATGCTGGACGAAGGAATCGCGCACTACGTGGACTGGCGCGACCGCGCCGGCGCCGACACGCTGTTCGCATGGAAGCCCGGCTCCAACGAGCGCCGCGCGTTCGATCGCCTCGCCAACGCGCTCGACCGGATTCGTCAGGCGGCGACGCGGGGTGAGCGGATGGAGACCGTCCAGCTCGCCGGCCACGGTCCCCTATGGAGCAAGTACGGGGCGATCAGCGGCATGTTCGCCGCCTACCGGATCGAGATGGCGCGGGG
>DATJGP010000071.1:0-3970 GCA_035494915.1 Candidatus Eiseniibacteriota bacterium | reverse complement strand
CGCGCCTCCGTGGTTCGAAGCGCCCCGGCCCCTGTAGAACTTCTCGAAGACGCGTCTACTGTCGCTCTCGGACAGCCCCTGTCCGGAATCGCTCACTTCGAGCCTCAGCTCCTCGTCCTCGAGTCTGCCGTGAATGAGAATGGGCTCCTCGCTCCCCGAGTGCCGGATCGCGTTGTCCACGAGATTGCGCACGACCTGCTCGAACAGGATGTCGTCCATTGGAATCAGCGGCAGCCGGCCGAGAGACACTTGGACCGTGCGCCCGCGGATCTCCGCTCCGAGCCGCGTTAGAGCGGCGCCGACCACTTCCTCCACGGAGTGCCACTCCTTGTGCACGCGCAGGGTGCCCGACTCGAGACGGGTCAGGTCGAGAAGGTTTCCGATCAGTCGGGTGAGCCGCTGCGCCTCGTCCGCAATCGTCTCCGCAAGCTCCCGACGTGTTCCCGTGGCGAGAGCGCCCGAGGCGTCATCGCGCAACGTCGTCGCCGCGCCGGTGATCGCGGTCAATGGGGTGCGCAGATCGTGCGACACGCTGCTGAGAAGCGCGCTTCGCGCTCGCTCGATCTCGATCTGCGCCTGGGTGTGGCGCGCGCTGTCGGCCATGCGGCAGCGCTCGAGAGCCAATCCGATCAGGCTGGAGAAGGCGCGAATCAGCTCCAGCCGCTCGGGCTCGAGAACCTGGTCGTCATGGAGCCTGATCGAGAGCACGGCTCTCGTACCCGTGCCCGCGTCCAGGGGCATGTGGAACACTCCGGGCCCCACGGCGCCCGCACTGAGCCCGGCCGGTCTCCCGGAACGCATGGTCCGTTCCACGGCCTGTTGGTCCGCCTCGCTTTCGAGAACGCTCCGATCGCCCGCGAGATGCTCGATCGGGCCGTCATCGGTCGGCACCGACATGAGGGCCCGCACACCCAGCACCTCTTGAACGTGCGCGACGGCGGTCGCGAGCACGTCCGCCACGCCGCTTCTCACGGCCAGATCGTGGCTCAGCCGGTAGAGTGCCGCGATCCGGCGCTCCCGGATGCGCGCGCCCTCGCGCTGCTCTCTCAAGCGGGCCGTCAGCGTGCCCGTGATCACGGCCACCGCGAGCATCACCGCGAACGTGACGAAATATCGCGCGTCGGATACGCGGAACGTGAAGTGCGGCGGAACGAAGATGAAGTCGAACGCCAGGACCCCGAGAACCGCGGCGGTGATGGCGGGACCGCGTCCGAAGGAGATCGCGACCACGACGACCCCGAGGAGGTAGAGCATCGTGAGGTCGGAGGATTCGAGGTGCTGCCGGAGGAGCAGGGCAAGGGCGGTGACACCCGCTACGACCAGAACCGAGCCGGCGTACGTCTTGGCCTTCGTCAAGGGCATGCCGGAATTATAGATCGTGGACGCCCTCTAGCAGGGTTCCCTCACCGGATCTTGATGGAATCTTGATACATCCGGGGGTGGTCCTTACCCCGCTCTGATGCTGTTTCGGCATCTACTAAAGGGATGACCACGCCCGTCGAGCGCGCACCGCGAAGGGTGCTCCCCAGGGTTCGCCAGATCCTCCTCGGCGCGCCCAAGAGCCTGTTCGATCCCAAGATTCACCACCACCTGGCTCTGATCGCGTTCTTCGCCTGGGTCGGCCTGGGATCGGACGGCCTCTCATCCTCCTCGTACGGTCCCGAAGAGATCTTCCGCCAGCTCGGCGTCTACCCCGACCTCGCGCTCTATCTAGCCCTGGCGGTCGCTGGCACCGTGTTCCTCATCTCCGCGTCGTACAGCCAGATCATCGAGCAGTTCCCGTCGGGCGGTGGCGGCTACCTCGTTTCGACCAAGTTGCTCGGCTCCGGTCCCGGCGTGGTGTCCGGATCCGCGCTGGTGATCGATTACGTGCTCACCATCGCCATATCGGTGGCCGCCGGATGCGACGCGATCTTCTCGCTGCTCGCGCCGAATCTCGCGTGGCTCAAGCTGCCCGCGGAGTTCGGCATTTTGGGAATGCTGATGGTGCTGAACCTTCGCGGCGTGAAGGAGTCCGTCTACGTCCTCACGCCGATCTTCATCGCCTTCCTCATCACGCACGTGGGGTTGATCGTGTTTGGCCTGGCGCGTCACGCACCCTCCGCCGTGTCCGTGTTCCACGGAACGGTGACGGAGACGCGAGGCGCGGTCTCGGAGCTCGGCTTCGTGGGATTCGCCCTGGTGCTCCTTCGCGCGTTTTCGCTGGGAGGGGGAACGTTCACCGGTATCGAGGCGGTCAGCAACGGGATCGGCATTTTGCGAGAGCCCCGCGTCGAGAACGGCAAGAAGACGATGCTCTACATGGCGACGTCGCTCGCCTTCACCGCGGGCGGCATTCTCCTTTGCTACCTGCTGAACGGAACGCGCTTCGAGCCGGGCCGCACGCTCAACGCCTCGCTGTGGACCCAGCTCGCGGGATCGTGGCAGCTCGGAGGGCTGGACATCGGCTCCGTGGTCATCGCCATCACGTTGATCTCGGAGGGCGCTCTTCTCTTCGTCGCGGCGCAGACGGGGTTCGTCGATGGACCCCGCACGCTCGCGGCCATGGCAGCGGACAGCTGGATGCCCCACCGGTTCAAGAACCTCTCGGATCGGCTCGTCACGCAGAACGGCGTCCTCTCGATGGGAGTTGCCGCCGCGATCGTCCTGGCCTACACCCGCGGCTCGGTGGGGCTTCTCGTCGTCATGTACTCCATCAACGTCTTCGTGACGTTCACCCTGAGCCAGACGGGAATGGCCCTCCACTGGCTGCAGGAGCGCAAGCGGGAGCGACACTGGCGCCGGCGCCTCATCGTTTCATCGACCGGCGCGGTGGTGACCGCGACCATCCTCACGATCATGGTCACGGCGAAGTTCCTCGAAGGAGGATGGGTCACGCTGCTGGCGACGGCGGGGCTGATCGGGATCTGCTTCGCGGTTCGGAACCACTACCTCAGCGTGCGCTCCCACCTTCAAGATCTGAACAACGCGCTCCTGACGCTGCCTCTGCCTCCCGTGGTCGGCGTCGGTCAGCTGGATCCCAAGGCCCCCACCGGGATCGTGCTGGTCGAGTCCTACGCGGGACTCGGCATCCACACGTTCCTGTGGATTCACCGGCTCTTTCCCAAGAATTATCGGAACTTCGTGTTCGTGTCCGTCGGCCTGGTCGACTCCGCGCAGTTCAAGGGCGTGAGCGAGCTCGGTGCGCTGGAGCAGCGCGTCCGCTCCGACCTGGAGAAATACGTTCGTCTCGCGAGGGGATTCGGGTTCTACGCGGAGTACCGTTACGCGCTCGGGACCGATGTCGCGCAGGAGCTGGAGGGCTTGTGCCGGTCGCTTGGAGAGGAGTTCCCGAAGCTGACCATCTTCGCCGGGCGCCTGGTCTTCGAGCGTGAAACCTTCGTCACCCGGGCCCTGCACGATCACACGGCCTACACGCTCCAGCGGCGGCTTCTGTTCGACGGCATCCCCGTCATCATCCTGCCGGTGCGCGTCTGGGATCTGACTCGGACATCGGGCGCCGGGTTCCAGCAAGAGCCTGCGTGACAGAGGTCAGGCGTTTCCCGTCCAGAAGCCATCCGGGTCCATGCGGCGGAGAGAGTGGATCTCCTCTTCCGAGAACGGGCGCGTGAGCCCCACGGGCTGCGCGATGCGCGGGTCCCAGCTCATCCGTGTGTAGACGTGGTCCACGGTGACGCCCTCGAACATCTCCGCGAGGTAGAGCTCCTCGAGCGTGGCGTCCATGCGGAACACCGCGTGCGTGGTGACGATGGCGCTGGGGCCCGCATCGGGGAGGCCGACGCGCGCGCGCCAGCCCGGGCCGTCGCCGCGGCCCGCCGAGGTGCGGAATCGCACCTTCTCCACGAGGCGGCGCTTCTCCTGAGGCACCAGGATGACGGAGCGTCGGGCGAGCGCGAGGATGTCCGCGGCGCCACCGCTCCCGGGTAGGCGGACGGGGCGACCGCTTGTATCGGCCACCTCCGTCGAGTTC
>DATJGP010000070.1:0-2300 GCA_035494915.1 Candidatus Eiseniibacteriota bacterium | reverse complement strand
GTTGACGAAAGGCCCCGACCTTCCGGCCGGGGCCTTCGTGTATTCAAACTCCCAGGGTGCGAACCTGCGCGGGACTAGTCGATCGCCGTCAGGGACCCGTTCGTCGGCGTGAGCGACAGAGCGACACGCGGCTGCGACTTCAAGTAGGCGTGCGCATCGTGGTACAGGGCGCCCTCGGGGAGGTGGCCCCAGAGCGGGCCCAGGTCACGCTTCACGCGGTCGATATAGAACTGGGGAAGAGCGTCGCTCTCAC
Source organism: Candidatus Eiseniibacteriota bacterium (assembly GCA_035494915.1). Taxonomy (GTDB): domain Bacteria; phylum Eisenbacteria; class RBG-16-71-46; order SZUA-252; family SZUA-252; genus WS-9. The sequence goes on along the minus strand of DATJGP010000070.1, from coordinate 2,047 downwards.
CCTCGAAGTACCGCTCAAACGACGTGTCGCTGTCGAGATGCCGGCGGATTGCCGAGTGATACTGGATGCGCCCGGATCCTTCCGACGAGACCGCCCGCACGACGTTCATCCAGCGGGGAATCGTCTCCCGGTTCGCTCCAAAGCGGCGCGCAACGGCCCGCCACGAGAACGTGTACTTCGTCAGGTCGATCACGTTGTCATAGAACGCCCGCCACGCGTAGTTCTTCGGCCGGACGTTCATGGCGTGGTTGTTGTTCAGGAAGTGGAACGGGAAGCCCGCCACGCGTCCGCTCCGCTGAAACTCGAGATTCAACGGGGCTGCCTGCCCAAACGCGGTCAGCAGGGAGTAGCCCGGGAAGGCGCCGGGGGTCATGTCCACGAACTGTTTCGTCAGCTCGAACGGCTCCTGCCCCTCGTCCGAATCGAGCCCCAGGACGAAGTTCGTCTGAACGTACGGGATGTAACTCATCACCATGTTCACGTGGGCGGACACCTGCTTCACCTTGTCGAGGCCGCGGATGTTTCGCGCGTTCGCCTTGTTGCCCATGTCGTACCACGACTCGATGCCAGGCAGGATCGCCTTGAAGCCGTTGTGCTTCATTCGCTTCAGGTGCGGCTCGGAGAGGAGGGTCAGGCTGCTCTCCGCGAGGAAATCGATGCTTCCGGGGCGGACGGCCTCCTCGATGGCGTTCATCTGCTCGGTGAATCGGACGCCGAAGTTCGGGTCGTGCCAGGCCACGCGCGGGCGCTTCATCTTCGTGGTCAGAAAGCGAAGGTCATCGCGGAGCTGCTCCAGCTCCAGCGGCTGATACGCCACGGTGGAATCGATGCAGAAGCTGCAGGTGTACGGACAGCCGAGGCTGCCCAGCATGGGGACGATCTTGAACGCCGGCGCCTTGCGCAGCGTCGGCTCGATGAACTTCCAGCGCTCGCGGACGCTCGGGAGCGTGGGCGGCTGTTTGGCCGCGGTCAGATGGATTCCGACCGGCCGATGCGGCATCGGATCCGCCAGGACCTCCTTGAGAGTCTCCTTGTCGGTGAATCCAACGACGTAGTCGAAGTACTTCTGCGAATCCTGGGGGTAACAGCGGGCGTGCGGTCCCCCGAGCACGGTCACCACCCCACGCTCCCGAAACATCGCGCTGATCGCGTACGAGAGCTGTGCGGCCTGGGTGAAGGCTCCAATGAAGAGGACGTCGATGTCGCGGGGAAGTGTCTCCTCGAGGTTCTCGAAACCGGTGTAGCACTCGAGGTGGACCTCGTGCCCGAGCTCTTCGCACCATACCGCGATGACCTGAGGCATGATGCTCGCGAGGTTGGCGTGCATGACACGGGCATAGAGCGCACGGGTTGGTGCGCGTGCAACGATGTCGAGTACACCAATGCGTAGTTTTCGGATTGGCCCTCCTTGCCTGCAGCGTCCGTCGGACCGACGTCGCGCACAACCTCCAATGTAGCAGGAAACCCCGGCCCAGGCGCGGTAGTTCGTTGAATCGGACAGGAGGGCAGGGTAGGGCTGCCGGCGGTGGCCTCTGATCGGGCTCGAGCTGGCGGAAGGCGGTCGAAGCCGCTCAAAACGAGGGTTTCTACGCAATGGGTCGAGGAGCGAAGCGGGATCTCCCCGGCCGGCATCGCGCCGTCTCTGGGAGATCCCTCTCACCTCGCATCAAGCCTTGACGACGAGGTCGATCTCGACGCTGGCACCAAGCGGTAGCGCGGCGGCCCCAATGGTCGTCCGGGCGGGAAAGGGCTGGCTGAAATGCCTAGCGTAGATGCCATTCATCGCGGCGAAGTCACTCATGCTGGTGAGATACACACCGGCGCGCACAACATCGTCGAAACTCCTGCCGGCCGCTTTCAAAATCGCCGACAGGTTTTGAAAGATGCGCTCCGTCTCGGCCACGACTCCCCCCTCGACCACCCGGCCAGTGGCCGGGTCCTGGGCGACCTGTCCGCTGAAGAAAAGGAGACCATCGATTTTGACCGCCTGGGAGAACGGGCCGACCGGCGGCGCGATTTCAGGCGAGGTAATGGCCGTCTTGCTCAT
>DATJGP010000069.1:0-6560 GCA_035494915.1 Candidatus Eiseniibacteriota bacterium | reverse complement strand
GGCTCGATGAGGCCGAGCCAGCCGCAGGTTGCGACGAGGGCGGTCGCGGGGAGCGCCCAGCCCCAGCGCGATCCGCCTTCGCTCAGGCTGAGCTCACCGACGTCTTGGGGAGCATGAGGTTGCGCACGTACACGAGGAGCCCCGCCCCCTGGCCGATCTCGAACACCGGATCGCGCCGGTAGCATGCGTACGCGAAGAGCGTGACGCCGCCGACGAGGCTCAGGTACCAGAACATCCGCGGCACGACCACGCGCTTGGCCGATTCGGACGCGATCCACTGAACCAGGAACCGCGAGCCGAAGAGGATCTGGCCCGTGAGGCCGATGCCGGCCCAGAGGGCCGGGTTCGGCCACGACCTAAACATGCGTCACCTCCCGGATCTGATAGTCGAGGAGCCGGGCACGGAGCCAGAGCACGCCGATGAGGTCGTGGATGCCGCGGCCGAGACGGTTCCCAACACCGTATTTCGAAACGCCGCGCACGCGCGGCCGGTGATTCACGTGGACCTCGACCACGCGCGCGCCGCGGAACTGGCAGAGCGCGGGGAGGAAGCGGTGCATGTTCTGGAACACGGGCAGTCCTTCCAGTGCGGCGCGGCGATAAGCCTTCAACGAGCAGCCGATGTCGGTGATCGTGTCGCCGAGCACGCGCCGGCGGACGCCATTGGCGATGCGCGAAGAGCGGCGCCGCACCCAGCTGTCTTCACGCTTCCGGCGAATGCCCGAGACCACGTCGGCGTTCTGGAGCCGCTCGAGGAGGAGCGGGATGTCGGCGGGATCGTTCTGGCCGTCGGCGTCGAGCGTGATCACGATCTCGCCGCGCGCGATCCGGAATCCCGCCGCCAGTGCCGCGCTCTGCCCCGACCGCTTCGCGAGGTGGACGCCGACGATGCCCGCGCGCGTGAGCGACGCTTCGCGAATCCAGTCGCCGCTCCCGTCCGCGCTTCCGTCATCGACGAGGACGATCTCGTAGGAGCGTCCGGTCGCCTGGAGCGCGCGCTCCAGCTCGGCGACGACCTCGGGAATCGCGTCGCGCTCCTCGAAGACGGGGAGCACGGCGGAGATGTTCGGAGGGGCGGCGGGCCGCGAATCCTCGGGCAGCGGGTCCATCACGAGGCTGCGTTCAGGCGATGCGTCCATCTTCGTGGTGTTGCGGTACCTCAGCTCAGGTCCACCCAGACGCTCTTCGTCTGGGTGTAGAAGTCGAGCCCGGCCATCCCGGTTTCACGGCCGAAGCCCGAGGCCTTCGTGCCGCCGTACGGCGATGCGGCATCGTACAGGTTGTACGTGTTGATCCACACCGTGCCGGCCTGGAGCGCCCGCGCGGCGCGATGCGCCTTCTTCACGTCCTTCGTCCAGATCGCCGCGGCGAGACCGTACATGGACTCGTTCGCGATCCGGATCGCCTCGTCGAAATCGCCGACCTCGATCACCGAGAGCACCGGACCGAAGATCTCCTCGCGCGCGATGGTCATGTCGTTGCGGACCTGGTCGAAAATGGTCGGCTTCCAGAAATAGCCGCGTCCGTCACCGACCTGAGCCCGCTCGCCGCCGAGGATGAGCTTCGCGCCCTCCTTCTTGCCGAGGCCGACGTAGCGCTCGATGCGATCCACCTGCGCCTGCGAGATCTGCGGGCCGAGACGGGTCTTGGGATCGAGCGTGTCGCCCTGCACGAGCTTGGAGGCGCGATCCACGATCTTCTCGAGGAGCGGCTCGCGCGCCCCCTTCGCGACGAGGAGCCGCGAGCCGGCGGTGCAAACCTCGCCCTTGTTGTAGAAGATCCCCATCATCGCCGCGCGCGACGCGGCTTCGAGGTCCGCGTCGTCGAGCACGATGTTGGCCGACTTCCCGCCCAGCTCGAGCGAAACCTTCTTCAGCGACCTGGACGCGTTCTGCATGATGAGCTGCCCGGTCGTCGTCTCGCCGGTGAAGGCGATGCCCGCGACGCCGGGATGCGCGACGAGCGCGGCGCCCGCGGTCGGACCGAAACCGGGGACCACGTTGAACACGCCCGGCGGCAGTCCCGCTTCGAGCGCGAGCTCCCCGAGCCGGAGCGCGGTGAGCGGCGACTCCTCGGCGGGCTTGAGCACGACCGTGTTCCCGGCCGCGAGCGCGGGCGCGATCTTCCGCGACGCGATCAGGAGCGGGAAGTTCCACGGCACGATCAATCCGACGACGCCGATCGGTTCGCGGATCGTGTAGTTGAAGAAGGGCCCGCTCACCGGGATCGTGGATCCCTCGAGCTTCGTCGCGGCGCCCGCGTAGTAGTGGAAGACGTCCGCCGTGAGCGGCACGTCGATGCGCGTCGTCTCGGCGATCGGCTTTCCGGCGTCGAGCGATTCGAGCCGCGCGATGTCTTCGAGATTCTTGAGGATGAGATCGCCGAGCCGCCAGAGCGCCTTGCCGCGCTCCGACGCCGACATCTTCGCCCACGGTCCCACGAACGCTTCGTGCGCCGCCTTGACCGCGAGATCGACGTCGGCCGCGTCGCCTTCCGCGATCTCGGCGATCGGCTCGCCCGTCGCGGGATTGATGGTGGGGAAGCGCTTCCCCGAAACGGCGTCGCGCCATTCGGAGCCGATCAGCATGCGGCCGCCGGATTTGAGGAGCGGAGCTGCGAGGGTGTCGCTGGGATTCACGGGCGGCCTCCGGGGATCAGCCTGCGTAATCGTAGACGCCGCGCCCGACCTTGCGGCCCAGGCGTCCGGCCTTGACGTATTGGACGAGGAGCGGAGACGGGCGGTACTTCTCGCCGAGCGTACGGTGTAGATATTCGAGGATGCTGAGCCGGGTGTCCAGGCCCACCAGATCGACCATCTCGAATGGTCCCATGGGGTGATTGAGCCCCAGCTTGAGGGCCTTGTCGATGTCGCGCGCCGACGCGACGCCCGCTTCGAGCATGGTGAAGGCTTCGTTCCCGATGAGCGCGTTGATGCGCGACGTGACGAAGCCCGGCGACTCGCGCACGACGACGGTTTCCTTGCCCATCGCCTTGGCGACTTCTTCGGTTGTGGCCAAGGTTTCGTCCGAGGTCTCGAGTCCGCGGATCAATTCCACCAGGCGCATGCGGTGCACCGGATTGAAGAAGTGCATTCCGATGAAGCGGGGTGCGCGGTCGGACGTGGCGGCGAGCTCGGTGATGCTGAGGCCGGAGGTGTTGGTGGCGAGGATCGCGGTGGGGCCGAGCAGGGTCGCGAGCTTCGCGTAGAGGTCGGCCTTGAGCGGGACTAGTTCGGGAACGGCTTCGATGACGAGGTCGGAGCCCTTGGCCGCGTCTGTGGTGGTGGCGTACGTGATCGCGGAGATCTTCTGCGCGGCCGCGTCGTCCAGCTCGCCTTTCTCCTTGCCGCGCGCGATGATCTTGTCGACTTCCGCTCGGGCCGAATCGATGACCTTCTGGCTGGGCTCGATCACCTTGGTGTCGAATCCGGACTTGGCGGCGACGAGCGCGATGCCGCGTCCCATGACTCCCGCACCAATCACCGCAATGGAGCGAACTGCCATTCGATCCCTCCGTGGCTGATTGCCGGCGTGTGCCGGCCAAGCCGGTAGGGTATCATGCCGGCATGCTCAGGTCCGCGCTTCGCTTCGCGCTCGCCCTTTTGATGCTGGCCGGCTATGTGCCGGTCCCGGCGAAGGTTGCCGGTTTGGCCGGACGGCGGGATGCCGGTAGCTGTTGCGCCCCAAAGGCCTGCTGCATGGCGCATGGATCGGCTTGCGCCGGCGGTGGGGCGTGCGGGCGATCCGCCGGGTCGGAGCAGGGGGCCGTGGTCATGGGCGGGGGCTGCGGGATGCCCGTGCCTCGGATCACCCCGGTGAGGGTGGATCCCACGCTCGCGGCTCGCGTTGAAGCGGTGGCCGCGCCGTGGGCTGGCGTTGGGTCCCGCGTTGAGACGGTCGCGTTGATTTCCTCCGGTCTTACTGTAGATCCCTCCGTTCCTCCGCCCCGCGCGTAGAGACGTCTCCCGACTTCTCCTTGGCGCGCGCTCGTAGCGCGTGCACGCGCATTCCCCGGAACGGAAGGAAGCCATGCGTTTCGTCATCGCGTTGTTCGCGTTCATCGCGGTCGTTGCGCCCGCTTGGGCATGGGCGAGCTGCGGCTCGGAGAGCTGTCCGCTCGACCACATGAGCCGCTGGAGCGAGAACCCGTTCAGTCTCGAAGTGACGTATCAGTACATCGATCAAGACCAGCCGAAAATCGGGACCGAGGACGCTTCGGTGGGCGAGATCCAGCGTCAGCACGACGAGGTGCGCACGTTGAACCGGATGACCACGGCGCGCGCCGTGTATCGCCCCGCGTCCGCGTGGTCGTTCACCGCGTCCTTGCCATGGGTCGATCGCTACCACGAGCACATCCACCACCAGCTGGGCGAGGATGAGGTGGAGCGCTTCAACTACTCGGGCATCGGCGATCTCGAGGTGGCGACGCTTCGGTCCTTTGGCGGCGGCGAGAGCCGACGGCGCGGATTCGTCTCCGCGGGCGTGAAGATGCCAACGGGGGACACGAGCGTGCCCAACGAGGACGGCGATCAGCCCGAGCCCGCCGCGCGTCCGGGTTCGGGGTCGTGGGATGTCCTTGCGGGCATGGGGGTGGAGTGGCAGCTCACCCGGTCCCCGGAGCGGATGGTGCCGTTGCGTTTGAGCGTGACGGGGCGCTACAACGGATTTGGAACCGACGACTACCGCATCGGACCGGAGATGCAGGCGCATCTCGGAACGGAGTATCCGGTGATGCGGAGCTTGTCGCTCCTGGCGCAGGCGAATCTCAGAATTCGCGGTCAGGACGACGTGGGCTCGAGTGGTGTGAACGAGGAGGACACGGGGGGGACGATGGTTTTCCTCTCGCCTGGCGTGCGCGCGGCGGTGTCGAAGATGGCGTCCGTCTACGCGCTGGTGCAGATCCCCGTGTATCAGAGGGTGAACGGGATCCAGATCGTTTCGGATGGGAATTTGTATGTGGGGATGAGCCGGGCGTTTTAGGGGGGCAGGTAGGCGCCGGTCAGGCGCGTTGCGTTCGCGTTCGCAGGTCGAGTCCGCGCGGAGCGATTCAGTTCCGCGCGGATTCTTTATTTGTGACGTGAACCTTGAAAATTGTGTTGACTGAATTGCGCTGTCGCATCAGTTCGCGCAGGTGTTTCCCATCTAGAATCGTGCTCAAGGCCCATTGGGAGCTCTCATAGCGTTTGTTCGGGCCCTCCGCCCCCGACAACCCCACCGGAACGAGATCGTTGCTCTGTGGTCCCGCCAGGGTGCAACAGCGACCGCATGCTACAAATAGATTACCCCAAAGAAGGATCTGGTGACGGCACCAGGTAACGGCGACCTGCCCCGAAACAGGTGCGAACATGCAAGAGTACTCGTTGGCCCATGTCGACGACGCGGTTCTCCTTCGTGATCTGACCTCCCTCGTGGTTCGGGATCGACTCAACACCGCACTGCTTCTCGCCCACATCGGCGAGGTGGATGCGCGAAAGCTCTATGTGCCGATCGGATTCCCTTCGATGCATGCCTACTGCGTCGAAGAGCTCGGTCTCTCCGAAGACGCAGCGTACAAGCGCATCCAGGCGGCACGCGCCGCACGACAGATCCCGGCTCTTCTCGATGCGCTCGCACGGGGCGAGCTCCATCTCGCGGGAATCTGCTTGCTCGCACCTCACCTGACTTTGGAGAACGCGAACGATCTGATTCGAGCTGTGAGCCGAAAGAGGAAGATGGAGATCGAGACTTATCTCGCCCGGCGGTTCGGGAGGAGCTGTGAGGTCTCTCGCGTCACGCCGGTGTCTCCGATAGTGTCAGCTGTAAACCTGCAACTTGCCCCGGGGCAAGTTGAGACCGACCCAGACTCCGAATCGCGGAGCGCGAATTCCAAGTCAAGCGACGATATCGAGGCGGAGCCGGAAGATCTTCCCGACGAGAACCACTTTCTCCAAGTCACCATCTCGAAGGAAACCTACGAGAAGCTTCGATATGCGCGGGATCTGTTGAGCCACGCACTACCGGGCCGGCAAATCGCTCCGGTGTTGGATCGCGCGCTCGATCTCTTGATCACGCAGCTTGAAAAGAGGAAGTTCGGCGTGACCGATCGCTCTCGGGACGCCAAGCTCGCCGCGAAGGATGCTCGCACTCGCGCAAGGAGGGAGAAGCGAGCGTATGCCGCCGACCAGGAATGGCGTCGGGCAGCAAAGGATCAAACGCAGGACGTGATAGCAGGGCTGAAGAGTCTCGGATATCGCCCGCACGAAGCAAAGCGAGCCGCGGAATATTGCGAATCGATGGCCTGCGCCACGCTGGAGGAACGTCTACGTGCTGCTCTCGGGTATTTGGGGGGCAGATTCTCGATTCGGCCGGGGACCTGAGGCTTCCTGTTACGCCTTCGGCAGCGTGACGCCCTTCTGTCCCTGGTACTTGCCGCCGCGGTCTTTGTACGACGTGCTGCAAATCTCATCGGACTCGAAGAAGAGCATCTGCGCCGCGCCTTCATTGGCGTAGATCTTCGCGGGTAATGTCGTCGTGTTGGAGAACTCGAGCGTGACGTGTCCCTCCCACTCGGGCTCCAAAGGC
>DATJGP010000068.1:0-4032 GCA_035494915.1 Candidatus Eiseniibacteriota bacterium | reverse complement strand
ACCCGCGTCATGACGCCGACCTGGTCCCCCGACAGCAAGACCATCCTCTACGTATCCACGCGCTCGGGCCCGTACAACATCTACGCGATCCCGATGGCTCCCGGCGGCAAACCTAAGCCGCTCTCGCGCGCCGCGGGGAGTCAGCGGTTTCCCGTCTACTCGCCGGACGGCCAGCGGATCTGCTTCCCGTCCAGCCGCGGCGATCCCAATTCGCTCTATGGATTCAATCTCTACTTGATGACATCGGCCGGAGAGATCAACGGACCGCCCGCCCGCCAGATCACGCACAGCAAAGGGAGCCCGGGACATCCGGTCTGGTCGCCGGACGGCAAGTGGATCGCCTACGTCTCCAAGGATTTCGATTCGACCCGCACGGTGAACGTCGGCAACGGCATGCAGGCGAAGCAGAGCGCGCTCTTCTCGCAGTTCCGCGTGTTCAAGATCCCCGCCGGCGGCGGCGCCGAGACGAAGCTCACCGGAATCTCGGCGGCGGAGAATGGAACCGCCGAGGACACCTGGCCATCGTGGTCGCCCGACGGGAAGTGGATCGCGTTCGGCCGGAACGCGAACGGCATCCAGAACATCTGGGTGATCGACGTCGTGACGCGAAAGGCCTTCCCGCTCACGAACATGGGGGGATGCATGAAGCCGACGTGGTCGGCGGACGGCAAGTCCCTCTACTTCACGAAACTGAACGGGCGGGACGAGGACCTCTGGGTCGCGACCAACCTCGGGCTCGCGACGCGGCGCTAGCGGCTACGACACTCCGCTGAAGACGAGGCACGCGTTGGTGCCTCCAAATCCGAAGGAATTCGAGAGCACCGTCCGCACCGTCGCGCGCCGCCCCGCTCCCGGCACGTAATCGAGGTCGCACTCCGGATCGGGCTGTCGCAGATTCGTGGTCGAGGGAACCCATCCCTCGTGGATCGAGAGCGCCGCGATGGCGGCCTCCACCGCTCCCGACGCCCCGAGCGCGTGCGCGTGCATCCCCTTCGTTCCGCTCACGGGGATTCGCCGCGCCCGCTCCCCGAACACCTCCTTGATGGCGAGGGTCTCGATCTTGTCGTTGAGTGGAGTGGACGATCCATGCGCGTTGATCAGCTCCACCTCCTCGGTCGAGAGTCGCGCGTCGCGGAGCGCCTTCCGCATCGCCATGCGCGCGCCCAGGCCCTCGGGATGCGGAGCGGTCATGTGATGCGCGTCGTTCGTGCTCGCGAATCCGCGCAGCTCGGCGTAGATCCGCGCACCGCGCCGCACGGCGTGTCCCATCTCCTCGAGGATCAGGATCGCCCCCGCCTCCGCCATCACGAAGCCGTCACGCCGCGCATCGAACGGACGCGAGGCCTCTCCGGGCACCTCGTTCGCGGTGGACATGGCGCGGATCACGGTGAACGCCGCGAAGGTGAGCGGCGCGAGCGGCGCCTCGACGCCGCCGGCGACCACGGCATCCACGTCGCCGCTCCGGATCATCCCGAGAGCCTCGCCAATCGCGATCGCGCCCGACGCGCAGGAGTTCGAGTTTCCAAACGCCGGACCGCGCACGCCGAACTCGATCGCGACGTTGCACACGCCGGCTCCCGCGTAGACGCGAAGCGCGAGGCTCGGCGGGATGGACTTCGGTCCGTGCTCGAGGAACTCGGCGTGGTCCGCCTCGGAGCCGGGGAGGCCGCCCAGTGCCGAGCCGATGGCCGAGCCGGCGCGATCCGACGCGATCCCACTGGGCGTGCCGTTCGTGCCGATGGTGAGGCCGGCGTCCTCGAGCGCCATGCGTGTGGCGGCGATGGAGAAGTGGGCGAAGCGGTCGAGGCGGTGCCGGTGTTTCCCATCGACGTGATCGTTGGGATCGAAGTCGTCCACCTGGCCCGCGATCCGCGTTCGGAGCGCCGACGCGTCGAAGCGGGTGAGGGGGCCGACGCCCTGGCGCCCCGTCGTCACGCCCTCCCAGAAGGCGGGCACGCCGATGCCGATCGGAGTCACCAGGCCGAGGCCCGTGACCACCGCTCGCCTCGGATGGGAGCCTTCGCTCAAATCAGCTCCGCGATGTTCTTGAAGCTCCTGAGGGTGCGCCCCGCGATCGGATCGATGAAGCCGCGCGAGATCACGTGGTCCGCGAACCACGGTCCGATCACGGGCCACTTGAGATCCAGATCGTGGAGGATCTTCGCCCTCGTCCCGTTCTCCTCGGGCTCGATGGTCCAGAGCACGTCCATGCCCGCCGTGATCCCTCGCACGTGGCGGAAGCGAATGGTGCGGGACGTCGCCTCCGCCTTCTGCACCGCGTGCCAGAAGACGGGAATCGGTCCGCGCCACGCGCTCATGGCCGCGCGCACGCCGTCGTCCGTGCGGTCGAGCACCCGGACGTAGCGATAGTGGGAGAGCCACTGATCCCAGCGGTCGAGGTCGGCGACGAGCGAGTAGACGAGGTCGGGGGGCGCGTTGATATGGATGGAAATCTCGGAGCGCATGGCTCAAGCGTGCGCTCGACCCCGGAGGGGGTCAAGCGCGTTGAAGCGGCTCCGGCGCGAAGCGTGTCACGACCAGCTCGCGCCCGATGGCGTCGATCGTCGGGCAGCCGCAGAGGGCCATGGCCATCGCGAGCTCGCTTCTCAGCATGTCGAGCACCGTGGCCACTCCGGCGTGGCCTCCGGCCGCGAGCCCCCACACGATCGGGCGCCCCACGAGCACCGCGCGCGCTCCGAGCGCCAGCGCTTTCACCACGTCGGTCCCGCGCCGGACGCCGCCGTCCACATAGACTTCGAGGCGCCCCGCCGCCGCCTCGACCACGTTCGGAAGCGCGGCCAGGGTCGGCTCGCAGCCATCGAGCTGGCGGCCTCCGTGGTTCGACACCACGATCGCGGAGACGCCGGCCTCGATCGCGGGCTCGACGTCCGCGGCGGCGATGACTCCCTTCACGATGATGGGGAGCTTCGTACGGTCGCGCATCCAGCGCACCGTCTCCCACGTTAGCGAGGGATCGAGGAGCCGGCTCGCACCAACCGCGAACCCCGAGCCCGTCTGCGTGCGGGGCATCCACGCGATGTCGCCTTCGAAGTTGGCGAGCGCCATCCCAGGGTTGAATCGATTCCGGACATCCCGCTCGCGGCGACCGAGGAGCGGCGTGTCGACCGTGAGGCAGAGCGCGCGATATCCCGCGGCTTCCGCGCGGGCGATCAGGTGCTCCGAGATCTCGCGCTCGGGCGCCATGTAGAGCTGGAACCAGCGCGGCGCAGCGGGCGCGGCGGCAGCGACATCCTCGAGGCTCGTGGTCGCGATCGTGCTCACCACCATGACCGTGCCCGCGGCCGCGGCGGCGCGTGCCGTCGCCGCTTCGCCTTGCGGATCCGCCATCCTCTGGTACGCAACCGGCGCGAGAAGCACCGGGAGCGAGACCGGAATGCCGAGCACGGTCGTCGCCGTGTCCACGCGGGCCACGCCGACGAGCGCGCGCGGCCTCAGGTAGACGTGGCGATAGGCGTCGCGGTTGGCCGCCACGGTCTGCTCGTCCTCGGCGCCTCCCGCGTAGTAGTCGTACACGCCCTTCGGGAGCTTCTGCTTCGCGATCCCCTCGAGGTCGGTCACGCACGCGCACGCCTCGAGCTCCGGGGAGGCCTGGTGGGACACGCCCTTCGCGAGCGGACGCTTCGGAGACGGACGCGTCCTCTTCAGCGCAGGCTTTCGGCGGGACGCCATGTCTACTTGTGCGGCGTCGGCTTGGGGTTGGTGCTCTTCTTCATGCGCGTCGAGACGTTGTCCACCTTCACGCCCAGCTCCTGGCCGATCGACTCCCAGGTCATGCCGGAATTTCGCATCTCGACCACCTGGTCGGGCGTCGTCTTCTTCTTGCTCGAGCGCGCGAAGCCGTACACCATCGAGATCTCGCCGTACCCGAGGCCCCAGTTCGCGTGCTGCGTTTGGAGCGTGTCGGGATGCACCGCATAGGCCTTCGACATGCGCGCAACGACGCTGGCCTCTCCCTCCGGCGTGGATGCCTCCTGGTTGATCTTCGCGACCATGCGCTGGATGCGCTGGAGC
>DATJGP010000067.1:0-6156 GCA_035494915.1 Candidatus Eiseniibacteriota bacterium | reverse complement strand
CGTCACGCGCTCGAGAAGGCTCGAATAGTCCCGCACGCGATACCGCCGCTTCATCGTCGCGAGAATCGCATCCGACCCGCTCTGGAGCGGCAGATGAAGGTGCGGACAAAGCCGCTCCTCGCTCCCGATCATCTCGACCAGCTCATCCGGCACCTTCTCCGGCTCGATCGAAGAGATGCGAACGCGATGCGAGGACCCCAGCGCGAGCAGCCGCCGGACAAGGGGTGCGAGAAGGCCAGGGGCACCGAGATCACTCCCGTACGAACCGAGATCAGCTCCCGTGACGACGATCTCGTGAAATCCCGCCTCGACCAGGCGAGCCCCCTGAGCCACGGCATCGTCCAGAGGAAGGCTTCGCGACCGCCCACGCACATAGGGCACGACACAGTACGAGCAAAACGCGTCGCACCCATCCTGCACCTTGAGGAGAGCCCGCGTGCGTCCAAACGAAACCGGCGAGGAGGTGACGAACGAGCGTTTAGCCCGAGCCGGTCCAACGTGGAGTGGGATGGATGCGGGCCGTACGTCGAGGGAGGGAGCGTGGAGGGGAAAGGCGCCGCGGCCCTCGCGAGCGTCGCGCGAAGCGCGACGCAATGCGCCGGCCGCGGCGCCTTGCCCCTCCACGCTCCCGGCCTCAACGAACTCCTCGATCCGCTCCCTCTCCGCGGTACCAAGCACGAGCGAAACGCCGGGAATCGCAGCTACCTCGCCAGGCGCGCGCTGTGCGTAGCAGCCGGTGACGACGATGCGTGCCGAAGGAGCACGACGCGCAATCGACCGCACGAGCTGCCGCGCCTCCTGATCCGCCCGCGCCGTGACCGTGCACGTGTTCACCACCACGACATCGGCATCCTCCGCTGCAGCGGTCTCGTTCCACCCTTGGTCAGCGAGCCGCGCCCGCATGGCCGCCGTGTCGTGCTGATTCAGCCGACACCCCAGGGTGAAAAACAAAACCCGAGGGGCGGAACTCAACCCCTCGGGTCTTTGGCGATCCCCTCGGACCACCGAACTGCTACGAAGCCGCGTCGGAGTCGCTAGCGACCTCGGTTGCGACCGGTTCGTTGTCCGCGGACGGCGTGGGCTTGTACTTCTCCGCGAACGCGGCCTGCGTCGCCGCGTCCTGGTCGTTCAGCCACGCCTTCACGCTCAGGATGATCCGATGCGCCTGGGTGTCGACCCGGGTCACCTTGAGGTCGAGCGTATCCTCCGGCTTGAAGCTGTCGGAGGGCTTCTTCAACCCTTCGATGCCGAGCTGCGAGAGCGGAATGAAGCCCTCGAGCCCGTCCTCGAGATCCACGATGACGCCGCGGTCGAGGAGCCGGACGACCTTGCCCCGGACGATCATGTCCGGAAGATAGCGCTCCGCCAGGGTCGGCCACGGATCGTCGCTGACCTGCTTCAGGCCCAGCGAGATGCGCCGTGCGTCCTTGTCGATGGAGAGCACCACGACCTCGACCTTGTCCCCCTTCTTCAGCACTTCGCTCGGATGGACCACGCGGCGCGTCCACGACATGTCGCTGATGTGGACGAGGCCGTCGATTCCCTCTTCGATCTCGACGAAGGCGCCGAAATTGGTGAGGTTCCGGACCTTGCCCGTGAGGCGCGTCCCGATCGGGAAGCGCTCGTCGAGCGTGAGCCACGGATCCGGCTCGATCTGCTTCAGGCCGAGCGAGATCTTCTCGTTGTCCTTGTCGATCTTGAGGATCATCGCCTCGATCTGATCGCCGATGGCGACGACCTTGGACGGATGCCGCACGTGGCGCGTCCAGGACATCTCGGAGATGTGGATGAGGCCCTCGATGCCCTTCTCCAGCTCCACGAAAGCGCCGTAGTCGGTGATCGAGACGACCTTGCCCTTGACCCGCTGGGTGACGGTGTACCGCTTGTCGACGTCTTCCCACGGGTAGGGCGTGAGCTGCTTCATGCCGAGGGAGATGCGCTCCTTCTCGGGATCGAACGAGAGCACCTTCACGCGAACCTTGTCGCCGATCGAGACGAGCTCGGACGGGTGGCTCACGCGGCCCCAGGACATGTCGGTGATGTGGAGGAGGCCGTCGATTCCGCCCAGGTCGACGAAGGCGCCGAAGTCGGTGATGTTCTTGACCACGCCCTCGCGAATCTGATCCTTGGCCAGCTCCTGGATGATCTCGCTCTTCTGCTTGGCGCGGTGCTCTTCCAGGACGGCGCGGCGGGAGACGACGATGTTCCGGCGCCTCTTGTTCAGCTTGATGATCTTGAACTCCATGGACTGGCTGATGAGCGAGTCCACGTTCTGCACCTGGCGGAGCGCGATCTGCGAGCCGGGGAGGAACGCCTCCACCCCGTAGAGATCCACGACCACGCCGCCCTTGATCTTCCGGACCAGCTTGCCTTCGACCAGCTCTCCGTTGTCGGAGGCGGTCTTGACGCGGTCCCACACCTTCACGAAGTCGGCGCGCTGCTTGGAGAGAACGACCAGGCCGTCCTGGTTCTCGGTCTTCTCCAGGAAGACCTCGATCTCGTCACCGACCTTCACACCCTCGAGATCCGGGAACTCCTCGACCGGGATGACGCCCTCGGACTTGAAGCCCACGTCGACCGTGACTTCCTTGTCGTCGATCTTGAGGACGCGTCCGCGGACGATCTCCCCTTCCTCGAGGTCCTTGAGCGAATCCTCGTAGAGTTGGAGCCACTGGCCCATGGAGCTGGCGGCATCCTCGTCCGGATCGCCATCCATGGTGCCCACCGCGAGTCCGCTCTCCTCGGAGAGGTCCTCGTGGATCAGCCTCGTCGTCGGCCGGCGCTTGCGCGGCTTCGAATCGACCTCGGCTTCGTCCGCCGCGTCATCCTTCAGGTCCACATCCTCGTCATGCCTTCTCACCATCTGTTTGGGTTCCCCCTGTTTCTATGAAATTCGGCCTCGAGGGCCGGTGGTGCCGTTCGTCAGGCGCCCGCCGCTTGCGCGGGCTCGATCTGGGTGAGGCGATCGACGACTTCGGCGATCACCTCGTCGGGGGTGGACGCCCCCGCGGACACGCCGATCTGGCGCATGCCCGCAAACCAGTCGGGGACGATCTCGTCCGCCGACTCGATCTGATACACGTGCGGGTTCACCTTGCGGCAAACCTCCGCGAGCTGCGCGGTATTCGCGCTCTGCCGTCCGCCGATGATCACCATCGCCTCGACGCTCGGGGCCAGCTCCACCGCGGTCTTCTGCATCGAGGTGGTCGCCCCGCAGAGCGTGTTGAACACGCGCACTTCCTTCCCGCGCTTGAGGAGCGCGCCCACGATCTCCTGGACGTGTCCGATCGCGTGCGTGGTCTGGAACACCACGCCCATCCGCGGGATGAACTTGAGCGCCTCGGCTTCCGCCACCGTGTCGATGACGATGGCCTTGCCGCCCGTGTGCGCGATCACCCCGATCACCTCGGGGTGATGCTGGTCGCCGATCATGACGACCTTGTAGTTCTCGTCCACCAGCTTGGCCGCGTACTGCTGAGCCTTCGTCACGAAGGGGCAGGTCGTATCGACGATCTTGAGCCCTAGCGACTCCGCGCCCGCCTTCACCTCCGGCCCCACGCCGTGCGAGCGGATGATGATGGTCGAGCCCTGCTCCATCTGATCGAGCTCGCTCACCACTTCGAGGCCGCGGTTCCGGAACGACGCCACGACCTGCGGGTTGTGAATGAGGGGTCCCAGCGCCTTGACGCTCGCCGGATCCTTGTCGATCGCTTCGTTCGCCATCTTGATCGCGCGCTTCACCCCGAAGCAGAAGCCCGCGTTGTCCGCGACGATCACTTCCACGCTAGTACGCTCCTCCTGGAAGATCCCCGATAGCATCCATCACCCGGCGCGCAAACGCGTCGGCGTCGGCCCGGCTTCCGATCTGCCCCACGGGGGGCATGATCATGCTGCCGAACGCGAGCCTGATTTCGACCTGTCGCGCCATGGATCGGCGGATCTGTCTCGATCCCGAGATGCGGGCGGGTAGAACCGGAGCGCGGGCGCTCGCCGCGAGGCGCGCGATTCCGGCGCGCGGCGGCAGGAACGTCCCGGTCTTGCTGCGGGTCCCCTCCGGAAAGATGAGTACGGCTCCACCTTCATCCAGCACCCGCTCGGCGCCCCGAAGCGCGGAGCGGGCCCCAGGCCCTCGCTGGATCGGGATCGAATTATAGCCCCGGATGAGGGCTCCGAACCACCTATTCTGGAAGAGCTCCTCCTTGGCGAGGAAGAGGAGCCTCCTCGGGACCACGCCGCCCATGATCGGGGGGTCCCAGAAGGAGATGTGGTTGCAGGCGATGATGACCGGCCCCTTGGCCGGGATGTGCTCCATCCCGGTGATCCGGAGCTTCAGGAAGGTCCGGCAGAAGATCCCCGACGTGTGGTGCCCGAAGAGGTAGAAGAGGGTCCGCTTTCCAGGCCCCCGGCGGGCCAGCTCGGCCCAGCGGACCGCCAGGTCCACCTGTTCCTCCAGCGTGAGCGCGGTCGTGTCGAGCGGGTAGGCGTCCGGGGCGGGCGCCAGGGGGCTCACCTCCCGGCCGCTGTCCCTTTGGTCGCGCTCCCGGATGGCGGCCTCGATCGCGGCCGGATCGGCCGGCATCCCGGCCTCCCGGAGCTGCGCTACTCGCCGTGCCGTACGAGCTTCCGCCGATGCGGTGAGGAAGATCTTGAGGTCGGCCTTCGGGAACACGACGGTGCCGATGTCGCGCCCTTCCATCACGAGCCCCGGCGCCTTCGCCAGCGAGCGCTGGATCTTCACGAGGTGCTTCCGGAGCTTGGGGTGGATGGCGACCCGCGAGGCGGCCTCGCCGGCCTCCGCGGTGCGAATGTGGCGCTCGACGGCCTCGCCCCCGATGGTGAGCCCCTGGGGGCCGGCCTCGATCCGCGCGTTCGAGAGGAGCCCGAGGAGCGCCGTTTCGGAGTCGAGGGGAACGTCCGACTTGAGGGCATACCATCCGACGGCGCGGTACATGGCGCCCGAGTCGACGGCGTTGAGTCCCAGGCGCTGCGCCACGGCCCTCGCGGTGACGCTCTTCCCCGCCCCCGCGGGACCGTCGATCGCAACGACGAAGGGCTTCACCGGAGGAGCCCCTTCAGGCGCGGGAGGAAGCCGGGGTCGGAGACGGCCGCCGCCTCGACCCCCTCCACGCGCACGCCGTCCTTCGCGCGAAGTCCCGCGACGAGGAAGGCCATCGCGATCCGGTGATCGCCTTCGGAGACCACGGATCCACCACGCGGTGCCCCGGTCCCCTGGATCACCCAGCCGTCCGGACGCTCCTCGCATTCCACGCCGATCGCGCGGAGTCCCGCCGCGACGGTCGCGATCCGGTCCGACTCTTTCACGCGAAGCTCCTCGGCGCCTCGGATGACGCTCTCGCCCTTCGCAAATGCGGCGAGCACCGCTGCGAGCGGAAGCTCGTCGATCATGCCGCGTGCGTCCTCGGCGTCGATGCGGATGGGAGCGAGCGCACCGGCTCGCACGCGCACATCGGCAACGGGCTCGCCGGATTCGTCACGGGGATCGATTTCCTCGACCTGCGCTCCCGCGCGCGCCAGAAGATCGAGGAACGCGCGGCGCGTGGGATTCACCCCGACGGCGCGCACCGTCACGTCCGAGCGTGGAACGATCGCAGCCGCGGCCCAGAGGAACGCGGCGGCGCTGAAATCCCCGGGCACGCGGGCCTCGATCCCCTCGAGCGACGCTGGTCCGCGAACGAGGATGCGGCCGTTCTCCGCTGTGACCGGTGCGCCAAATCTTGGAAGAAGGCGCTCGGTGTGATCTCGCGTCGGCCCGGGCTCTTCGATCGACGAGTCGCCGTGAGCCTGGATGGCAGCAAGGAGGAGCGCACTCTTCACCTGCGCGCTCGCGACCGGCGTCCGCACGGACGCGCCGCGAAGGCGTTGCCCTCGGATCGCAACCGGAGCGAGCCGGTCCTGGTCGCGGGCCGCGAGATCCGCGCCAAGCGCGCGCAGGGGCTCGATCACGCGATGGAGCGGCCGGCGTCGAAGCGACGCGTCCCCCGTGAGCACGGAGAAGAAAGGCTGCGCCGCGAGGAGTCCCATGGACAGACGAAGCGCGGTGCCGGAGTTCTTGGCGTCCAGCACGCGATCGCTCTCCCGCAGAGCACCGCCCCGGACGATCCAGGCATTGCCCTGGGAGCGCACCGGGACGCCGAG
>DATJGP010000066.1:0-7559 GCA_035494915.1 Candidatus Eiseniibacteriota bacterium | reverse complement strand
ACCATCATCACCGCGCTCGGCACCGGCATCGACAACGAGTTCGACGCCGACAAGGCGCGCTACCACCGCATCATCATCATGACCGACGCGGACGTGGACGGCGCGCACATCCGGACGCTCCTCCTCACGTTCTTCTTCCGCCACATGCGCCCGCTGATCGAGCGGGGCTACATCTACATCGCGCAGCCGCCCCTCTACCGTGTGGCCAAGGGGAAGGACATCCGCTACGCCTACAACGACGCGGAGCGCGACGCGGCGCTCGAGGACATCGGCCGCAAGGGAGTCCATCTCCAGCGCTACAAGGGGCTCGGCGAGATGAACCCCGACCAGCTCTGGTCCACCACCATGGACCCCGAGGCCCGGAGCGTCCTCAAGGTGACGCTCGACGACCTGGTCGAGGCCGACCGCATGTTCACGATCTTGATGGGAGATCAGGTCGAGCCGCGCCGGAAGTTCATCGAAGAATTCGCGGACAGCGTCAAGAACCTGGACGTCTAGTCCTCAAGGAACCAGGGAAAGGAACCCCGCCGCATGGCGACGCGTGACAAGGTCGTACCGATCTACGTCGAAGACGAGATGCGGAATTCGTACATCGACTATTCGATGTCGGTCATCGTGTCGCGCGCCTTGCCGGACGTGCGCGACGGGCTGAAGCCGGTCCACCGTCGCGTGCTGGTCGCGATGCGGGAGCTGAACCTCTTCCACGACCGTCCTTTCCGTAAGTCCGCGAAGATCACCGGAGACGTCACCGGCAACTACCATCCGCACGGGACCGTGGCGGTGTACGAGACCATGGTCCGCCTCGCCCAGTCCTTCTCCATGCGCTACCCCCTTGTCGACGGCCAGGGCAACTTCGGCTCCGTCGACGGCGACGCTCCGGCGGCCGAGCGATACACCGAGGCCAGGCTCACCGAGTTCGCCGAAGAGATGCTGCGCGACATGGAGAAGGACACGGTCGACATGCGGCCGAACTACGACGAGTCGCGCGAGGAGCCGGTGGTGCTGCCGGCGGCGGTGCCGAACCTCCTCGTCAACGGCTCGTCCGGGATCGCGGTCGGCATGGCCACCAACATCCCGCCGCACAACCTGCGCGAGATCGTGGACGCCATCCATCACGTGATCGACAACCCGGAGTGCCCGATCGAGGATCTTCTGCGCATCGTGCAGGGGCCGGACTTCCCGACCGGCGGCGTGATCTACGGCCGCCAGGGGATCGTCGACTCCTACACGACCGGGCGCGGGCACATCACGGTGCGCTCGCAGGCCACGATCGAGGAGATGAAGAAGGATCGCCAGGCGATCATCGTCACCGAGATCCCGTACATGGTGAGCAAGGCGGCGCTCCTCGAGAAGATCGCCGATCTCGTGAAGGACGGCGTGCTGGACGGCATCTCCGACCTCCGCGACGAGTCGGACCGCGACGGCATGCGGATCGTGATCGAGCTGAAGCGGGACGCGCAGCCCAAGGTGATCCTGAACCAGCTCTTCAAGCACACGCAGATGCAGACGACCTTCGGCTCGAACCAGCTCGCGCTCGTCGGCAACCGGCCGATGACGCTCACGCTGAAGGAGATGATCCAGCACTACATCGCGCACCGCCAGGAAGTGGTGGTGCGGCGGACCCGGTTCGACCTCGCGGAAGCGGAGCGGCGCGCGCACATCCTCGAGGGCTTCAAGATCGCCCTCGACCACATCGACGAGATCGTGGCGTTGATCCGGGCCTCGGCCAACGTCGAGACCGCGCGCGACGGGCTCATGGCGCGATTCGGACTGAGCGAGATCCAGTCGAACGCCATCCTCGAGATGCGCCTGTCGCGGCTCACGGGGCTCGAGCGGAAGAAGATCGAGGACGAGTACCTCGAGGTGATCCAGCTCATCGACCGGCTCCGCGCCATTCTCGAGTCGCCGGCGAAGGTGCTCCAGATCATTCGGGACGACCTGGCCGAGATCAAGGAGCGCTTCGGTGACGAGCGCCGGACGGAGATCGTGGCCGCCTCGGGCGAGTTCGAGATCGAGGATCTGATCGCCGAGGAGGACATGGTGATCACGATCTCGCACGCGGGCTACATCAAGCGGCTCCCGGTCACCACGTATCGCAGCCAGCGGCGCGGCGGACGCGGCATCACCGGGGCGGGCACGCGCGAGGAGGACTTCATCGAGCACCTCTTCATCGCGTCCACCCACAGCTACATCCTCGTGTACACCGACCGGGGGCGCGTCTACTGGCTCAAGGTCCACGAGATCCCGCAAGGGGGCCGGACGGCGAAGGGGAAGGCCATCGTCAACGTGGTCGAGATGTCCCAGACCGAGCGCGTGGCCGCGGTCGTGCCGGTGAAGGGATTCCAGGAAGACCGCTACATCTTCCTCTGCACCCGCGGCGGCACCGTGAAGAAGACGCCGCTCTCGGCCTTCTCGAATCCGCGCCGCGGCGGCATCGTGGCGATCGGCGTCGAGCCCGAGGACGCCCTCATCGACGCGGTGGTCACGGACGGCACGCAGGACATCATCCTCTCCAAGCGGAACGGCAAGGCCATCCGCTTCAAGGAAACCGACGTCCGTCCCATGGGACGCACGGCGTACGGCGTGCGCGGCGTGACGCTGGAAGAGAATGACGCGGTGGTCGGCGTCATCGCGGTCCGGGGCGAGGCGACCATCCTGGTCGCGACCGAGCATGGATACGGCAAGCGCTCGCCCATCTCCGAGTACCGCATCACGGGGCGCGGCGGGAAGGGGATCATCTCCATCCAGACGACCGAGCGGAACGGCAGCGTCGTCGCGGCGCTCGAGGTGGTTCCGGACGATGAGGTCATGCTCATCACACGCGGCGGGATCGTCATCCGCATGCAGGTGTCGGGCATCTCCGAGATCGGGCGGAACACGCAAGGGGTCCGGCTCATCGGGCTCGAGGCCGGGGACCAGCTCATCGACGTCGCGCGCGTCGAGGAGTCGGAGGAAGACGGAGAGGCGTAGTTGGATCCTCGGATTCCCACGTCGACCATCCGGCGCCTGTCCGGGTACTACCGGGTCCTCGAGGAGCTGGAGACCGAGGGACACCGCACCATCTCGTCCCAGGGGCTCGCTCACCAGAGCGGCGTCACCTCCGCGCAGGTCCGGAAGGACCTCTCCTACTTCGGCAACTTCGGGAAGCGCGGCCTCGGCTACAACGTGCCGCGCCTGCGCCGCGAGATAAAGCTCATCCTCGGGCTGAACCGCCGCTGGAAGGTGGCGCTCGTCGGAGCGGGGAACCTCGGCTCCGCGCTCTACTCCTACAAGGAATTCCGCCGCCAGGGATTCGACATCGTCGGCGTCTTCGACATGAGCGCCGAGCGGGTCGGTCAGAAGTGGCGCGACCTTGCCATCCACCATATCGACGCGCTCGAGACCGAGGCCGGACGGCTTGGGCTCGAGATCGGCGTGATCGCCGTGCCCGCGCGCGCCGCGCAGGCGGTCGCCGACCGCCTCGTCGCGGCCGGAATGCACGGGATCCTCAACTTCGCGCACCGCCGCATCCAGGTGCCGCCGACCGTGGCGCTCCGCACCGTGAACCTGTCCATCGAGCTCGAGAGCCTCGCCTTCTCCATCAAAGGGATCCACCCCAAGCCCGCGACCACGAACGGCCGGCGCCGCAAGACGGCGTGAGCTCCGCCGACCTCGTTCTCCTCCTCGTCTGCGCGATCTGGGGGACGACGTTCTCGCTCCTCCGCGATTCGCTCCGCACGATCCACCCCGCGGAGCTCATGGCGCTCCGGTTCACGATGGCGACCGTCGTCCTCCTCGCGGTGTTCCCGCGCCGCGTGTTCCCGCTCCGGAGGGCCGCGCTCCAGAGCGGCGGCACGATCGGAATCTTTCTCGCCTCGGGCTACCTGACGCAGATGATCGGGCTCGCCACGATCACGGCGGCGCGCTCCGGGTTCCTCACGAGCACGTACATCCTCTTCACGCCCTTCCTGGCGATCCCGCTGGCTGGCGAGTCTCCCAAGGCCGGCGAGCTCCTCGGCGTGGCGATCGGATTCCTCGGCCTCACGCTCTTCTCGGCGGACGCCGGCTTCTCGCTCCGTTCCGGCGATCTCTGGACGCTCGCTTGCGCTTTCTCGTTCGGAATCCAGATCGCGCTCACGAACGTGGCCGGGAAGAAGGTGGATCCCGTCGCGTTGAGCGTGATCCAGATGGCGGTCGGAGCCATCGTGGGATGGGCGATCGTCATCGGACGCGGCGGCTTTCACACGCCGTGGTCCCAGATTCCCTGGACGATGCTGGCCTACCTCTCCGTGGTCGCGACCGCGGTGGTGATCGCGCTCCAGGCTTGGGCCCTCCCGCGCGTGTCTCCCGTGCGGGCCTCGGTGATCTTCGCCACGGAGCCCATCTTCGCCGCGATCTTCGCGGTGGCCTTCTTCGCGGAGGGCATGTCCGCGCGCGAGGTCCTGGGCGCGGCCGTCATCCTGTTCGGAGTGGCGGTCACGATCCTCTGGAAGCCCTGGGCGGAGCGGCGCCAAGCGCGCCGCGCGGCCCGCGTCGCGGTTCGGGAGAGCTAGCGGGCCGACCGCCGCGTGGAGTCGGGCCGGGCTCCCGTCGTGTCCGGGGGGCCGAAGAGGGAGTCGATCGCGGCCGCGAACGCGGGTCCGACGGCCACCCAGAGCGGCGGCGGGTCCATCTCGAAGTACCCGCCGGGGGGCGGGACCATCGATTGCGTTCGCTGCTCCGGCTCCACCCAGGTCCGGATCTGCGGAAGCTCGGGGACGCTGTCGGGGCGCGCGCGGTGCTCGCCGATCCCCAGGAACTCGCCGGTCGCGCGAAGCGTTCGCGCGCGGAGGTCGTAGACGTGCACCTGCACGTGGGCGTCGAGCTCCGCCGCGCGAACCGTGCGCGTCTCCTTGGAGCCAGGGCGCACCGGGATCTCCGCGTCGTCGTGGCGGACGCGCGTGCGCACCACGCGCGCGAGGATCCCGAATCGCGCCATGTCGCGGAGCGAATCGGCGGCGCGGGCGAGCCACGCATCCTCCACGCGCCCGTGGAGCTGGTAGCCGAGGAGGAGGAAGCGCGCGGTCGAGTCGTCCACCGCGGCGCGCACCTGGCGCTGCGTGAATCGCGGAATCTCGGGGCGCTTCGCGCCGAGCACGCTGTCCAGCGCGGCGACGAGCGGCGGGCGCACCTGGTCCACCTCGCCCACCTCGACCACGCCCATGATCGCGATCCCGCCCTGGCGCAGCTCCGAGCCGGGGATCCGCAGCGACACGGCGCCTACGGGCGCTGGCTCGGGGCGGGGATGGCTGCCGCCGCCGCATCCCGCGAGCGCGGCCGCGAGCCCCGCGGGAACGAGCGCGCGGCGCATGGCGCTGCTCCAATGCCTCACCGTGCCGTTCCTCCCGCGCTCGCGGCCGTGTCCCCACCCGGGAGCGTTCGCGCGAACTCCACGAACGCCGGCTCCGCGGCCAGCGCGACGGGGGCGGCCTTCTTGTAGACGCCGTAGCTGGTCGTGTCGTTCACACCCACGATTCCCAGACTGTCCTCCGGCTCCGGAGGCGCCGGATCGACCATGCTCCGCGCATCTTCCTTCGATCCCCAGTACTCCCCGGCGAAGACGAGCTTCATGGTATCCAGATCATAGAGGTTTACGCCCACGCGCACGTCCCGCCCCGTCACTTGAATCGGCGTGCCCGCGGTCTGCTC
Source organism: Candidatus Eiseniibacteriota bacterium (assembly GCA_035494915.1). Taxonomy (GTDB): domain Bacteria; phylum Eisenbacteria; class RBG-16-71-46; order SZUA-252; family SZUA-252; genus WS-9. The sequence goes on along the minus strand of DATJGP010000066.1, from coordinate 1,892 downwards.
CGCCACGTCGACGCGGTCCGAATGCCGCACCTTCACCGCTTCCACCCGAGCGAGGAGCGCGTAGCGCGCCAACGGGCGAATCGCGGGCTTCGCGCGCCCGAGCCACGCCGGATCCGCGGCCCCGTGCATCTGGTAGCCGAGGAGCAGAAATCGCTCCGTCGAGTCGTCGAGCGCCGGCGTCACTCGCGCGGCGGGCACGATGGTGAGGTCGGGCCGCGTCGCGTGGAGCACGCGCTCGAGAGCCGCGATCAAAGGCGGGCGCACGTCGGGTATCTCGTCGACCTGGACCACGCCCACCACGGCGATCTTCTCCGACCGCAGCGCGTCGGCGCTCAGGCTGGGAGCGCTCGTCTTGACGTCCGACATGTACGAGCATCCCGCCACCACCGCGAGAGCCGCGAGAGGCCACAGGTTGCGGACCGTGCCCGCGCGACGTTCGGCCGCCTTGCGGTCGCTCGATCCTCCGGTCCATAGTACCCGCATGCTCCAGACGCTCCTCATCGGCGTGCTCGGCTTGGTCGGCACCCTCGCGCGCTACGGGCTTCAGGGCTTCGTGCAGCGCGCCTCTCACGGAACGTTCCCATACGGCACCCTGGCGGTCAACGTGCTGGGGTGCTTCGCGGTTGGCTTCATCGCGACGTGGACGCTGGAGCGCACGGGCGCGTCGCCGCTCTGGCGGAGCGCGCTCATGGTGGGCTTCTGCGGCGGGTTCACCACGTTCTCCGCGCTCGCGTACGAGACGTTCGAGCTGGCGCGCGCCGGCGACGTGGGGCGCGGGGCGCTCAACCTGACGCTCCACGCGGTGCTCGGGCTGATCGCGGTCTGGGGCGGACACGCCGCGGCGATGAGGATCGCGTCATGAAGCTGGAAGGCGAAGGACAGCTGCTCCGTATCTTCATCGGCGAGGCCGACCGCTGGCACGGGCGCTCGCTCTACGAGGCGATCGTCCTCCGCGCGCGCGAGTCGGGGCTCGCCGGGGCGACGGTGCTCCGCGGGCTCATGGGCTTCGGCGCGAAGAGCCACCTCCACACGGCGAAGGTGCTGCGGTTGAGCGAGGACCTTCCGATCGTGATCGAGATCGTGGATCGCGCGGAGAAGATCGAGGCGTTCCTGCCGGTGCTGGACGAGATGGTCGCCGACGGCCTCGTCACGCTGGAGCGGGTCCAGGTGATCACGTACCGCCCGGGCAAAGGCTGAGCTAGGCTTCCACCGTCGCGACCACGCCGCGAAGCGCGGCGCGCAGCGCCTCCACCATCTCCGTGAGCGCGGCCTCGTCGCTCACCAGAGGCGGCGCGACGAGGACGAGATCGCCCCGGTCGTCGCCGGCGCATCCGTGCGATGCATGGACGAGAACCCCGCGCTCGCGGCACGCTTCCCGGACGCGACCGGACACGGCCTTCTCCCGCGCGAACGGCGTCCCCGTGGAATCCTGCGCCAGCTCCACGCCCCATAAATAGCCGACTCCTCGCACGTCGAACACGCCCGCCTCGCCTTCGAGGGAGCGCATCCGCGCCTCGAGCGAGGGCTCGTGCTCGAGCACGCCCGCCATCACGCCCTCGTCGAAGAGCGCGCGGAGGACCCCCCTTCCGACCGCGGCGGCGATGGGATTCCCTCCATACGTCTGCTGGTGCGCGAAGCCATCCGGTCCAAGGTCGCGCACGACGCGCTCGGCCACGAGCACTCCGGCGAGCGGCGCGTAGCCCGCGCCCGCCCCCTTGCCGAACACGACGAGATCGGGGACCGCATCGGCGTCCGGCGCACCACCCGCGGCGCCGGGGCGGCGCGCGAGGCGCTTCCACGCGAAGAGGTCGCCGGTGCGGCCGAAGCCGGTCAGCACCTCGTCCGCGATCCAGAGCGCTCCCGCGCCGTGGCAGAGCGTGCGGAGGCGCGCG
>DATJGP010000065.1:0-2528 GCA_035494915.1 Candidatus Eiseniibacteriota bacterium | reverse complement strand
GTCTCCGCGCGCGCGGCCGAGTTGGCGTTGCCGGCGAGGTCGATCTTCCAGATGCGGCCCTTCTCCTTGGGATCCCAACCTTCGATCCAATCCGCGGCGTAGAGCGCGCCGTCGGGGCCGAACTTCAAGCCTGTGATCTGGAGGCCCTTCATTACCGTCTTGTCGTCGGCGAGGCGGAAGCCAGCGCCCTGCGGCGCGAGCGTGAAGCCCTGGATGCTCGAGCCTGACGGAGTGCCGGTGAAGACGGAGCCGAAGAAGTATCCACGCCATGCGTCATCGAGCGCGGTGCCCGGGTTGTAGTCGAAGCCGGCGGGGCCCGCATGCCATGACGCGATGGGTGGAGTGATGTACGCCGCCTGTCCGGCCCAGCGCGGCTTGAACATGTTCTCATCCATCCAGACCTTGTACGTGTTGTTGTCCGGATCCACGTACTTGCCGAACTGCCAGTTGATGCGCCACCCACTGTCCATCCCGTCGACGATGTACAGGAGTCGCTCGACTTCTCCGGGATGGTCACCGTCGTTGTCCGGGGAGATCAGATTGCCGTACTCGTCGAACGCGAACTCCTCCGGGTTGCGCAGCCCGCTCGCGAAGATCTCGGCCTCGCTGCCGTCAGGGTTGGCGCGGAGAATCACACCGCTGTTCGCATTGGCGAGATGCCGGCCTTCACGGGTCGTGATGTTGATCCCCAGGTCGCCCTGCTTCCAGTAGAGACGTCCGTCGGGACCGATGATCGGGCCCGAGAGCCCGTGCCCGCCGAAGCCGATGTGCACGCCGGATCCGTGCGCCAGCGACTCCTTCGTGTCGACCACACCGTCTCCGTTGGTCTCTCGAAGCCGCCAGATGTCCGGCGACACGGTCAGGTACAGATCGTTCCCGTATGCGAGGACGCCATGCGCGACGTCCGAGACGAGGTCGTTGAAGTCTTCCAGAATTTTCTGAGAGAAGTCCGCGATGCCATCGCCGTTCGTGTCCTCGAGCCGATAGAGCCGTTCCTTGTGGAACGTCAGGTCGCGCCAATCGCTCGATCCGTCCCCGTTCCAGTCCTTCAACCACTGATTCCGCGCGCTGTTCTCGGGCGCCAGCACACGCGTGTAGAACGCGCGCTTGTCCTCGATATCCTTGAAGGTGATGGACGGAACCATCCAGTCGGAATGCGCCCGGATATCGACCTCATCCCGGCCGGTGCGAGCGGTGCTGGTCACGAACATCCGCCCGGTTTCATCGAACGCGATGCCGATGGGATCCGCGACGAGCCCCTCAGGAGCCCACGGGTCGAGCCCCAGTCCGGGCGCGAGCCGCACGGACACGGAGTCGCGAGCCAACGTCGCGAGACGAGCCGCGGAGTCCGGCGCGAACCTAACGATGCTCGGGGAAAACGGCGCCGCTGCCTCGACCACCAGTGCTCGAAGCGGGGCGGCAACCGCGGGCACGGGCTCGGGAAGGCGCGGCGGTGCGGGCGCGAATTGGCACGCATTTCCGAGGCAGAGGAGACCAGCCGACGCACGTTTCATCCACGCACGCGCTGGAATGACGGCGATTGTCCGATGCCATGTCATATTACGACGCTACCCTCCGGAGCCGGAATGCGCGAGCAGGTGACTCTCATGCGACCCGACGCGCGTGATCCGACGACCGCGCGCGCGATGTCGTCGGGCCTCCCGGTCGATCTGATCAGTCAGTCTGCTGGACGTCTCCGCGTCCTCGCGTTGCTGTACGCGTTCGTCTTCTTCATGGCCGGGATCCTCCCCGCGCTGGTAATTCCGACTGAAAGGGCGCGATTCCTCGGGAGTTTCATGCAGTGGGGTCCTGCGGTGATCGCGATCGCAGGGGCCTTGCTCGTCGCGGTCGTGATTGGAAGCGGCCGGCTACAGCTTCCCGTCGTAATGACCATCGGCCTCGCATTCGAAATCGTCAGCAGCTACGGCATCGTCGCGGCCGAGTTTGGCGATCCGCAACAGCTCGAGATTCATCGCGGCTACTTGGGACTCTCGTGGGTCGCCGTATGGGTCGTGCTGTTCACCGTCGTCGTGCCAACCGCCCCGCGCAGGGCGATGTTGGCGGCGCTTGTGTCGGTGAGCTCGGTCCCGGTCGTCATCGGGCTCATGATCGCGTCCGGCGTTGTCTCGCTCACGTTGGTTCCGATGGAGTTCTTCTTCGGGCTCGTGTTTCCCTATCTCCTCGTGGTGTGCATGGCCTATGTCGGTGCCCGTGTCGTCTATCACCTGGGCACCGAAGTCAAGCGCGCACGCGACCTGGGGAGCTACAGGCTGGAGGAGAAGCTCGGAGAAGGTGGGATGGGGGAGGTCTGGCGAGCCCGCCATCGCATGCTGGCGAGGCCCGCCGCGATCAAGCTCATTCGACCCTCGGTCGACTGGAATGGGCGGGCCGGAGCGTCGGACGAGGCAATTCGCCGTTTCGAGCGTGAAGCGCAGGTGATCGCCCAGCTCCGCTCACCCCATACCGTGGAGCTCTTCGACTTCGGGATGGCTGATGACGGCGCCTTCTACTACGTCATGGAACTGCTC
>DATJGP010000064.1:0-4529 GCA_035494915.1 Candidatus Eiseniibacteriota bacterium | reverse complement strand
GCGCCGTAGCCTGGAAGGTCGAGCAGGATGCGCTTCCTCGGCGACGGAAAGGGAATGTCGGCCAGAGGGGCCATGGCCTGATAGAGGCCGTGTATGAAGACGACCGGTTCGCCACCGCTCATTCGGCGAACCCTATACGATCGCGGCTCAGTGCGCGATCTCCCAGATGTGTCCCCCCGGATCCCGGAAGCTGGCGGTGCGGATGCCCCAGGGGCGGTCCATGGGGCCGTTCAGGAGCTCGACGCCTCGCCGCTTCAGCTCCTCACACATAGCGTCCACGTCCGCAACCTCGATCGTGAATTGGAACCGCACGCCCGCGTCCTTCAGCCCCACAGAGGCCAGCCCAACGAGCTCCGAGGCCTTGGAGGTCTCGAGCAGGTTGACGAGCGTGGCGCCGAACCGGAAGACCGCCGAGTCGTCCGTCTCGAACACCACCGGAAGTCCAAACACCTCGCGGTAGAAACGCTTCGCCGCCGCGAGGTCCTCCACGAACAGAGTGATCGCGTGAATGCCTTTGGGCCAGGCTGCATCGTTCATGCTGATCTCCCCTACTGGTCGTGCGTGGCCGCTTCGGTGCTCTGCCAGTTGTACTTCTCCTTGGCGCGCGGCAGCCAGCCTGGCAGCGGCATCGCCAGATATTCCGAGAGAGCCTCGAGGTATGGCGTGTAGAGCTGTCGCAGCTCGAGGAACCGGTGATAGGCGTCCGGCTCCTCGAGAAGAGGCACGCCAGCCGATCCGAGCCACGCACGCATCTCGTGGAAGCGTTCCGGGCTGCACCGTGACCTGTCTCCGTCGCGAGGCTTGAGACGGAACACCTGGGAGACGTCCACCAGCGTGTGACGCCCGATCGCGAAGGTGAGCCGGGCCTGGAACGGATCGATGCCCCGCACCGTCGTTGCCGTGAGGGCGCAAGCGTCCAGCACGGCGCTCACGGAACCCAGCCAGGATTGATTGTCGTGCTGGGACCGGAACAAGGCCAGCGTCGGATAGGACAGGTGGCTCTCGAGGATCTCCGCCGAGGCCTGCTCCCAGTCGTGGAACAGCTGGTCCAGAGCGCCGTTCGGGTCCCGGCTCTCGAACGCGCGTCGCAGGATGAGAGCCGCCGCGGGGGGCGAGCCGGCCCACTCGTCGAGCATGGTGATGCGAGCCTCGCGCCGCGCGAACTGCTGATACAGAACGGGAACGTACGAGATCACCATGGCGAGAAATCCAAAGCCGAGCCCTGCCTCGATCACAATGAGGATGCGCGCGGGCGCGCTCATGGGAACGACGTCGCCCAGACCCAGGGTGAAGAAGGTGGTGCCGCTCATGTAGAGGTCGGCGGGAAAGCCCTCGATCCCGGTTTGGGCCCGGAGATGGGAGCCGATGGCCCACTGCAGCGCGGCAAACCCCGTCACGAGTCCTGCCGCCCACACACCGAGGAGGAGGATCAAGGAGAGCTGCGCGAAGTAGCTGAGGAAGAGCTCGCGGCTCTTGGCCGCGCGGAACCTGCGACTCAGCGCCCGCCACGTCAGCCAGAGCGTGCGCAAGACGAGTCTGGAAAGACGGATGTCTCCCGGCAGTCGTCGCGGCAGGAGGATCGTCTCGTACGCGTCCCAGAGGATGATCGAGACGAGCACCAGGCCGGCGAAGCCGACGATCCAGGTCAAGTGCCCGCCCGAGTCAGCCGCGAAAGGAACCAGAGCGCGACGATCACCTTGCGAAAGTCGATCGATCCCTCCCGGGTGTGGCTGGGACGAGCGGCGCTGCGTCTTGTCGACAATGAATGTAGACCGGTCATCGACCACGCTACAAGTGACTGCGGGGCCGCTTCGAGGTGCGAACCTTCGATGCCGCACCATGTTCCGGCCCCCGCACGACGGGTGAATCCGGGGCACCCATTATGCTTCTAACCTATTTGTATGAAGGTGGATGCAGCGGTGCGCCCTGAGCCTCTGAAAGAAGCGCCCCGTCTCGAGGAGGCGCCTCCGGCCCCGCGACGACGCGTGGGGCGGAAGCGCCTTTTCGGCGTCATCGGCGGTGTCGTCGCGATCGCTCTCGTCGCGCTCGGCGCCCGCTTCTGGCTCTCCTCGCGCACCCGCGAGGGCACCGACGACGCGCAGGTGGTGGGGCACATCATCCCTGTTCTCTCGCGCGCGAGCGGCTACATCCGCACCGTGCTGGTCTCGGAGAACCAACGAGTCCACGCGGGCGACGTGCTCGTCCAGCTCGACGATCGCGACCTGGTCGCGAGGCTTCGTCAAGCCGAAGCGGATCTCGCGCTCGCCCAGACATCCACGGGTCCGAGCGGCGAGGCAGCGGCGGATGTCGCCGCCGCGCGCGCCACGGTGGCGCAGGCTCGCGCCGAGGCCGAACGCACCGCGAATCGCGCGGCGCGTTCGCGTGAGCTGCTCGCGCAGAACGCCATCGCGGAGCAGGACGTCGAGAACGACGAAGCGGCGGCCCGCGCCGCTGCCGCGGCGCTGCGGGCGGCGCAGAGCCGCACCGAGGCCGCTCGAGCCGGAGCTCGCGGATCGAACGCCAAGGTCGCCGCCGCGCTCGCGGAGCGCGACCAGGCGGCGCTCATGGCGTCGTACGCGCGCATCGTCGCTCCCCACGACGGCATCGTCTCGAAGAAGTCGGTCGAGGTCGGGCAGCTCGTCCAGCCGGGCCAGGCACTCCTCGCGGTCGTCCCCCTCGACAGCGTTTGGGTCATCGCGAACTTCAAGGAGACCCAGATCGACGACATGAAGCCGGGCGAGTCCGCGATCCTTCACGCCGACACGTACCACGGGGTCGAGTTCCGAGGACACGTCGAGAGCCTGAGTCCGGCGACCGGCGCCACGTTCTCGCTCCTGCCTCCCGAGAACGCCACGGGCAACTTCGTGAAGGTGGTCCAGCGCGTCCCCGTGAAGATCGCGATCGACGAGCCGCAAGATCCCGCGCACCTCCTCCGCCCCGGCATGAGCGTGCACGTCTCGGTCCGCACCCAGGGGTGAGCCCCCCCTCGTCGTCCCACCGCTGGCTCATCACGGTGAGCGTGCTCACCGGGACCATCATGGCGGTGCTGGACGCGAGCATCGTGAACGTCGCGCTCCCCGACATGAGCGGGAGCCTCGGCGCGTCCACCACCGAGATCACCTGGGTCATCGCGGGCTACATGCTCGCGAACGTCGTGATCATGCCCATCATCGCGCTCCTCTCCGAGCGATTCGGGCGGAAGAACTTCTACATCGCGAACATCGTCCTCTTCACCGGCGCGTCCATGCTCTGCGGCCTGGCGCGATCGCTTCCGTTGATGGTCGTGTTTCGCATCCTTCAGGGGATCGGAGGCGGCGTTCTCATGACGGTCTCGCAAGCCATTCTCCGGGAGACCTTCCCGCCCGAGGAGCAGGGCCTCGCCATGGGCATCTACGGCATGGGTGTCGTGGTCGCCCCGGCCATCGGGCCGACCCTGGGCGGATACCTCACCGACACCTATTCCTGGCCCTGGATCTTCTTCATCAACGTACCGATCGGAATCCTGTGCGTGCTCCTGGTCGGACGATTCGTCCAAGACCCGCCCTATCTCGCGCGGGGTAAAGGCGCCATCGACTGGCCAGGGCTCGCGTTCATGACGGTAGGATTGGGCTCGCTCCAGCTCGTGCTCGAACAGGGGGCCGAAAAGGACTGGTTCGCGTCGACGTGGATCTCGGGACTCGCCTCGGCCGCGGCCATCGGACTCGTTCTCTTCGTGTGGCGGGAGCTTCGGACCGATCGTCCGGCCGTGGACCTCAGGCTTCTCAAGAATGTGCCGTTCAGCTCGGCGACGTTCCTCGGCGGCATTCTCGGAATGGGACTCTACGGGAGCCTCTTCATCCTGCCGCTCTTCCTGCAGCGCCTCCTCGGCTACTCGGCCATGGAGTCCGGTCTCGCGCTCGCGCCGCGCAGCATCACGATGGCGGTGGTCATGCCGCTCAGCGGATTTCTGTACAACCGGCTTGGTCCACGCGTCCTCGTCGCCACGGGGCTCGCGGTCAGCGCCTATTCGTTCTACCAGTTCACCCATCTCTCCCTGGACACGAGCGCCGGCGCGATCCTCATTCCCCAGATCTGGCAGGGAGTCGGCTTCGGGCTCATCTTCGTCGCGCTGAGCACGGCCGCGCTCACGAATCTGCCTCGCGAGAGGGTCACGGCGGGTGCGGGACTCTACAACGTGGTGCGCCAGGTGTTCGGAAGCGTGGGCATCGCGATGGCCGCGACCCAGATCTCGACCGGCACGTCGCGCTATCACGACATCCTCGCGGCCCAGGTCCATCCGTACAGCGAGGCGACGCGCGAGTGGCTCGCGGGCGCGACGGCGGGGTTCCGGTCCGCATCCGTGGATTCGCTCGAAGCCGCCCGCCGCGCTCTCGCCGTGCTCGACCAGACGGTGCTCGCCCAGGCCACCGTGATGGCCTACAACCACGTGTTCCTGCTGGTCGCGGTCTCCTTCGCCGTGGCCATCCCGCTCGCGTTCTTCCTGCGCGGGCACAGTGCCAGATCGCACAACGAGGCCGTTCCCGCCGAGG
>DATJGP010000063.1:0-46285 GCA_035494915.1 Candidatus Eiseniibacteriota bacterium | reverse complement strand
CGCCATCTCGCAGATGTATTCGATCGACTTGCACGGCGATCCCACGCTCGACTACACGCGCTCCGCCGTCTCCGCGGTCCCGTTGACCTCCTTCGGCGCGTTCCCGTCGCTCCATTGCGCCGTGGCGCTCCTCGCGCTCCTTCTCGCCTGGAAGCACCTGCGCTGGTTCTTCTGGGTCCAGCTCCCGTTCGGCATCGGCCTCATCCTCGGCACCGTCTATCTGCGCCACCACTGGGTGGTCGACATCCTCGCCGGTTTCGTGCTGACGGCGATCTCGTTCTACCTGGGGCCATGGATGGAGGACTTCTGGAGACGGAAGGGCGGCACGGTGGAGTCCGAGGCGCTCTGGACCCCGAAGCCCAGCGGCGGCGACGCCGCGGACACCGAATGGGGACGGCCGAGAAAGGTCGCGGCGCCGTAGCGGCCAGCCCGGTCCGGTCGTGAACAAGAAGAGGGCTCCCGAATTCGCCCGGGAGCCCTCTTCGTTTTCTCGCCGGCCGCTTCGCTTACTGCGCCATCATGGCCCTCTGTGCCTCCGCGGCGAGGTCCGTGTACTGAGCCTTCTCGACGGTGACTCCCACGAACTGGATCGTACCGCCGTGGAACGCGCCGGGCGTCTTGTACTGCTGGCTCACCGCGTCCCCGCTGTCGAAGCCCACACACAGGCCGTCGCCCGAGAGGGTGAACTTGCCCGCCTGCGTGCGCATGGGTCCCTGGGCGACCACCTTGTCGTTGACGTAGAGCTTCATCGTCCCGACCGCCTCGCCGTGCTCCCCGGTCTTCTCCCGCGTGAACTCCATCCCGAACGTGTACTTCCCGGGCTTTAGCGGCGGGGAGGCGAAGTCCTGCTCCGGCTTGATACCGAGGAAGTTGTACACGTAGTGGAGCCGGTGATCCTTGATGAAGAGCGAGTGCCCTCCGAACCGTGAGCCGTGGGCGAAGATGACCCCGGACGCGTTCGCGTCCGTGAGCGCGACGTCGGACAGGATCTTGTAGGAGCGGCCGCGCACGTTGACCGCCACACCTTCCGGCACCGGCGAGGTCCCCGGATAGTAGAGGTATCGCTCGCGAGGCGGCTCCGTGGCCGGGCGCTCGGTGTTCAGCTGCTCGACGGTCGTCCGGTCGTCGAGCGGCAGGACCTTGTTCTTGTCCGCCTCGTCGAACCAGACCTTGATCAGCTCCTTGAGCTTCCCGGGATTCTCCTTGGCGAGGTCCTTCGATTCGGACCGGTCGACGTCGGTGTGATAGAGCTCCCAGGCATCCTGGTCGAAGTGCCCCTTCCCGGTGAGGGGAGCGTGCACGGCGACAGCCTTCCAGCCGTCCGCCCAGATCGCTCGCGTGCCGAGCATGGTGTAGTACTGGACGTGCTTCTGCGTCGGACCGTTCGGCGGCGCGTCGAAGCTGTAGCGCATGGAGACGCCCGATAGCGGGTACTGCTCCACGCCGTGATAGGTCTTCGGCATCTCGAGCCCGCAGACCTCGAGGACGGTGGGCACGATATCCGTCGAGTGGTGGTACTGATTCCGGATCTCGCCGTGCGCCTTGATCCCCTTGGGCCACGAGATCACGAGCGGATCGCAGGTCCCTCCCGAGAAGTTGGAGTAGCGCTTGAACATCTGAAACGGGGTGGAGAAGGCGACGGCCCATCCGGTCGGATAGTGGTTGTAGGTGTCGGCCGAGCCGAGGCGATCCATGAGCTTCATGTTCTCCGACATCTCGTCGGGATAGCCGTTGAAGAACTTGTTCTCGTTCACGGAGCCGCTCGGGCTGCCCTCACCGGACGCTCCGTTGTCCGCGCAGTAGAAGACGATCGTGTTGTCGAGCTGCTGGGTCTGCTCGAGGTAGTCGATGACGCGACCGACCTGCGCGTCGGTGTACTCCGAAAATCCCGCGTAGACCTCGGCCATGTGCGAGAAGAGCTTCTTCTCGTCGGGAGTGAGCGAGTTCCAAGGCCGGACCATGTCCCCCTTGTTCGCGACCGAATCCGGGAGCGGGTTGATCGGCGTCATCTGGGTGCCCTGGGGGAGAATGCCCTTCGCGATCATGCGCGGCAGCACCCACTCCCGGTACGCCTCGTACCCGTCGTCGAACTTGCCCTTGTACTTGGCGATGTAGTCCGCGGGCGCCTGGTGGGGCGCATGATTCGCCCCCGGGTTCAGCCACATGAACCACGGCTTCGACGGATTGCTCGCCTTCTGGTCGCGGATCATCTCGATCGCGTGGTCGGCAAGATCCTTCGAGAGGTGATAGCCCTGCTCGGGGCCGTACGGCGGGTCGATGAACCGGTTGTCCTCGACGAGGTCCGGATACCACTGATTCGTCTCGCCGCCCAGGAAGCCGTAGTAGCGATCGAAGCCCTGCTGCACCGGCCATTGCGCGCGGCTTCCGCCCGGTGCGACGTCTTGCTCGGGGACGTTGTGATCCTTGCCCACCCAGAACGTGCCCCAGCCGGCGTCCTGGAGGATCTGCGCGACCGTGGCGCATTGGGGCGGGATGCGCCCGCTGGCGCCCGGGAATCCGCTCGCCGCCTCGGTGATCGCGGCCATCCCGTTGAGATGGTGGTTGCGCCCCGTGAGGAAGGTCGAGCGCGTGGGCGAGCAGAGCGCCGCCGTGTGCCATTGCGAGTAGGTGAGTCCGCGGTCCGCGAGCTTCTGAAGCGTCGGCATCTCAATCCGGCCGCCGAACGGCGACCAGGCCGCGAGGCCGGTGTCGTCGTAGAGGACGATCAGGACGTTGGGCGCGTCCGCCGGCGGGCGCTTGGGCGTGAACGGCCCCCAGTCCGGCTTGGACTGCCGGACGTCGAGGGCCACCTTGCCCTGGAAGCCGGGCGTGGCGCTGCCGTGCGGAGTGCTCCCGACCTTGGCGCATCCGGCGATGCCGGCCAGTAGGGCTGCCGCAACCGGGATTCGTAGGAGAGAATGAGGGATCGAACGTCCTCGGAGCCGAGGTGCTGCGACGCTTGCCATGGGTCCCTTCCTTGGCCCGTTCGCGAGGCAGGGAGCACCGCACGACGGGGTTCTGGTCGTGTTCGGTAGGGAGGCAGGCGAGACTCGGGCCGCCCCCAAGGTCACCACGAAGCGCGACGGTGACACCGGGGGACCTTCGCGTCAAGGAACCGCTCCGGCTGGACCCATAAAGCGAAGAGGGCTCCCGATCGCTCGGGAGCCCTCTCGTGTTTCTCGACGAGACCGAATCTAGTGTCCGTGCTTTCCGTGACTATGACCGTTGTTGTTGCCGTTGCCGTTGTACGCCTCACGATCGTCGTCGCGATCGCGGCTGTTCGCGCGAGCGTTGCTGTCGTGGTCGTGGTTGTAGTGGTTCGGGGCGCCCTTCTCCTTGTAGTAGCCCTTCGCCACCGCGTGCGACGGCGGGCCCGGCTGCCTCCAGTGGCGGCGATACTGCACCGGCACCGTGCAGATGGGACGCGGCACGGACGAATATCGGACGTGATAGAACGGGCCGCGCCACGAGTGCGCGCGATACCAGTGATCGCGATCCACGAAGTACCAGTAGCTGCCGTAGCGGTACACGTCGTGGTTGTAGTCGCGAACGAAATAGACGCGGGTGGACGGAACCACCACGACGTCGGGCTCGCTGCGGAAGACGACCTCGCCTCCGCGATACCGATCACCGACCTGGATCTGGACGTCCACGCTCGTTCCCGCCTTCGCCGGCATCGCTACCGTCGTCGACGCGGCCACGACAAGCGCGGCAAGTCCTAGGGTCCATCGATTCATGGCTGTTCCTCCTTGTTGGGTGTGCGGTCCGTGACGCGGCCGCATGTCCACGAAAGAGCAAGCCATGTGCCAGGGCGAGAGGGCGCAAGGTCGGTCCAACCGATTGCGGTGCGGCTACATCGGGGCGTGGTTGGATCGATCCAAAGTGCGCGGGCGTGCGCATCGTGCCACACGCGTGGCCATGGAGTGCACACGCCCGCGCGAATTGCGAGGCCCTACGAATTCACGATGCGATCAGCTCGGCCTCAGACCACGCTCGTGCACGCGCGGCACTTGCGCGCGGCGGCGGGGATGATCTCCTTGCACTCGGGGCATTCCTTCGTCGGCGCTGCGGGCGCGGCCGGCGCCGGCTTCAACAGAGCCTTCGTGATCATGAAGACGCAGAGCGCGATGATGATGAAGTCGACGATGTTCCCCAGAAAGGCGCCGTAGGTGATCGCGTTGCCCGGCGACCCGTCCGGCTTGTGCGAGAGCACGAAGCTGAGCTCCCGCCACTGGCCGCCCGCGGGAATCAGGAGCCCGATGAGGGGCATCAGGATGTCGGCCACCAGCGAGCTCACGACCTTGCCGACCGCTCCGCCGATGATGACGCCGATCGCGAGCGCGAGCGCGTTGGTCTGGAGCAGGAATTTCTTGAATTCGTCGAGCATGGATCGCCTCCCTGACCTGGGTCGCGAAGCGGGGAATCGGACCAGAACCATGCGCCCGCGGGTCGGGCGCGTCAACGCCTCCGGGCCACCTCCTGCGCGTAAACCTCCGCGCTCGGCCGTTCCCCTGTGACGCCGGCCTCATCGCGCGCAAAGAGTCCAAACTTGCCTTCGTAGGCGTCATGCCACTCGAAGTTGTCCATGAGGGACCAATGAAAGTATCCGCGCACGTCCGCACCCGCGGCCCGGGCTCGATCCAGGGCGGCGAGCGAGGCGCGAATGAAATCGGGGCGCCAGCGATCGGCGCCATCGGCGATTCCATTCTCCGTCACCATCAAAGGGATGCCGAAGCGCATACACGCGCGGAGCGCCGTCTCGAGCCCTTCGGGAAGGATCTCCCAGCCGAGATCGCTCTTTGGCACACCGGGGCGAGCACTCAGGGGCCCGTCGCCCCCGAATCCAACCTGCCATCGCGTGTAATAGTTGACGCCCAGGAAGTCGGACGCGCCCTGGAGCGCGTCGACCCGCCGCTTGACGGCCGGCACGCCCGGGATCCAGAGATCGATCATCCCTCCGGACAGCGCGCGCGCCACGGCGACGTCGAAGACGCGCTCCTGAGCCACGGCGGCGATTCGATCGAGAGGCGACCAGCGGTTTCGCGGCTCGAGGAGCACCCAGTGCTTGGCCGCGCCCACGAGCGTCGCATGCCCGTCGCCGTCGGCATCGATGCGATCCGTTTCGCGCAAGGCTTGAGACGCCACGCCGTGCGCTTCCAATAGATTCGCGATCACGCGGAGCGCCCGCAAGCGATCCTTGAGGCCGGGAGGGAAGAGGCCGGCGTCGTAGGCGTAGAAGCCGTACACCTCGGGCTCGTTGATCGTGATCCACACGTCGACCAGATCGCCGTAATGCTCGCCCGCCAGGCGCACGTAACGCTCGAACAGCGCGAGGTTGGCCCGATCCTCCCAGCCTCCGCGCGCGAGGAACCATCGGGGGTTGGTGAAGTGGTGAAGCGTGAGCACGGGCGTGATGCCTCGCTCACGGCATCCCGTGAGGATGGCGCGATACTTGGCGAGGGCCGTGGCGTCGAAACGCCCTTCCTCCGGCTCGATCCGGCTCCACTCGAGCGAGAATCGATAGGCGTTCAAGCCGAGGGATTGAACCCGATCGAGGTCGCGCGACCAGTGTGCCCAGCTCCCGGAGGCTTCGCCGGCCACCGCGCCGTCGCGAATCGTTCCGGGCAGCTTCTCCCAGTCCGCCCAGTCGTTGTTGGTGATGCCTCCCTCGATCTGGTACGACGAGGTGGCGACGCCCCAGAGGAACGGAGGAAGCGGCCAGCTCACGCTTCGAGATCCGTGAGGATTCGCGCCGCGAGCCGCGCGGCTTGCGCGCGAATCTCCGGGACCGCGGTGGTCTCCCAGAGCGATCCGCGCAGCGTGGGTCCGAGGGTGGTGAGTGTGGTCGAGGCTCGGCCGTCCCGGTGCAGGATCGCTCCCTCCTTGGTTGTGTCGAGCCCGAAGCCGAGCGGCCCGGAGCGGATCCATCCTCGATCGAAGAGCGCGCGCACGAGCGGGTCGCCCCACGTTCGGTAGTCGACGCTGGGACCGGTCGCGTTGATGACGCGCGTGACCGCGAGCGTCACAGGGGCGCGGCCGCCGCGCGGGGCGATCGTAGCGACGACGCCGTCGGGACGCAACTCGAGGGAGATCAATCGGGCAGCGGCCACGCGGAGCCGCCCGTCCTCCCGCATGCGGTCGATGCGCTCGCGGATCACCGGCGCCGCGCGGTGGCGATGGACGTCCCAGTAGGGGCGGGCATGGCGCAAGAATCGGCGCCGCTCCGCTTCCGGCCAGGAGGACCAAAGCGCCGGCGTCTCAGCACGGATCGAGTCCACGATGCCGCGCCACGCGGCGGGTTCGACACGAGCCTCGCCGCGCAGCGCGCGGAGCGCCTCGCGAGGGCTCGCCGGCGGAGACGCGCCATTCCAAGGCGCGCCCATGGCCGGCGCGGGTCCGTGCGCCAGGGACAGGAGCCCGTGCCGGGAGATGGCGTGGATCGCGCCCCGATGTCCGCCGCCGTCGAGCGCCATCGCCAGGTCATACATCGTGAGATTGGTTCCAATGACGAGCAGCGCCGCATCCGGATCGAGCCCTTCGAGCGCGCCGGGCGACCACGGATCGCGCACGTAGCGCGGACTCTCGTAGAGCGGGAGCGCCCCGGCGACGGGATGATTCGGAGGCGGATGTCCGAGCGCGAGGACCACGCGATCGCCGCTTCGCGTGCCACCCTGGTCCAGCGCGATTCGCGGCCCTTCGGCTGAGATCTCGAGATCCACGACGGTCCCGAGGATGCGCTCGAGACGAGCCGCGGACGAGCGCTCGACTTCCGCGAGGGTATCGCGCACGTAGTCCGCATACACGCGACGGGGGACGAAGCCCTCGGGATCCGGGCTCGTGCCGTCCCGGCCCGACAGCCAGCGGACGAAGTGGGTGTCGTCACCATCGACCAGGCTCATCCCGCGGGAGCGGACGTTGAGGAGATGAAGGGGGTGGGGCGAGCCGTAGGCCGCCCCCTCGCCGAGGGGCGATCTCCCAACGACGGTGATCTCCAAAGGCCGCCGCGCCTGGGCGAGAAGGGCGTACGCGACGGCCGCGCCGCTCAACCCTCCGCCGATGACGAGGACGCGCCGGCGCGCCGTTTGAGTCATGGGGCAGAGTGTATGGGCGGCCGGGCGAACCTGCTACTATGCACGGCTATGACGCCCGCGTCCCCTATCAAGGTGCTCCTCATTGGGACGAGCTTCGGCGGCGCGGTCCACGCCCCCGGCTTTGCCTCCGACCCCGCGTTCCAGCTGGTCGGCGTGGCCAGCGGACACGAGGAGAACGCCCGGCGCGTGGCGGAGGCGCACGGCATCCCGTACGTGACCGCCGACTGGAAGAGGATGCTCGACGATGTCGAGGCCGATCTCGTCGCCATCGCGAGCCCGGTCGATCTCCACTATCCCATGGCACGGGCGGCGCTCGAGCGGCAGTCCCATGTGCTCCTCGAGAAGCCGTTCGCTTTGAATGCCGCGCAGGCGCGCGAGCTCGCGGCCCTCGCCAAGGCGCACGACCTCGTGGCCGTCGTGAATCACGAGTTCCGCCACAAGCCCGGGCGCGCGGCCCTGGCCCGCTGGATCTCCGAAGGAAAGCTCGGCCGCGTCGAGCACCTCGTCATGCGCACGCGGCTTCCCGGCTGGGCTCGCGATCCCGCGCGCCGGCTCACGTGGCTCACGGAGAAGGAGCGGGGCGGTGGCTTCCTGGGCGCGCTCGGCTCGCACGACGTGGACCAGCTCACGCTGTACGCCGGTCCCGTGCGCCGCGTGTTCGCCCGGCTCGGCCACCTCGCTCCCACCGCTCCCGGCGTGAGCGCCGCGCATCGCGCGATCACGGCGGAGGACAGCTACACGCTCTTCCTCGAGTTCAAGAGCGGCGCGACCGGCGTCATCGACACGTTCGGCGGCGCGCGGCAGCGCTCGGAGACCATCGAAGCGTTCGGCTCCGACGATGCCTTCGTCGTGACGGAGGGGGATCGGATCGGGCGGCCCGGACCTCAAGGCTCGGTCGAAGATGTTCCGGTACCCGAGGACCTCGAGCTCGCGCCGACCGAGACGGCCCTCCTCGCCCCGTTCAAGGTGAAGGTCGCGATGCTGCGCGAGGCGATCCGCGCCGGGAATCCGGCCATGGCCTCGCCGACCTTCGCCGAAGCGCTCGAGGTACAGAAGGTCCTCGATGCCGCGCGGAAGAGCGATCAGACCGGACTGTGGGTGGCGATCGAAGAGGAGCGCGAGGCGCCCGCGCCCAAGGCGAGGAAGGCGGCCACGAAAGCGCCGCGCCGCTCCAGCGTGGGCTAGCAGCCCAGCATCCAGAGCGGCGCGAGCATCAGAAGCACGAAGATGATGAAGAGGATGATCGGGTTGTGGGGGTTCATCGCCCCCTCACCTTACTTCAACCGCATGATCCGGATCGTCGACTCATCGTTCCCCGCAGACAGCTTCACGAAGTAGACCCCCGACGCCACCACCCGACCCGCCGCATCGCGCCCGTTCCAGGGCGCTCGATGAACGCCCTGCGGCACCGTGGCGTCGACCAAAGTCCGGACCAGCTTGCCCGTGGCCGAGTAGACCCGCAGCGTGACGTGCTTCGAGGCGGGCAGCTCGAACGCGATGTCGGTCGCGTTCGTGAACGGATTCGGTCTCGCGGGGAGGACGCGCGGCGCGGACACCTGCGTGACCGCCGCCGTGGTCTGCGCGACATCCACCGCGATGGGCATCGCTTGGCTCCACGAGCCGCCGTCTGAGTCCACGATGCGGAGCATCGCGCCGGGTTGAAGCGAGGCGTCGGTCTCGATCCGAACCCACGCGCGGATCGGCTGAGTGAGCTCTCCATCCCTCATGCGGACGACCAGGAATCGCGACCTCTGTCCGTCCCCTGGGTCGGAAAGCAGGGAATACGCAGACGTGGGATCGCTCTGATCCACGATGCCGGTGATCCTCGCGCCCGGGGGCGCCTCGATCTCGACTCCCGCGGCCCCGAAGTCGGTCCCCGGATCCACCTCGACCGCCACGTTGGCGTGATCGGGCTTCCAGTACTCCGCATCACCCACGAACCGGACCCGGGTGGGCTCCGTCGTCGACTGGCTCTGCGCCGCGTCGTCGTGCCAGCGCGTGAGCAGCAGGATGTTCCGGATGCAGCAGACCACGTCCCGGACGTCCACGTGCCCATCCTCGTTGCAGTCGGCCTGAGCGAGAGTGCTGTCGGGGCACACATTCGCCGAATCACGGCCTCCGAGAGCACACCGGACGAGGCGGATGACGTCGAGAATGTTGGACCTTCCATCGCCGTTCAGGTCGCAGCCGCCTTCGCCCACGCAGATCCGTCCCGTTTCCTCCACGAGCGTCGGGCAGGGTGTAATCCCTCGTGCCTTCGGGTCGGAGGCGACGGTCGCACCGAACCTCGTGCGGTAGGCGCCATGCGCCTCGGAGCCGATCGCGTAGCAAATGCGGAGCACTCTGGAACCGGGCCCGAGGACCTTTCCTTCGGGCGAGTAGACGAGGAAGCGGACCGTCGATCCGTCGGCGGTCCAGTTCACCTGGAAGCCGTCGGCCTCTCCGATCGCCTCGACCGAGACCGGCCTCAAGATCGACTCTGGGACGGGCACGCCGGGGTCGGTCCTCGGGTCCGTGACATGGATCACCGACTGGAGACCGGCGACCCGCGCTGTGCCGCCGAGCGAGACTACGATGCAGGCGGTCCCGCCCGGAGGACCGACGGCGTCGCAGAAGTCGGCCTGGAGTCCCGGACGATTGAAGGAGAGCATGTAGCAGCCCGGTGTCGTGCACGAATCGGGGTCCACGTGGAACGCGGTCTCCACCTGGTTGGTGGTGTCTTTCGGTGCGGCCGTGCTGTCCGGCGAGTAGGGAACGACATACTCGGTCGCGGTAGCCGAATAGGATCCGAACGGGTGATACGGGAGATAGAGCTTGCGTTCGTATGGCGCGTCCGCCGCGGTGCAGACGACGTCGAGGTTCGGGTTCGGCTCCTGCACCACGACCCGGACGCCAATCGAGTAAGCCGGAACCGGCCCCATGGTGGGAAGAAGTTTGAGCGCTTCCAGCCGGACCCTGAGGAGCGTGTAGCAAGAGTTCGGCATCACGCCTTTGACCACCAGGGCCACGGAGTCGCACGTGGTGGGCGAAGAGGGGACGACCTGGATCGACTGAACGATGGCGGAAGCGGGAGGTACGCCGAACCCCGCCGCGAGCGGGAACGCCAGGATCAAACCGAGCGCCCATGCTCGAAGGGGTTTCCGGCCCGGCCAGATCGTGGACAGGATCGTTCGAAGGGTCACGACGTCACTCCTCTGCGGGGCACCGGCCAGCGTCCAACCGGGGCGATGGGGACCGCCCCGTCCAACCTACTCCTCACGCATCAACGATAATCCCGGGGCCAGCCCGGCGTCATCTAGTGGTGCTCCGGGCGTCCGTCGTGGTCGTCGTCCATGTCGACCTTGATCGCGTGGCGGATGGCCCACTCGATCCACTTGGCGTTGTCCGGAATCCGCGGATCCAGGAACGCGCCGTCCTTGACCAGCCACTTCGAGACGTCGAACGAGATGAAGGCGGTGGCGGGGGAGCCTGGGGCCACCGTGAACCGCCCTCGGATCATGAACTCGTTGTCGATCCGGGTCTGGTAGGTGAACGGGCCGCCTCCGTCGCCTTGCACTAAACCTTCCAGGTAAACCGTGGCTCCAACCAGGAACGGATAGCCGCCTGCGTTCCAGTCGGACGCACGAAGGGCGCGCAGGTGTCCTTGCACCCGGTCGTAGTCGCCCGGAGGGACGAGCTGGGTGCCCAGGCTTTCGGCGCTCTGCGAGAGGAGGTCGAGGACGAACGGCCCGCGGAAGGTGACCATGCCGCCCTCCTCGTGGTCGTCCTCCCCTTCGCCGATCGAGTCCCCCTGCGAGCCCGTGGAGTCCATGTCGCCGTCGTCCAGGGTGTCGGTATCGCCATCCTCGAAGTGGAACCGGACGTCACGCACGACGAGAAGCGCCTTGGTGAACGTGACGGGGATCGACTCGGCGGCCGCGGAATACGCGGTATGGAAGGTGAGTCCCGAGGCGGGCTGCGCCGCAGCGCCTACGCCCATCGCCTTCACGGTCAGCGGCACCTGCTTCGGCCCGGAAACGCTGTCGCTGCCGCACCCTGCCAGGGAGAGGATCGTGAGGGCGCCAGCCATGGCGGAGAGGGTCTTCCATGAGGACGGGTGGCGTAACTCACAGCGGAGCATGGCCTTGGCTTCCTTCCTCGATGTCGTGGCGCGGCCAAATGTGATGGGGAACTTCTACATTATAGCACATTCCGGAGCCCGGGCGGTGGCGCACCCAACCCCCTTGTGCGACACTGGCGTCACACCCGCCCGCGCGTCGGGATCTGGGTGAAACGCGCCATGCCTCGATTCCGTACAACCAGTGCAACGTCCCCCGCTCGACCCGGAACGGCCATAGGAGATCTCATGACTCCCCCACGCTTGCTCCGTAGGTTCTGCCTCCTCACCGCGATGCTCGCCGTCCTGGTACTCCCGTGCGCAGGCTTCGCCGACGAAGCCGAGCGCCTCCCGGGCGACGCGATCCCCACCTTCCAGGCCATCACGCTGAGCCTCGACGCCGGGAAGATGGACTACACGGGGAACACCCGCGTCCTGGTCCACATTCCGAAGCCTACGAAGACGATCCACTTCCACGCGCAGGAGATGAAGCTCACGAGCGTCGTGCTGAAGGGAAAAGGGAAGTCGTGGCCGCTCGCCACGTCGGAGGGCAAGTGGGGCTTCACGACCGCGACCGCGGCCAGCCAGATCCCGGC
Source organism: Candidatus Eiseniibacteriota bacterium (assembly GCA_035494915.1). GTDB lineage: Bacteria > Eisenbacteria > RBG-16-71-46 > SZUA-252 > SZUA-252 > WS-9. The sequence continues at coordinate 34,502 of DATJGP010000063.1, read as the reverse complement.
GGGGAGCTACACGCTGGAAATCGAGTTCTCGAACGACTTCGACAAGCGCGCCACGTCGCTCTATCGCGTGGAGTCGGGTGGTAACGCGTACACGTTCACCCAGTTCGAGGCGATCGACGCGCGCGGCGCGTTCCCCTGCTGGGACGAGCCCGCGTACAAGATCCCCTACCAGGTGACGCTCAAGGTTCCCGCGGCGCACGAGGCCGTCTCGAACACGCCGGTCATGAGCTCGACAACCGTCAAGGGCGTGAAGACCGTCGTATTCGAGAAGACCGAGCCCACCCCGTCGTATCTCCTCTGCATCGCCACCGGGCCGCTCGAGTACGTGCCCATGCAGGGCATGTCGATCCCGGCTCGGATCGTGGTGCCGAAGGGGAGCACGGCTCTCGCGCAGACCGCCGCGACGATGACGCCGCCGCTCTTGAAGGCCCTGGAGGAGTACTTCGGACGCCCGTACCCGTACAAGAAGCTGGACCTGATCGCGGTGCCGGAGTTCTCGCCCGGCGCGATGGAGAATCCGGGGGCGATCACGTTCGGCGACCGGTTCATTCTGTTCGATCCCAAGACGATGAGCACGGCCCGCAAGCGGCTCTACGCGATCTTCGCGGCCCACGAGATGGCCCACCAGTGGTTCGGCGACCTCGTGACGATGAAGTGGTGGGACGATCTCTGGCTCAACGAATCGTTCGCGGACTGGATGAGCTACCGCATCGCGGACAAGGTCTATCCCGAGCTGGGAGCCAGCGAGTACGAGCTCCAGCATCTTGCGAGCGTCATGGCCGAAGACTCTCGCCTGAGCACGCACGCGATCCGGCAGCCGGTGACGAACGTCGACAACCTTTTCGAGGGAATCGACGTCACCTATGGCAAGGGGAGCGCCACGATCGCCATGTTCGAGCGGTGGATGGGGGCGGACACGTTCCGTACCGCGATCCGCGCCTACCTGAAGAAGTACGAGTGGAAGAACGCCGTGGCCGACGATCTCTGGAACGAGCTCTCCGCGGCCGCGGGCAAGGACGTGAAGACCCCGATGGCCACGTTCCTCGACCTGCCCGGCATTCCGCTCGTGCGCGCGGAGCTCCTGGATGGCGGCAAGGTGAAGCTCACCCAGAAGCGCTTCCTCGGCTACGGAGTCACGGCGCCCACGGAGCAGGTCTGGGGCATTCCGATGACCGTGCGCTATCCGGGCGCGAGCGGGGTTCAGACCCAGTCGTTCCTCCTCGACCAGCCCACGGCTACGATCCAGCTCGCGGGCCTCACGACGAAGGCGGCCTGGATCGACGTCAACGCCGGCGGCGGCTATTACCGCACCAGCGTCGATCCCGCCGTGCTCGCGACCCTATCCTCGCGCGCCCAGGAAATCCTGAGCACGACGGAGAGGATCCGATTCATCAGCAACATCGGCGCGCTGGTCCTCGCGGGCGAGGTGAAGGGGGACGACTACCTTCGCACCCTTCAGGGTTTCTCCAACGATCCGCGTCCCGAGGTGATGAACACGGTGATCGGATCGCTGGCGCAGGTGAAGGCAGCCTTCGTCACCACCGACCTGGAGACACCGTTCTCGGCCTATGTCCGGCAGGTGCTCGGGCCGGCCGCGCAGCGCTTCGGTTGGGACCGGAAGAACGGAGAGGAGGAAGAGGTCTCCATTCTGCGTCCCATCCTCATGGATTGGATGGCGGACGAGGGACGGGATGACGCGGCGCTGACGCGCGCGGAGCAGTTCGCACAATCCTTCCGGGCGGACCGGGGCTCCATCGATCCGTCCATGGTGAACGTCGCGCTCCGGCTCTCGGCGATTCGCGGGAAAGCGGACCTCTTCGACGAGTATCAGAAGCGCTTCGAGCAGGCGACGGCGCCCACGGACCGCGATCCCCTCCTCGCGGCGATGGGGAGCTTCCGCGATCCGGCGCTCCGAGATCGAGCGCTCGCGTACTCGCTCGGGCCGACGGTCCGGCCGCATGAAGTCTTCGAGGTCGCGCAGAACGCTCTGGGCCGGCTCGAGAATCGCGATGCCGTGGCTGCGTGGGCGCAACAGAACCACAAGGCCATCCTCGACAAGATTCCTCCGGTATACGCGCCGTTCCTCGTGTACGTGAGCTCCGCCTGCGAGCAGCCCAAGCTCGATCAGGCGTACGCCTTCTATTCGGCGCCCGAGCACACGGTGCCCGGAATGGATGTCGAGCTGAAGAAGATGATGGAGACGGGGGGCGACTGCGTGAAGCTCCGTGCGCGTGAGGGTCCCGCGGTGGCTCGATACCTGATGCAGGTGGGGCAGGGATCCGGCGGGACCGCGCCGGCGGCCGCGAGCCGGGTGCCGCAGCCGAAGTAGACGAGCGCTAGACGGCGACCTTCGGCAGATCCGCGATCAAGCGGACCAGGGCCGCCATGTCGACCGGTTTCGTGAGGTGGGCGTCGAAGCCTGCCTCGCGAGACCGGCGGCGATCCTCCTCCTGCCCCCATCCGGTGACGGCGATCAAGACCAGCTCGCGACCCGCGGAGCTTTCGCGGATGCGCGTCGCCACCTCGTAGCCGTCCATCCCCGGAAGCCCGATGTCGAGGAGGATGAGCTCCGGCAGGAACCGCTCCGCCGCCGCGACAGCCTGGAAGCCGTCGTAGGCGGTCTCGATTTCGTGCCCACCGAGTCGAAGCAGCATGGCGAGACTCTCCGCCGAATCCACGTTGTCGTCGACGACGAGGACCCGGCGAGCGGCCGGCGTGGCCACCTCCGCGTGAGGGGTGCCGTTCGATTCGGCGGGCGCCATGCCGGCGAGGGCCGGCAGGCGGACGACGAACTCGGCTCCCTGCTCGTGCCCCTCGCTCGATGCCTCCACGCTTCCGCCGTGGAGCTCCACGAGGCGCCGAACGAGCGCGAGTCCGATACCCAGCCCGCCCTGGGAGCCGGTGGACGAGCGGCGTATCTGATAGAACATCTGGAAGAGCTGCGGCAGCTCCTCGTTCGTGATCCCCGCGCCGGTGTCCTTCAACCGGACGACCGCGTCCTCACCGGCCCGTTCCGACCTGAGCCAGATCGTCCCGCCTTCGGGCGTGAACTTGGACGCGTTGTCGAGCAGGTTCAGGAAGATCTGCGTCATTCGGACGACGTCGGCGTTCACCCACACGGGCTCCTGCGGAAGGGATATATGGAGCGTCTGGCCCCGCTCCTGGATGGACGCCTGGATCGTGTCCACCGCTCCTCGCAGGATCTCTCCGAGGTCCGAGCGCTCGCGGCGGATCTCGAGGCGCCCTCGCGTGATCCGGCTCACGTCGAGGAGATCGTCGACGAGCCGGGTGAGGTGGTCGATCTGACGGTCGATCACGTCGTGGCTCCAGCGGACGGACGGATCCTCTTCGGCGCGCATTCTCAGGTATTCGACCGAGTTGCGGATCGGCGCGAGCGGGTTGCGAAGCTCGTGCGCGAGCATCGCGAGGAACTCGTCCTTCCGCCTGTCGGTCTCGCGGAGCGCGTCTTCCGATTCCCGGAGCCGCTCCGTCGAGGCCTCGAGCGCGGACGTGCGCTCGCTCACGCGTCGCTCCAGCTCTTCATTGAGCTGCTCGAGCTGCTGCGTCTTTCGATAGAGATCGGCGAACACGCTCACGCGCGCGCGCAGGATCTCGGGCACGATCGGCACCGACACGTAGTCCACACCGCCGACCTCGTAGCCGCGCAGCCGATCGATATCGGTCATGTGCACTGCGGATACGAAGATGAGCGCGGCGCGCTGGTGCCGCGGATGCTGGTGGATCATTTGGGCGAGCTCGAAGCCGTCCAGATCGGGCATGTGGACGTCGATCAGAACCACGGCGATGTCGGTGCGGAGGAGCTTCTCCAGCGCCTCGGTCCCGGAGCTCGCCTTGATCAGGTTCTCGCCCAGGGGACCTAAGATCGCCTCGTAGGAGAGGAGCTTCGCGGGCTGGTCGTCCACCATCAGGATGTTGACGGGCGTCTTGTTCACGACAGGGCTCCCTGGATCAACGGTGCAGCCACGCGCGGAGCACCGACAGAAGCTGCTCCGTGTTGACGGGCTTGGCCAGATAGTCCGACGCGCCGGCTTCGAGGCATTTCTCGCGGTCCCCCTTCATCGCGCGCGCGGTGAGCGCCACGATCGGTAGGCGGCGGAAGGCCGGGTTTTTCCGCACTTCCCGCATCGTCTCATAGCCGTCCATCTCCGGCATCATGACGTCCATCAGCACGATCGCCACGTCCGTGGTGGTGTCGAGCGTGGCCAGGGCCTCGCGTCCGGTGCTCGCCGTGAGCACCGTCATGCCGCGCCGCTCGAGCGCGCTCGACAGGGCGAAGATATTTCGAACGTCGTCATCCACGACCAGCACCGCGCGTCCCACCAGATCGTCGTCGGAGTGGTAGAGCCGGTCGAGCATGCGCTGCTTCTCCGAGGGCAGGTCCGAGATCACGCGGTGCAGGAAGAGCGAGGTCTCGTCGAGCAGCCGTTCCGGCGACTCCACCCCCTTCACCACGACGCTCCGCGCGAGCGTGTGGAGGTGGGCATCCTCCTCCGCCGTCAGCTCCTTTCCGGTGAAGATGACGATCGGCAGGTCCGCGAGGGAGCCGTCTTCCCGGAGCTTCTCCAGCATCTCGAGCCCCGACATGTCCGGAAGTTTCAAGTCGACCACCGCGCAGTCGTACGCGACCGTGCGGAGCGCGTCGAGCGCCTCCCGGGCGGTGCCGGCGGTTTCGATCTCGACGTCGTCGTGTCCGAGGAGCTCCGCGATGCTTCGCTGCTCGAGCGCGTCGTCCTCCACGATGAGGAGTCGCTTCTTTCTCGGCGTCGAGTACCGCTTGATCCTCGAGAGCGCGGCCCCGAGCCCCTCCGACGTCGTCGGCTTGGTGAGGAACGAGAAGGCGCCGCGCGAGAGGCCGTGCTGGCGGTCCTCGTCCAGCGTGACGATCTGGACCGGGATGTGGCGCGTCGCCGGATCCTGCTTCAAATGGCTCAGCACCGTCCAGCCGAGCATGTCCGGCAGGAAGACGTCGAGCGAGACCGCGGACGGCATGAACTGGCGCGCCAGGTCGAGCGCGTCCGCGCCGCGATGCGCGACCAGGACCTTGAATCCTTCGTCGTGCGCCAGATCCATGAGGACGCGGGCGTAGTGGGGGTCGTCCTCCACCACGAGGAGCGTGGGATCGCCCGAAGCGAGCTTGTCCCGGTCGTCCGGCACCTTTTCGATCGCGCGCTCCGGCAGCCGTACCGACGGGAATCGCGAGTGGGGCTTCATGGTGGGGCCGTCCCTCTCATCCCGTTCGGTGGCCGACGGACCGGCATAGTTGCTCGGCAGGAAGAGCGTGAACGTCGATCCGCGGCCCGGCGTCGAGCGGAGCTGGATCTCGCCGCCCAGGAGGTGCGCCAGCTCGCGGCTGATGGCGAGCCCGAGTCCGGTGCCGCCATACTTGCGGCTCGTGCTCGCGTCCGCCTGCTGGAACGCCTCGAAGATGATCTTCTGCTTCTCGATCGGAATGCCGACGCCCGTATCCGATACCTCGAACGACACGACCGTTCCCGCTTCGTCGAGGATCGGATTGCCCGGACTCCAGCCTCCCGTCGCCACCGTCACGCTGAGGCGGATGCCGCCGTGCTCGGTGAATTTGAACGCGTTCGAGAGCAGGTTCTTGAGCACCTGCTGGAGCCGCTTCGGATCGGTCGTCATCCCGCTCCCGAGCTGCGGATCCACCTGGATCTCGAAGGTGAGCTTCCGGTTCTCGGCCTCGTGCCGGAACGTGCGGCGGACCGTGTCGAGGAGCATGGTGAAGTAGATGTCCTCGGCCTCCACCGTCACCGTGCCCGACTCGATCTTGGAGAGATCGAGAATGTCGGTGATCAAGTTGAGGAGGTCCGTGCCGGCCGCGTGGATGCTTCGCGCGAACTCCACCTGCTTCGCCGAGAGGTTTCCGTCCGGGTTGTCGCCGAGTTGCTGGCCCAGGATGAGGATCGAGTTGAGCGGCGTGCGGAGCTCGTGCGACATGTTGGCGAGGAACTCGGACTTGTATTTGGACGTGAGCGCGAGCTCGCTCGCCTTGTCTTCGAGCGCGCGCCGCGCCTGCTCGATCTCCTGGTTCTTGCGCTCCACTTCGACGTTGCGCTCGGCGAGCTGCTGCGCCTTGAGCGCGAGCTGCTCGTTGGTCTGCTGGAGCTCCTTCTGGCGGAACTGGAGCTCGCTCGCGAGCTGCTGCGACTGCTGGAGGAGCCCCTCGGTCTGCATCGTGGCTTCGATCGAGTTGAACACGATCCCGACGCTCGCCGTGAGCTGGTCGAGGAACGCGAGCTGGCCCGGGGCGAAGTCGCCGAGCGACGCGAGGCCGAGCACGGCCCGCATCTCGCCTTCGAAGATGATCGGGAGCACGACGAGGCTTCGCGGGAGCGCCTGGAACATGGCGGCGTCGATGGGCGGCGTGTCGGCCGGGAGGCTCGTGACCAGGATGCGGCGCTTGTCGACGGCGCACTGGCCCACGAACCCGACGCCGAGATCCATCTCGTCGGGGTAGCCCTCCGCCTTCGCGTTGCCATAGCTCGCCAGCATCCTCAGCCGAGGCATGCCGGACACGTCCATCTGGTAGAGAATGCCCTGGTGCGCGTTGACCAGCGGGACGAGCTCGGTCAGGAGCATCCGCCCGACGGTCGCGAGGTCGCGCTGCCCCTGGAGCATGCCGGTGAACCGCGCGAGGTTGGTCTTGAGCCAGTCCTGCTCGCGGTTCTGGTCGGTGGTGAGCTTGAGATTCCGAATCATCGTGTTGATGTTGTCCTTGAGCTCGGAGACCTCGCCGCGCGCCTCGACCTGGATGGACCGCGTGAGATCGCCCTGCGTCACCGCCGTCGCCACCTCGGCGATCGCGCGGACCTGCGTCGTGAGGTTGGCCGCGAGCAGGTTCACGTTCCCCGTGAGCGCCTTCCAGGTGCCGGCCGCCCCGGGCACGTTCGCCTGGCCGCCGAGACGTCCGTCCACGCCCACCTCGCGCGCGACGGTGGTGACCTGGTCGGCGAAGGTGGCGAGGGTTCCCGTCATGTCGTTGATGGTGTCCGCGAGCGCCGCGACCTCGCCCTTCGCCTTCACGGTGAGGTTCTGCTTCAGGTCGCCATTCGCGACGGCGGTCACCACCTTCACGATGCCGCGCACCTGCTCGGTGAGGTTCGCGGCCATGACGTTGACCGTGTCGGTGAGATCCTTCCAGGTGCCGGCCACGCCGGGCACGACCGCCTGGCCGCCCAGCTTGCCGTCCGTTCCCACCTCGCGCGCGACGCGGGTCACCTCGGCGGCGAACGCGTTCAGCTGATCGACCATCGTGTTGATGGTGTTCTTGAGCTCGAGGATCTCGCCCTTCACGTCGACCGTGATCTTGCGCGAGAGGTCTCCGCGCGCCACGGCCGTGGTGACCTCGGCGATGTTGCGGACCTGCGTGGTGAGGTTCGCCGCGAGCAGGTTCACGTTGTCGGTGAGGTCCTTCCACGTGCCGCCCACGCCGGCGACGACCGCCTGGCCGCCGAGACGCCCGTCGGTCCCGACCTCGCGGGCCACGCGGGTCACCTCGGCCGCGAAGGAGCGGAGCTGCTCGACCATCGTGTTGAGCGTTTCCTTGAGAAGGAGGATCTCGCCTCGCACGTCGACCGTGATCTTCTTCGAGAGGTCGCCGCTCGCGATGGCCGTCGCCACCTCGGCGATGTTCCGGACCTGCGCGGTCAGGTTGTCGGCCATCGAGTTGACCGAGTCGGTGAGGTCCTTCCACGTGCCGGCCACCCCGGGCACGACCGCCTGGCCGCCCAGCTTGCCGTCCGTTCCCACTTCGCGCGCGACGCGCGTCACCTCCGAAGCGAATCCGTTCAGCTGGTCGACCATCGTGTTGATGGTGTTCTTGAGCTCGAGGATCTCCCCCTTCACGTCGACCGTGATCTTGCGCGACAGGTCCCCGCGCGCGACGGCGGTCGTCACCTCGGCGATGTTGCGCACCTGGCCGGTGAGGTTCGAGGCCATCGAGTTGACGTTATCGGTGAGTCCCTTCCACGTGCCGGCGACGCCCGGCACCGCGGCCTGTCCGCCCAGCTTGCCCTCGGATCCCACCTCGCGCGCCACGCGGGTGACCTCGCCGGCGAACGCGTTCAGCTGATCGACCATCGTGTTGATGGTCTCCTTCAGCTGGAGGATCTCGCCCGACACGTCGACGGTGATCTTCATCGACAGGTCGCCGTTCGCGATGGCGGTCGTCACCTCGGCGATGTTGCGCACCTGGCCGGTGAGGTTCGAGGCCATCGAGTTCACGCTGTCGGTGAGGTCCTTCCAGGTCCCCGCGACCCCCTGCACCTTGGCCTGCCCGCCGAGGCGGCCCTCGGTTCCGACCTCGCGCGCGACGCGCGTGACCTCGCCGGCAAAGGAACGAAGCTGGTCGACCATCGTGTTGATGGTCTCCTTCAGCTGGAGGATCTCGCCCGAGACGTTCACCGTGATCTTCTTCGAGAGGTCGCCGTTCGCGATGGCGGTCGAGACCTCGGCGATGTTGCGCACCTGCGCCGTCAGGTTCGACGCCATGAAGTTGACGTTGTCGGTGAGGTCCTTCCAGGTCCCGGCCACGTCAGGCACCTGCGCCTGCCCGCCCAGCCGCCCTTCGGTTCCGACCTCGCGCGCGACGCGGGTCACCTCCGACGCGAACGAGTTGAGCTGGTCGACCATCGTGTTGATGGTGTTCTTGAGCTCGAGGATCTCGCCTCGCACGTCCACCGTGATCTTGCGGGAGAGGTCGCCTCGGGCCACGGCCGTGGTCACGTCGGCGATGTTTCGCACCTGGGCGGTGAGGTTGTTGGCCATCGAGTTCACCGAGTCGGTGAGGTCCTTCCACGTGCCGGCCACGCCGGGGACGATGGCCTGGCCACCCAGCTTTCCGTCCGTGCCCACCTCGCGCGCCACGCGCGTCACCTCGGAGGCGAAGGATCTGAGCTGGTCCACCATCGTGTTGATGGCCTCCTTCAGCTGGAGGATCTCGCCTCGCACGTCGACCGTGATCTTCTTCGAGAGGTCCCCGCTCGCCACCGCGATGGTCACGTCGGCGATGTTCCGGACCTGGGCCGTGAGGTTGTTGGCCATCGAGTTCACGGAGTCGGTCAGGTCCTTCCAGGTGCCGGCCACCTCCGGCACGACCGCCTGGCCGCCCAACTTCCCGTCCGAGCCGACCTCGCGCACGACGCGCGTCACCTCGGAGGTGAAGACCGCGAGCTGCTGGATCATCTTGTTCACGATCGTCGCGGAGCGGAGGAACTCGCCCTGGAGCGGACGCCCGTCCACCTCGAGCCCGACACCCTGCACCAGGTCGCCGCGCGCCACGGCCGAAATCGCCTTCGTCATCTCGCGCGTGGGCCAGAGGAGGTCCTCGATGAGCGTGTTGATGGAGCTCTCCATCTCGCCCCAGGAGCCGTTCGGCGTTCCGAGGGTGACGCGCTGGCGGATTCGCCCCTCGCGGCCCACGACCTGCCCGACGCGTTCCAGCTCGACCGCCGTGCGGCCGAGCGAGCCGACGATGTCGTTGAAGGTGTCCGCGATCTTTCCACCGAGGCCGGTGCGGTCGCCTGGGAGGCGCGCGGAGAAGTCTCCCGCGCGTACGGCTTCGAGCGCGGCGAGCAGCTCGCGAGGGTCGAGGTCGGAGACGCCGGCGAAGTCAGGGCCGGCCGCGACAGGCAAAGCGGTTTCCGGTGGGTTCATAGGGTGGATCCCCGAAGCGTTTTAGGTCGATGGAGTACGGCGTGAAACGGTCCCCCGGCCGCGCCGGCGGACACCCTCAATTCTAGGTCGGATGCGATCCGCACCTGCAAGCGTTACGTGCAGAAAATTTGGGGGAAGCCGGAAAAATAGGGAGGCGCGACCAAAAACGGGGCCGGAAATGAAACGAGGCCGGGGGTGACCCCGGCCTCGGGATGAGTATGGTTGCGGGGAGAGGATTTGAACCTCTGACCTTCGGGTTATGAGCCCGACGAGCTACCAGGCTGCTCCACCCCGCAACATGATACTGTCCCATGCCGGGCCGCCTGTAAAGGGGGATTCTGGGCTCGGGGTGACCCGGCGAAAACGACGTTCCCGCAAGGGACTGAGCCGCATCTGAACGTTCATGGACGCCGCCCCTGGCGAGGCTCGCGCCGCCGCCATCAATCTCGGAGAACGACGCTTGATCCCTGAGCGGGTGTCGCGCTACCGGATCCTCGAGGAGATCGGATCGGGAGGCATGGGCGTGGTCTATCGCGCCCGGGACGAGCGTCTGGACCGCGAGGTGGCGGTCAAAATCTTGAAATCCCCCGCAGCCCAGGACGAATCCCTGCGCAAGCGCTTCCGCCAGGAGGCGACGGCGCTATCCCGCCTGAGCCACCCCTATATCAATACCGTCTTCGACTTCGACTCCGCGGACGGGCTGGATTTCCTCGTGCTCGAGCTCGTCGAGGGGCGGCGCCTCGAGGATCTCCTGACGGCCGGCCCCGTGACGGAGCGGGACACCCTCCTCTACGGCGCCCAGATCGCCGCGGCGCTGGCCGCGGCGCACGAAGCCGGGGTGGTGCATCGCGATCTCAAGCCGGGGAACGTCATCGTGACCGCGAAGGGCTCGGTGAAGCTGCTCGACTTCGGACTCGCGCTCCTCCGGCCCGGCGCGGCGCCGATGCCCGAGACGCGAAGCCTCACGGAAGCGGGCTTCGTGGTGGGCACGCTCGGCTACATGGCGCCGGAGCAGCTCCTGGGGCACGACGTCACGGGGCGCAGCGATCTCTACTCGCTCGGAGTCCTCCTGTACGAGATGACGAGCGGGCGCCGTCCGTTCACGGCGACTCCCGCCGCGGCCCTGATCGACGAGATCCTGAACCGCCGTCCAGTGCCGCCGCTCCTGCCGGGCGGTCCGCTCGATCCTCGCCTTGAATCGCTGATCCTCGCGCTTCTCGAAAAGGAGCCGCGCCGCCGGCCCGAGAGCGCGGACGAGGTGGAGGCGGCGCTCCGCGCGATCCTCGCGGCCCCGGCCTCCTCCGGGGCACGCGCCGCCGCGTCGCGCTCCTCGATCGGCTCGATCGCGGTCCTGCCGCTCGAGAATCTCTCCGGTGATCCCGAGCAGGAGTTCTTCGCGGACGGCATGACCGAGGCGCTCATCCTCACGCTCGCGCAGATCGACGCCTTCCGCGTCGCATCGCGCACGTCGGTCATGCGGTTCAAGGGGACGCGCTTGCCACTGCCCGAGATCGCGCGGGCGCTGCAGGTCGACGCTGTCGTGGAGGGAACCGTGGCGCGCTTCGGCAGCCGCGTGCGCGTGACCGCGCAGCTCATCGACGCCGGCACCGACCGGCATCTCTGGGCGCGAAGCTACGAGCGCGAGCTGAGCGACGTGCTCGCGCTCCAGGGGGAGGTGGCGCGCGCGGTCGCGGAGGAGATCCGCGGCCAGGTGACGCGCGAGGCGAGCGCGCGGCTCGCCCGCGCACGGCGCGTGGACCCGGAGGCCTACGAGGCGTATCTCCGCGGGCGCTACCACTGGAACCGGAGGTCCGAAGAGGGAATCCGGAAGGGGATCGAGTACTTCGAGGAAGCCATCCGGCTCGATCCGCTCTACGCGCAGGCCCACGCTGGGCTCGCGCAGGCGTACGACACGCTCGGGAGCTACTCGTTCATCACCCCCGAGGAGGCGTACACCAAGGCGCGCGTCGCCGCGCTCCACGCGCTCGAGATCGACGACAACCTGTCCGAAGCGCACGTCGCGATGGGGGGCGTGCTCCAGAATCACCTGTGGGACTGGGCCGGCTCGGAAGAGCACTTCCGCCGCGCGCTCGCGGCCGATCCGGGCAACGCCGGCGCGTACCACTGGTACAGCGATCTCCTCTCCGCGCTCGGACGCTCCGACGAGGCGGTCGCGGCGATGCGGCGCGCGCACGAGATCGATCCCTTGAGCCTGACGGTGAACATGTCGCTCGGCGCGTGTTTCTTTTACGCGCGCCGCTATGACGACGCGGTGGAGCAGCAGCGCCGCACGCTCGATCTGGATCCCAATTTCGCTCCGGCGCACCGCATGATGGGCGGCGCCCTGGAGCAGCTCGGCCGGCTCGACGACGCCATGACCGAGTACCGGACAGCGGCCGCGCTCTCCAAGGATCTCTCGGCGAACGCGCTCCTCGCGCACACCCTCGCACGCGCCGGGCGTCCGGACGAAGCCCGCCGCATTCACGCGCAGCTCCGCGCCGACTCAGAGGGCCGCTATCTCTCGCCTTACTCGGAAGCGGCGATCTACGTGGGGCTAGGAGAGACGGACGCCGCGTTCGAGCGGCTGGAGGAGGCGTTCGCGATCCGGGATCGCGGGATGGTCTGGATCAAGGTCGCGCCGCGTCTCGACCCTCTGCGAGGCGACCCGCGCTTCGATGCGCTCCTGAGGCGGATGAATCTCGCGGGCTAGCGCCCGTTGCCCGAGGCGGGCTCCTTGTAGCGGTACAGGATCTCGCCCTCTTTCACGAGGTGGAAGCGCTCGCGCGCGATCCGCTCGGTGAGCATGGGATCCTTGGCCTGCTCTTGGCGCCTTTGCTCCACGTCGTTGACCCGGAGCGCGAGCTCCACCTTCTCGCGGCGGAGCTTCTCGGTCTCGTTCTTGAGGCCGGCGATCTTCACGAGTCCCGTGTCGCTCAAGACGAAGGAGTAGGCGAGGAATCCGCCGACGGCCAGGGCCGCGGCGATGGCGAACCGGCGCTTGGCGCGGGACGGGCGGTCGTCGGGCCTGCGTCGAAGGAAGCGGCGCACCGGCGCCTGCTTCGGACTCTCATACGGCGATCGCATCATGCCGGCACCCCCTCTCGCTCACCCTTCACCACCCGACGGAACGCGGCCCGGCCCGGATAGCGGGCCTCGTCGGCCAGACGCTCCGCGATGCGCAGCAGCTGGTTGTATTTCGCGATCCGGTCGCTCCTCGAGAGCGAGCCGGTCTTGATCTGACCCGCGTTCACCGCGACCGCGAGATCCGCGATCGTCGTGTCCTCCGTCTCGCCGGATCGATGCGAGATGACGGTGGTGTACGCGGCGCGCGCCGCCATGTCGATGGCGTCGAGCGTCTCGGTCATGGTGCCGATCTGGTTCAGCTTGATGAGGATCGAATTCGCGACGCCGTCGTCGATGCCCCGGCGCAGGATCTCCGGATTCGTGACGAAGACGTCGTCGCCCACGAGCTGGACCGAGCCGCCGAGCTTGGCGGTGAGCTTCTTCCAGCCCTCCCAATCTCCCTCGGCGAGTCCGTCCTCGATGGAGACGATGGGATAGCGCGCCGCGAGATCCGCGAGGAAGGCGATCATTCCGTCCGTGTCGAGGCTCTTCTTCCCCTCGAGCGTGTAGCGCCCGTTCTCGAAGAGCTCGGACGCGGCGACGTCGAGCGCGAGCGCCACATGATCGCCCGGCTTGTAGCCCGCCTTCTCCACTGCGCGGAGGAGGAAATCGAGCGCCTCGGCGTTGCTGCCCAGATTGGGCGCGAAGCCGCCCTCGTCTCCAACCGCGGTCACGAGGCCCTTCTCGTGGAGGAGCTTCTTCAGCGCGTGAAAGACCTCGGATCCGGCGCGGAGCGCTTCGGCGAACGTGTCGAAGCCGACCGGGACGATCATGAATTCCTGGATGTCGAGATTGTTGTCCGCGTGCGCGCCGCCGTTGATGACGTTCATGAGCGGCACGGGGAGCGTGCGCGCGTTCGCGCCGCCGAGATAGCGGTAGAGCGGGAGCGCGTGCGCGTCGGCGGCCGCCTTTGCGCAAGCGATCGACACGCCGAGGATCGCGTTCGCGCCGAGCTTCTTCTTGCTCGGAGTTCCGTCGAGCTGGAGCAGGATCTTGTCGATGGCCGCCTGATCGGCCGCGTTCTCGCCCACCAGGGCGGGGGCGATCGCATCGTTCACGTGGCGCACGGCCTGGGAGACGCCCTTGCCGAGGAAGCGCTTGGCGTCCCCGTCTCGAAGCTCGAGCGCCTCGCGGGATCCGGTCGAGGCTCCGGAGGGAACCGCCGCACGGCCGAGCGCGCCCCCGACCAGGGCCACCTCCGCCTCCAGCGTGGGGAAGCCCCGCGAGTCCAGGATCTCTCGGGCGAACACCGACTCGATTTCGGTCATAGTAGCAAGGCACGCTAGGGCTTGCCCGAGTTGGCCGTCAAGGGAAAAGCCTTGACGCCCGGGGAACGGCCCCCCTAGCGTGCGCGCCCAGCGCCTCCCGTCCGTGCCTCCCGCGGATCATGGAGCCCGGGGTCGCCGATCCCGCGAAACTTCGCCGGTGGCAGCGACGTAGAGTGCACGAGGGTTTCGTGGAGAGTCGCCCATAGACGTGGGAAGCGATGACCGAGACCTGGTGGAGCGGTGCCTGGCGCGCGACGAGCGTGCGTACCGGGAGCTGGTCCGGCGGTATCAGGGAGCCGTCATGAATCTCGCCTGGAAGATCACCGGCAGCGCGGACGATGCGGCCGAAGTGGCCCAGGAGACCTTCATCCGGGTGCTCCGATCGCTCGGGACCTACGACCCGTCCCGCCCCTTCCGGACCTGGCTCTTCAAGATCACGTCGAACCTGGCGCTCGACACGATCCGCCGGCGGAAGCGCCGTCCCATAGCGCTCGAGGACCTGGGCGACGAGGAGGGGCCGGCCATCGAGCCGGTCGATCCGAGACCGGGGCCCGACGAGGGCTACCGGATCGAGCGGTCGGACGCGCGGTTCGAGTCTCTGGTCCGCGAGCTGCCGGAGCACTATCAGGCGATTCTCTTCCTGCGCTACAAGCAGGAGATGTCGTACGAGGACATCGCCGAGTCGATGAACATGCCGCTCGGAACGGTGAAGGTCCGGATCCACCGGGCCCACGAGATGCTGCGACGGAAATTGACGGCGCGAGGAGAAGCATGAAGACCCAGCTCACCTGCAAGACGTGCGAGCCCGAGCTCTCGGCCTACGTGGACGGCGCGCTCCATCCCGCCGTCGCGCGCGTCCTCGAGGCGCACGTGGCCGCCTGTCCCTCGTGCCGGGTGAAGCTCGACGCGTATCGCGCGATCGCCGCTGGATTGGCGGAGCTTCCCGAGCTCGAAGCGCCCGCGTGGCTCGAGGCGCGGATCGTCGCGCGCGTGACGCGGCCGGCGCGGTGGATGCGCGCGCTTCGCGGCGGGTTCGCCACGGCCGGCGCGCTGTCGTTCGCGCTCTTCATCGGATTCATCGCGTTCCTCCCGCAGCTCGCCCGTCAGTGGGGGCTGCCCGAGCCGGCGACGTGGCCGGTGCACGTGGCGCGCGGCACGCTCGAGGCGGTGGTGCGATTCGTGCGGCACCTCTCGCTCGAGGTCGCGTTCTGGGAGCCGATCGGCCGGCCGATCTGGAGCGCGATCCACGCGCTCGGAACGCTGCCGCGAGTAGCCTGGGTGGCGCTTCAGACGGGCGAGGCCCAGGCCGCGCTCGCCATCGCGTTCACTGTCGGGATCGCTCTCTTCTTCGTGCTTCGTCCGTCTCGCACCCGTGAAGGAGGTGTCGGCCATGCGTGCCTATCGCTCTAGTGCGCGGACGCGGGTCGCTCCGCATTCGTTGAGGCTTCTCCCCTGGCTCCTGCTCCTCACCGGTCTCGTTCTCGCGGCCGGCCGGGCCGTCGGCGCGACGCCGACCCCGCCGAAGCCGCCCACGCCCCCGGACACGACCGGCGGATTCCGCGTGCGCGTGTCGGAAGAGGGCGAAGCCAGCACGTTCAAGACCAAGCGTCAGGAAGAGCGCATCCGTCGCGAGGTGGAGCGCGCGAAGCGCGAGGCCGCCCGAGCTCGCGCCGAGGCTCTGCCCAAGCCGGACGCGCCCGACGCCCCGGATACCCCGGACATTCCGGACGTCGATCTCGACTCGAACGACAACAACCTCGTCCGCTTCGGGGAAGACATCGTGATCCCCGCGGACAAGGTGATCGATGGCGACGTGGTCGCCATCGGCGGCGACGTGACCGTCTACGGCCGCGTGAAGGGGGACTGCGTCTCGATCGGCGGCCAGGTCAACGTGAAGGACAAGGGCGTCGTGGAAGGGGACGCGGTGTCGATGGGGGGCGGCGTCGCGACCAGCGATTCCGCGTCCGTCGGAGGGAGCAACGTCTCGCTCGGCTCGCCCTGGACGCATAGCCACGCGTTCTGGCCCATGGTGGGCCTCTTCGGCGCCGTGGGAACCGGGATCTGGCTCGTGCACACGCTGGTGCGCCTGGCGCTCACCGTCTTCCTCGCGTGGCTCGCGCTGCTCCTCGCGCGGGAGCGGCTCGTCTACGCGGTCGACACCATGTACGCGCGCTTCGGCCGATCGTTCCTCTTCGGGCTGGCCGGCTTCGCGGCATCGCTCGTGGCGCTTCCCACCGCGATCGTTCTCCTGATCCTGGTCGGCGCCATCGCGATCGCCATCCTGGCGATCACGATCATCGGGATCCCCGTCGCGCTGGTGCTCCTGCTGGGGCTGATCCTCGGGATCATCGGGATCGTCCTCGGATTGATCGTCGCGGTGTTCCTCGCCTTCCTGAACGGCGCGATGTTCCTTGGACAGCGCGTGCTCGGCCGGACCACGGAGCGCGGGAAGAATCCGCTCCTCGCGATCGCGGTGGGCGTGCTCCTGATCACCGCGCTCAAAGTGGCGGGGAAGCTGATCGGACTCGTCGGGCTGATCGTCTTCCATCCGATCGCGATCGCGCTCGGGATCGCGACGGGGGCGCTCGCGGCGATCCTCACGATCGCGGGATTCGGCGCGATGATCCAGACGCGCTTCGCGCGCGGACCCCACGGCGAGGGATTGCCGAGCGGTGCGTGGTGGCCGCGCCGCCGTCCGTCGCCCGCGGCCGCGCCAGCGGGTGCGCCTGGCGTCGTCACGGAGACGCCGGTCACCGGTGCGGCGTACGTGGCGACACCGCCTCCGCCGCCTCCTCCACCTCCGCCTCCGGCTGCGACACCCGGCGTCGAAGGGGGCACGTCGGACGCGCCCTAGGCGCGTCTCCGCACCATCGCCGTCACTCCGAAGTGGCCGGCGCGGCCGAGAGCCGCGCCGGCACGAACCTCGGCCCCTTCTCCATCTCCGTCCGCTCGCCCAATCCCGACAGACTCACCGCGAGGCCCAGCAGGTAATCCGGCAAGCCGGTCGACTGCTCGGAGTCCTTGTCTCCGGCGAGCCAGTCCTCGATCTCGCCCAGGTCCTCGGGGGCGACCGGCTTGATCGTGACCCGGACCGACGCGTAGTAGGTCGCGGTGGGGTCGAGCGAGGACGTCGTCGCCAGTGGAAGTCGCGCCTGCGTGAAGAGGATGTCGCGCAGCGCGTCGAACGAGGGTGCGCTCCGGTCGCGCGGCGGATTCGAGCCGCTCCGGATGCGGAACGCCTGACGCCAGTCGTCGTAGACGATCTTGTGATCGCTTCGGATCGCGAGCACGAGCTTGTCGAACCAGAGCGGGCGTCGCTTCCACAGGCCGACCTCGAACGAGACGGTCGCCGGCATCCCGCGCTGCAAGGTCTCCTCGAGGCGCGGCGTGAACGGCTCCGCGACCCGATAGCTCACGCAGATCGCCCCCGCGACGTCCGCCACCGGGTCGACCTCGAGGCCCAGGTCGTCCGCGACGATGGAGCGCGGCGTGATCGCGAGAAGCGCGAGCGCGAGGACCCACGCCGCGACCCAGGTCCGGCCCGTGCGGAGCACCTCAGAAGGTCTCGCTGAAGCGGACGAGAACGTGGATCGCGGCGTGCGTCTCTTGCAGGTTGCGCGCGGCGTAGAGCGCGAGCGGTCCCTGGCCGATCCGGACGCCGAGCCCGCCGTCGAGCAGGAACTGCTGGCGGTCCAGGTTGTCCTTGCCGAACCAGGCGGATCCCCAGTCGAGGAAGGCCAAGCCCCAGACGTTCTTCCGGGCGAGGAGGTAGTACTCCGCGTTCGCGAGGAGGAACTGGTCGCCTTGCCGCTCCTTGAAGTCCTCCCCGCGCAGGGTGCTGATCCCGCCCAGGTACCAGAGCTTCTGCGGAGGAAGCGTCCCGTCGAGCGTCGACCCGGCGACGAGGCGCGCGCGCGCGTCCTGCTTCGGCGAGAGCCGCACGCGCGTGCGCACCACCGCGCGGACGCGGCCGTAGTCGAAGTCGCCGTGCAGAGCGTCGCCGGCACGCTCGTAGACGACGTCTCCGTGCGTGCCCCCTTCGGGGAGAATCGAGACCGGTCCGATCCGCATCCCCAGCGCGAGCACGCCGTCCTGGCCGTCCTCGATGGGCGGGTTGGGACGGAAGTGGTCGTGCACGCCGAACAGGGACGCGTTCGCTTCCTTCTCGAGCGATCGCTGGTCCTCGATGCGCCCTTCCACGCGCACGCCGAAGTCGGTCCCCGGATCGAACGCGGCGCGACCCTCGTAGCCGCTCGTCTCGTAGTAGTCGCGATAGTCGGTGCGAGCGAAGAGCGCGTAGAGCGTGTTCTCCATCTCGCCCACGATCCACTCGTCCTCGGTCTCCGTCCGCCGGTATGCGGCGCCGCCGATCCGGAATCGCGCGTGATCCCCGAGAGGAGCTTCACCGCCGACGTCGTAGAGGAACCGCTCGCGGGAGAAGGCGTAGGTGAACTTGGCGTAGACGAGAGGATTCGCGTAGCGCTCGCTCCGGACCGAGCCGCCCACGGTCGGCGCGGGGCCGTCGACGCGGTTGTAGCGGAACCCGTAGAGGAGGGCGGCCCTCGCCTCGTCGGGAACCGTGGCGAGCGTCTCCCACTCCGCCTGCTGGAACGACCCCTTGGGCGCGGTCGAGCGGCTCGCGCTCGAGTCGGAGAGAACCGGGATCACGGCGCGGAGGCTGTCCGGCACGGCCGCGCGCGCGGGGGACGCCAGCCACGCGCCCGCCGCGAGCACGAAGGCCGCGGCCAGCCGCTCAGGCGTTCGATTCACGAACCAGGCCGTAGCGTCGGATCTTTCGATGAAGATAGCCGCGGTCCATGCCCAGCCGCCGCGACGCCTCCGTCACGTTCCACTGGCACTGCTTCAGCATCGCGAGAATCGTGTCGCGCTCGGCCTTGTCGCGCGCCGCCTTGATCTCGCTCGGCGGCTCGTCGTCCTGCCCTTGCGGCAGCACCTCCTCCACCTCCGCCAGCGACACGGTGTCGCCCTCGGTCATGATCAGGATCCGCTCCACGAGATTCTTCAGCTCGCGCACGTTGCCAGGCCAGGAGTACTCGCTGAGCCGCTCCAGCGCGTCCGGGAGGAAGCGGCGCTTGGGGCGCCCGTGCTCGGCGGACAGCTTGGCCGCGAAGTGCTCGATCAAGAGCGGGATGTCCTCGCGCCTCTGGCGAAGCGGCGGCAGATGGATCGGGACCACGTTCAAGCGGTAGAACAGGTCCTCGCGAAACCGCCCCGCCGCGATCTCGGCCTGAAGGTCCTTGTTGGTGGCGGCGACGATCCGCGTGTCGACCGCGATCGTGCGGGTCGAGCCGAGGCGCTCGATCTCTCCGGTTTCGATCGCGCGCAGGAACTTGGCCTGCGTGTCGAGGCTCATGTCCCCGACCTCGTCCAGGAAGAGCGTCCCCTGATCCGCCGCCTCGAGCCGTCCCCGCTTCATCTGAACCGCGCCCGTGAACGCACCCTTCTCGTAGCCGAAGAGCTCGCTCTCGACGAGGTCCTTGGGAAGCGCGGCGCAGTTCAGCTTCTCGAAGGGACCGCGTGCGCGCGCGCTCGTCTTGTGGATGGCTCGCGCGACGAGCTCCTTCCCGGCTCCGCTCTCTCCGGTCACCAGCACCTTCGCGTCGGTGCGCGCCACCTTCGCGATCTCCGCGCGCACCTGGTCGAGCGCGGCGCTCTTCCCGACCATCTCGTCGCTCACGCCCGTGAGCGCGCGGAGCTGCTCGTTCTCGCGGCGGAGCGCTCGCAGCTCGAGCGCGCGGTCGACCGTGAGCTGGAGCCGGTCCGGCCCGAAGGGCTTCTCGACGAAATCGAGCGCGCCGAGCTGGATGGCCTTGACGGCCTCCTCGATCGAGCCGTGCCCCGACATCACGACCACGGGGAGATCGGGCTGGCTCGCCTTGGCGGACTCCAGCAACGCGAGCCCGTCCCGTCCGGGGAGCTTGAGATCCGTGATGAGGAGCCCCACGCGCTCGCGGGCGAGGATCTTCTCGGCCTCGTCCGCGCTCGAGGCCGTCAGGGGGTCGTAGTGGCGCTTCAAGCTGGCCGCGATCTCGAGGAGCACGGACGGCTCGTCGTCCACGATGAGCACTCTCGTCTTGCCCGATGCCGCGCTTGCGCTCACGCCGTCCCGTCCTCCGCCTTCGTCAAGCTGACCCAGGCGCGCGTTCCCGCGCCGGGGCTGGAATCGAGCCCAAACCGTCCGCCGTGCTGCTCCACGATGCGCGTGACGAGCGTCAGTCCGAGCCCGCTCCCCGTGGACTTGGTGGTGAACCCGGGGTGGGCCGCGCGCTCCACCGTGGCGGGATCCATGCCGGGGCCGTTGTCCTCCACTTCGAGCAGGACCCCATCCGCATGGACGTCCCGTCGCACGCGCAAGGTCACCTGCCCGCGATCGCCCAGCACCTCCACCGCGTTCTTGATGAGATTCACGAGAACGCGCTGGATCTGTCCCGCGTCGGCCCAGGCTAAGGGAACGGGTCGCTCCACCTCAACGCGGAATTCCACCGGAGAGGATCCACGATAGAGCCTGGCCGCATCTTCGACCAGCTGCACCACGTCGGTCGGCGCGAACTTGGGCTCGGGGAGCTGCGCCACCGCCGAGAACGCGGTCGCGAACTCCTGGAGCGATCGCACCTCGCGCAGGATCGCGTCCGCGTTCTCGGCGACCACGTCCGCGCGCGGTCCCTCGCCTCGCCGCGCCTCTTCGCGCAGGCGCTGGAGCGCGAACTGGATCGGCGTGAGCGGATTCCGGATCTCGTGCGCGACGGCGCGAGCCACCTCGCGCCAGGCCGCGAGCCGCTCGGCGCGCAGGAGCGCGCGACGCGAGGAGCGGATCTCCTCGATCATGCGGTTGAACGCGCCCGCGAGGTAGCGCACCTCGCGCGTGCCCGAAGGGGTCACGTGCCCTACGCCCAGATCGCCCTGGGAGACGCGCTCCATCGCCGACTGGAGCGCCACGATGGGGCGCGCGATGGAGCGCGACACGGCCCACGCGAGCGCGAAGCTCACCCCGCCGAGGACCAGGCTCCAGAGCGCGGCGAAGATCCAGAGGCTCCGCTGCGAGAGCCACGTGTAGACGCCGAGCCTCCGGTACATGGAGAGGTTGCGCTGGAGGGCGACGATCTCCGAGGAGATCTCGGGGTCGAGCTGGTATCCGGCGAGGATCACGTGGGTGGAGTCGACGGCGGCTGCGCCGCTCACCTGGCGCGGCGCGTCGTCGCCGGTGATGAGCCCGCCGTGCTCGACGGCCTGCTCGAGCGAGGCCGGCTCGGGGTCGGGGAGGCTGATGCGGGGACCGAGCCGCGCGCCGAAGATACGCTTCGTCCCGTTGCGCATGTCGTAGTAGCACACGTAGTCGATGCCGCGATTCCGCGCCTCGTCCCTCAGGAAGCGCTCGAGATCCTGCATGCGGCCGGCGCGCGCGAGACGGACCGTCTCCGGATCCAGCGCCATGACCTCGGCGTGCTGCCGCGCGTCGCTCGCGAGCCGCTCGAGGCCGCCGCGAATGACTTCGAGCGACTGGGAGAGAGCGCGCTCGGTCTCGGGATTCCGGAGCGTGGCGAGGCTGCGGGCGAGGTACTGCGTCACGAACAGCGTGAGGCCGAGGGAGGGAATGAGCGCGACGAGGAAGAACAGAGCGAGGAGTCGCCCCCGCAGCGTGCCGAGCATCGCCCCCGCCCCGCGCTAGCGGAGCGCGATTTCCTTCTCGCCGGCGAGCTGGCCGCAGGCCGCCCCGATCTCGACTCCCTGGCTGTACCGGACCGTCACGGCCGGAACGCGCGGGCCGAGATGGTCGACGAAGCGCTGGATCCGCTCGGGCGAGGGGCGCCTGAAGCGGCCCGGTCCGATCGGGTTGTAGGGGATCAGGTTCACGCGGCAGGGAAGCTGCCCCACGAGGCGCACGAGCTTGGCCGCGTCGGCGAGCGTGTCGTTGATCTCTTCGATCAGGATGTACTCGAAGGTCACGCGCTCGCCGACGCGCTCGATGTGTGTCCTCACCGCGCGCATCAGGGGCTCGAGCGGGAAGGTCCGGTTGATGGGCATGAGCTTCGAGCGGAGCTCGTCGGTGGCCGCGTGCAGCGAGATGGCCAGCCTGTAGCGCCTTCCCTCGGACGCCATGCGGAGGATCTGGGGCACGAGGCCCACGGTGGAGATGGTGATCCGCTTCGACGCGACCTGGAGCCCGCGCGGGCTGGTGATGATGTCGAGGGCGCGCATGACCGCGTCGTAGTTTTCGAGCGGCTCGCCCATCCCCATGAGCACGACGTTGAACTCGCGCTGATCCGGGGGCAGCTCGCGCCGGAGCCGGAGCGCCTGCTCCACGATCTCGCCCGCCGTGAGGTTCCGACCCCGTCCCATTCGCCCCGTGGCGCAGAAGCGGCACGCGAACCCGCAGCCGTGCTGGGACGACAGACAGAAGGTGTACCGGCGCGGAGTGGACATGTAGACCGACTCGATGAGTCCCCCGTCCTGCAGGGCGAAGGCGACCTTGCGCGTCTTCCGGTCCGGGGTCTCCCGGCGGGTCCGTTCCGCGAGGGTCCCGAGGGTAAAGCCCTCCTCCAGTCTCGCCCTGAGCGGAAGGGGCAGATTGGTCATCTCCGCAAACGAGGGGACGCCATGCAGATACATCCAGTCCGCGATCTGGCGTCCGCGGAAGGGCTTCTCCCCGCAAGAGATCATCGCGCGCTCCAGCTCCGGGCTGGTCATCCCCACCAGCGGCTCGCGCTCCTCGACAGGCTTCATGGTCGCTCCATTTTGCATGCTGATAATAGCTTCCGTCTTTACAAACACCGCGTAGGTATGCTACGTTCCCCCACGTTGGGAGTCAACCACGCGAGGCCAGCGTGGCCCGCACCACGTACTCCCGAGGGGGAACGACCGTTTCCGGTCCAATCGACTCCACTTTGAGAATTGGGGCCGTCGACATCGGCACCAATTCGGTCCGCCTACTCGTCGCCGACGTCGACGAGCGCGAGCGGCTGCGCACCGCGCACCGCATGGGCGAGATCTCCCGCCTGGGCGAGGGCATCGACCGCACGGGCCTCATCGACGAGGCCGCGGCCGCCCGCACCCTCGAATGCCTCGAGCGATTCGTGCACGAAGCCGAGTACTCGGGCGCGAGCCGGATCCGCGTCGCCGGGACCAACGCGTTCCGGGTCGCCCGGAACGGCCCTGAGATCGCCGCCCGGTTCGCAGAGCGGATCGGCTATCCCGTTGAAATCCTGAGCGGTGAGGAAGAGGCTCAGCTCGTCTTCCTCGCCGTTTTGAGCGGGCAGGGGGCTTCCCCAGGGCGATCCGTCGTCGTGGACATCGGCGGTGGCTCCACCGAGATCATCACCGGCGAAGAGGAGCGCGGCACTCAGGTCATCAGTCTGGAATTGGGATGCGTCCGCCTCACCGAGCGCCTCATCCACACAGACCCCCCGACCCAGGCCGAGCTCGATTCGGTCAGGGCCCACGTCCTCGAGGTCTTCGCGGACAAGCTGGGCCAGTGGGGGGCCGACGGGCTGGACCGGGCGATCGGGGTGGGCGGAACCGTAACCGCCTTTGGCGCCTTGGACTTGGGGCTGGTGAAGTACGACCCGTCTCGCATCGAGAACCACCATCTGACCCGCGACCGGATCGACACGATCGCCAAGCACCTCTGCACGATCCCGCTCGTTCAGCGACGAGACCTGGCCGGCGTGAGCCGCGGCAGGGCCGACATCATCCCCGCCGGCGCCATCATCTTGTGCGAATTCGTGAACCGATTCGCGGTGAACGGGGTCTACGTCTCCACGCGGGGATTGCGGTACGGCCTCGTCCTCAGCGAGGCCCGCCGCGCGGTCGGGACCGGCGTCAAGGCCGCCCAGGCCTGAAAAACCCCTCTGCAAATCAAAGTTGGGCTTGACGTTCAAGGGGAGGGTGCGTATCCTCTCCGATAACGCGGCAGTTGTCGTCAAAGGACGCCTGTGCTCCCAGCACATCCCTCTCGGCCTGCGGTCCAGCCACCGCGGCTAGACGTCCCTCGGCGAACTGCCGAGATCACACGCGAAGCGGCTGATGCGCCGGGTGTCGCTTCGTCGAGGAGCAACGGAATGAGGGTCAAAGTTCCACGCCGCTTCTTCGGCATGTGCCTCCTCTTCGCCGTGCTCTGCCTGACTCCGGCCACTACGCCCACCGCATTCGCCAAACCCATCTCCTGGGACAACTATCCGGATCCGGATAATCCCCCGGCTCCGAAGGGCGATGGCGACGGTGTGGTCGTCAAGGCGAGGGCCAGCCTGCCTACGAGCAGTGCGGCCACGTCAACGACGGTCAGTGGCTCGTCGGTGTGGAGCATGCTGAGGACGTACCTGCAGTTGTTGCGGATGGGCTACGGCTCGCGCCTCTAGCATGAATCGCTAGGCGCCCCGGGTGCGCGCGGTCCGGCTTCGGTCGGACCGCGCCCCGTAGTTCTGCTTTACAACGAGGGTCGGAATGGACGGGCTCGTCCCGAAACACAGATCCGACGTCCTGCACCGGACCAACGGCTCGCTGCCGCGCCCCGCCGATGCGAGTGCGCACGGCGAGCACAAGGCCCAGGAACTGGGCGATCTCTACTTCGCCGCGGACAACTACGTCGTCGCGCTCGAGTACTACCGCCGAGCCCTCGACGCGGAGTCCAACGGGAACAGCCCGGGCCCCAAGAACACCGAGGCCCTCGTTCGAATCGGCACGCAGATCGTCGAGTGTCTTCGCCATCGCGGCGACCTGAACGAAGCGGTCGACGCGCTCCACGACCTCCACAAGCGACTCCGCCCCCACGTCACGCGAGAGCAGGCGGGGCGCTTGTCGGCGAGCCTCGCGCTTCTTCTCTTCGAGCGGGGCCGCTATCGCGCCGCGCAGCGCTCCGCGTCGCTCGCCTACCGGCTCCTCCGCGAGACGACGCTCAACCTGGACATCGGTCGGACCGAGATGATCTTCGGGGTCATCGCGCTCCGCACCGGCGACTGGAACGCGGCCCGTGAGTATTTCGAGAGCGCCATCGCGACCTATCGTCGCGCGGGCTACGACGCGGGCATGGCGTCCGCGTACAACAGCCTCGGACTCCTTCACAAGAATCACTGCCGATTCAAGGAAGCGGCGCGATTCCTGGAGCAGGCGCTCCGGATCGGCGAGCGGTCGGGGCTCTTCCACGACTCAGCGACGTACGTGCACAACCTCGGCATCGTCCACGAGAAGATGGGCGAGTGGGATCTCGCCGAGGAGCACTACCGCCGCGCGCTTCAGATGCACACCGAGGTCGGGAACGCGGGCGGCAAGGCGCGCGCCCTCTTCTGCATGGGCAATCTGCGACGGAAGCGCCGCGACTTCTCAGGCGCCGAGAACCTGCTCCGCCAGGCGCTCGCCATCGCCCTCGACCGGAGCTTCCCGCGTGAGACGGTTCTCGCTCGCGAAGGCCTCGGTGACCTTTATACCGATCGCGACCAGCTGACCGAAGCGCGCGCGGAGCTCGAAACCGCCCTCGCCCTCGCCGATCAGTTCGCACCGGATTCGGATCTCACCGTCGAAGTCGTGCGTCGCCTGGGTGACGTTCAGCTTCGGATGGGCGAAGGCGAGGCCGCGCAGCGCAACGGCGATCGTGCGCTCGCCATCGCACGCCGTCTCGGCGACCGCATCGAGGAGGCCTGCTCTCTCCGTCTCCTCGGCCTCATCGCCGTCGAGCATGGCGATCTCCCGACCGGGCAGGACCGCCTCGCCGAGGCGAGCCGCATCCTCCTCGCGATTGGCAAACGCTTCGAGCTGGCGCGCCTCAACATGGCGGCCGGGCTCTCCTGGCGCCGCCGCGCGCGCAAGGGGAAGTCGCGCTCGACCCTCGACGACTCCGTCGCCTACCTTCGCCGCGCCGTTGCCGCCTACGAGAGCCTCGGTCTTCCGGCCCACGCGGCGCGCGCGCTTCTGGAGCTGTCGCGAAGCGAGCTCATGCGCGGCCTCGTCGACGAAGCCGTGCTTCATCTCGATCACGCGAGCTCCGTGCTCTCGCCCGAGGAGGATCCGGTCCTCGCGCGCGAGATCGAGGAGTTCCGCGCCGAGATCGAGCAGGGCCTCATCGAGGGAACCTCAGCGCAGAGCAACGAATTCGCCGCATTCGAGGAAATCCGGAGCGTGCTCCGCGGCCGCGATTCCGAAGCGGCGGTGTCGGAAGTGCTCGGGATCACCGCGCGCCGCGTGTCGGCCGCGCGCGGCTGCGTCGCCGCCCCCGCGCCTCACGGCGGGATCGAGGTCGTCGCGACGATCGGGATGTCGTACCGCGTGGCGCAGGATCTCCTGACCGAGCTGGAGCGCCGGATCGGCGCGGCCCGGCTCGCGTCCGCCCCCGTGGTCACGAGCCGCGCCGGAGCGGACGCGCGCTTCCGCGATCTCCCCGGCACGACGCATCTGAGTCCGCGGACGAGCGTCGCGATGATGCCGCTCTCACTGCCGTCGGGACTTCCCGGCTACCTCTACCTCGATCGTCCCGACGACGGCCCGCTCGGCGCATTCAAGCAGCGCGAGATCAACCTCATCGCGGTGCTCGCGAACCACGTGGCCGTGGCCATCCTCGAGCTCCAGCGGCAGCGCCTCGCGCGCGAGAACACGGCGCTCCGCGGCAGGCTCCTCGGCTCCGCGAACGATCACGGCATCGTCACCCGGAGCCCCGAGCTCCTCGAGATCCTCTCGCTCCTCGAGCGCGTGGGTCCGAGCGACGCGACCATCCTCATCGAGGGTGAGACGGGCTCGGGCAAGGGCCTCCTCACCCGCGCGGTGCACGCGTCGAGCGCGCGCGCCACGAGGCCGCTCATCCAGGTGAACTGCGCGGCGCTGCCCGAGCAGCTCCTCGAGTCGGAGCTCTTCGGGCACGTCCAGGGCGCGTTCACCGGTGCGGTGCGCGAGAAGGTGGGACTCCTCGTCGAAGCCAACGGCGGGACGCTTTTCCTGGACGAGGTGGACAAGACCACCATCACCCTCCAGGGCAAACTCCTCCAAGTGCTCGACAATCGCGAGGTGCGTCCGGTCGGCGGCAACAAGTCGACGAAGGTGGACGTGCGCGTGGTCTGCGCGACCAACGTCAACCTCAAGCAGCGGATCGCGCGCGGCGAGTTCCTCGAAGACCTCTACTACCGGCTCAACGACATCTGCTTCCGCGTGCCGCCGCTGCGCGAGCGGCCCGAGGACGTTCCGATCTTGATCGAGCACTACGTGCGCCGGTACTCCGCTGAGATGGGCAAGGAGATCCGCGGCGTGGACCACGACCTCGTCGCGACGATGGCCGGCCTCAAGTGGCGCGGCAACGTCCGCGAGCTGGAGAAGGTCGTGAAGCGCATGGTCGTGCTGGCCAATGAGGGCGACATGCTGTCGCTAAGGCTCCTCCCGCGCGAGCTCATGCAGGCGGAAGAGGAGAACGCCGACGCCCCCGCCACGCTCCGTGCCGAGGTGGCCAAGGTCGAGCGCCGCCTCATCTCCTCCGCTCTCGAACGGCACAACTGGAACAAGGTCCAGGCCGCGAAGGAGCTGTCGCTCTCCTACCCGACCCTCCTCCAGAAGATCAAGCTGTTCCGCCTCGACCGCAGGCTCCAGGCCCGGCAAAGGGCTTAAATTTCCTTATAAAACAATTTAATAATCGAAACTGATTGCGGTGACGTGACTTATGCGGAGCCGCCCTTCCGGCTATTAAATCACCCTCATAAATCGACCTTTCGACCTTGGTTGGGACATGGCGAGCAGCGTGGAGTTCCATATCGATAACGTATTTATCTCAAATGCTTTACCGGCTATGCGGACCCATTTCGAAACGCGTCCGAAACATGGCACAGCGGCTGCAATAGCATGATCGCTGGAGGGGGGGACCTCCAAAGAGCCTGCGGGCCTTACCAGCGTTAGCCCATGGGTTAGTCGCCAATCAGAGCACCGGCCTCTGAGGAAGCGATGTAACCCGAAGAGAGCTGGCAAGGCCGGGGCTCAATTTTTTTCGGAAGTATGTAGTTGACGCAAATTGAGGGTGGTTCGCCTTCGGGCTGGCCTCCCTCAATTTATTTGCGCTTCGCTCGCACCAAAGCCTCGGCTAGCCTGCCTGAATGGTTTGGCTATTACGCATAAGTCTGCCCTACCCATCCCGAGCGCCGTTCAGGCCGAACTCTCTTCCTCCCGGTCCCAGACCTAGTGTGGACCCGTAGTCACACTGTACGGCGCCCAACGTCGGCCAGCCCTCACATCTCAGCCCGCTCTGAAGCCTCAGTCGATTACCATGCAGTGACTTGCAGCACGAGCAATGCTCCTGCCCCCCATGGCACATCGCTTGCGCTATGAGCCGCCGGCTCGACCGGTTCCAACGGTCTCATCAACCTATTCGCAACAAGCCGCGCGACGGCTTCGAGGAGGTGCTGTATGGCTCGGTTTTGGGGTCTGGCGCTGGGGGCGGTCGTCCTGCTCGGGGCGGCCGGATGCAACAATCACAACGACACCGTCGTCGGGACGGATCCGCCGCCCTTCAACGTGGAGGGGGTCAAGAGCGTGACCGGCGACGGGCAGGTCACGATTTCCTGGCGTCTCAACCAGGAGACCGACATCGATCATTATTCGGTCTATCGCAACTCGTCGCCGACCGGCACGTTCACCTTGATCGGCACGAGCACCACGAACCAGTTCGTCGACCACAACGTCACGAACGGGACGACCTATTACTATGCGGTCGACGCGACCGACCGGGCGGGGCAGGTGAGCCCCGAGCTGAGCTTCGAGAACGTGTTCGATACGCCCCGGCCCGAGGGATTCGACGTCACGCTGTCGGAGACGGATGCCGATAGCACCCACAGCGGGTGGGACTTCTCGGCCCAGGCGACGCGCTCCACGAACGACTCGAGGACCGACATGTTCTTCGACGTGACCGCCGGACCCCACTACCTGATCTTCGTGCCGAGCGACACCAAGATCCAGGACGCGGGCTACATCGATCTCGTCGACGTCGACTACGGCCCGCCCGCGGGCTGGTCGGCCGACGGCGTGGTGGAGGCGATTCCGGGGCACAGCTATATTGTGCTGACGCGCGACAATCACTACGCCAAGTTCGAGGTGATCACGCGGGGCGCGACCTCGATGACCATGGACTGGGCATACCAGATCGATGCTGACAATCCGGAGCTCGTGAAGAAGCTGCCATGAATCCGATGAGACGCAGCCACGCGCTCGTCCCGGCCTTCCTGGCTGGCGCCCTCCTTCTCGGAGCGGCGCCGGCCGGGGCCGTTTCGGCGGTTCCCACCCAGTCGCTTCGCCAGTCCTCTCGGTTCCAGATCGACGTCTGGATCAATCGCGAGGAGGGGGGCGTGTACCGACCCGGCGAGAGCATGCGGGTCTTCTTCCGGAGCAACGCCGACGCGTACGTGCTCGTCTACAACATCGACACGGAAGGCTACATCCACCTCGTCTACCCGTTCGGACCGTCGGATCCGCCACGGGTCGAGGGAGGACGCGCGTACCGCGTTCCGGCGCGTCACGACCCGTACGATCTCGTGGCGGACGGTCCCGCGGGGATGGAGTACGTGGTCGCGGTGGCGAGCCGCCAGCCGTTCCAGGATCTTCCCTGGTACCTGAGCGGGCGCGACGCCGATCGCGACGCCTACGACGACGAGCTGGACTCGGGGCAGATCGTGGGCGATCCGTACGTGGGGATCGAGCGGCTCAACAGCCGCATCATCGCTCCGGGCGCCGAGGACGAATCGGACGCGACGGAGACCTACTTCTACATCGATCACCGCGTCGACTATCCGCGCTATATCTGCGCCGACTGCCACTACAGCGCGTTCGGCTTCGATCCCTACCAGAGCGTCTGCAGTGTCGTCGACGTCCGCATCGACGCGACCTGGGTGCACTACGCACCGGTCCGCGTCGGAGTGGTGCGGCCACGCTACTACTACCACGTGCGCTCCACCGCGCCGGATCGTTACCGCGAATCGAAGGACCGCTGGTCGTCCCTGGACGGCTCGTCGACCCTCCGATCGCGCTTCACCGTCGCGCCGAGCCCGAAGTCGATGCGCATGCGAAATCCGCAAGGGAAGACCCCGCCCGAGTTCAACGAGCTCAGGCGTACGCGGCCCGGGCGCCTCTGGCAGGGACGGGACGAAGTGCTCCGGCTCCAGGATTCCCGCAATCGAGGGGGAGCGAACGTGGCTCCGGGCTCGCCGGACCGCCGCGACACCCCACGCGACCGCATGCAGCGTGGCGGCGACGGACGCGACCAAGGCGGCGAGCGCTTCCAGCGCGAACGCCAGCGGCAGGAGCAGCAGCGGCAGGAGCAGCAGCGGCAAGAGCAGCAGCGGCAAGAGCAGCAACAGCAGCGGCAGCGCCAGGAGCAGCCGCGCGATCGCCAGCGCCAGGAGCCGCCCCGCGACCAGCACCAGGATCGCGAGCAGCCGCCTCCCCCGCAAGATCAGGGACACGGCAGTGGAGGCCGCGACCGCCAGCGCGCCGAGTTCCGCGAATGGCGCCGTCCCGGGGGCGGCGGCGATCTCCGCGGCGGCGAATGGCGTGGCGGACGAGGTTTTGGGGGTGAGGGCCAAGTGCGGGACTTCGGGCGCGGCCGATCCCGCTGAGCGAGCGCGCCGGCCGGGGCCGTTGACCCCAGGCTCGGCGCGCCGCTAGACTCACGCTGTGCGACATCCCGCGCCACGGCGCGCCTCGTTCCCCTCGATCCTGCTCCTCGTCCTTCTGGCGGGCTCCGCTCTGGCGGCGGCCCCTCCGTACCCGGGCAAGAAGGGCCCGCTCGCGCCCCATTACGGCGGCGCGCACGCGCCCACTCTCGAGGCCCCGGCTCCGTTCCAGACCGGCTTCCGATCTCCGACGCTCGGCGCGCAGACGTACAACGTCCTCGCCGTGCGCCTCGCGTTTTCCGACACGCCCATCGATTCGTCCAGCGCGTACTACAACCGCCTCCTCTTCTTCTTGAACCAGTACTGGAACCAGGCGTCGGATGGACAGGTGACGCTCTCCACCACGCTCGCCGACTCGGTCTTCACGCTTCCGCAGCCCATGGCGTACTACGGCGACGACGACCACTTCCAGGAGCGCCTGGTCCACATGGTGCGCGACATGGTCGCGCTCGCCGATTCCACCGTCGACTTCCGGCCCTACCAGGCGATCCTCATCTTCCACGCCGGGGCGGGCCAGGAGGCGGATGTCTTCGACGACAGCCGGCAGCAGGTGTGGTCCGCATTCGTGACGCAGGACGACTTCAAGACCGTGCTGCCGGACACGACGGGAGCGGGGCACGTGGGGATCGCGACCAACGACCTCATCGCGCCGGGCGTGCCGTATCGGGTGGATGAAGCGGTGGAGGTTCCGGAGCTCGAGAGCCAGGACGGCTACATCTTCGGACCGATGGGCGTTCTCTTCCACGAGTTCGGCCACCAGATGGGCACCCTGCGAGGCCAGGTCGCGATGCCCGACCTCTACGATACGACCCCGGACGAAGGGGGCTACTCGCAGGGAATCGGCGCGTGGGATCTGATGGGCGGAGGCGTCTGGAACGCGAACGGCTTCGTGCCCGCGGGGCTCTCCGCGTGGACGCGCGCCTGGATGGGCTTCATCCAGCCCACCCGTGTCACCGTCGATGGACCCCAGAGCCTGGTCGCGCTCGAGACGCCGGGGGCATCGCCGCGCGCCCTCCAGATTCCCATCACGCAGTCGGAGTACTTCCTCATCGAGAATCGCCGCCACGATCTCGACGGGAACGGCACGTTCACGTTCGACGACGTGAACCAGGACGGATGCTTCGACTTCTATGAGGACTCCTTCGCCGGAGCCGAGTTCGACTTCTTCCTGCCCGCCAATCTGGCTCCGCCGAGCGGCGTGGGATGCGACGCGGGGACGTACCTGAGCGGCGACGGCGTCATCATCTATCACGTCGACGACGCGAAGATCGCGGCAGGGCTCGCGGACAACACGGTCGAGGGGGACACGCAGCGAAAGGGGATCGACGTCGAGGAGGCGGACGGGATCCAGGATCTGGACGACATCCCCTCCAGCTTCAACGCGGGGAGCCCCGACGACGTGTTCCGCGCCGGATGGCGCGACCAGTTCACGCCGACGACGAACCCGTCCACCTCCGCCTATCCGAGCGTCCGGACGGGAATCTCGGTCACTTCGATCAGCGCCCCCGACAGCGTCATGACGATGAGCGTCTCGTTCAGCCGCGACCGGGCCGGCTGGCCCAAGACGCTCGGCGGGCGGATCCGGAGTCTCGCCACCGTCGCCGCCGATCTCGACGGGGACGACTCGCTCGAGCTCGTGGTTCCGATTCAGCGACTCAACAATACCGGCGCGATCTACGTCTTCCGCGCCGACGGCGGGAACTACCTGGACGGCGACCAGAACCCGACGCCGTTCGCGGTCACCACCGCGGCCCCCACCTCGAGCCCCTGCGTGGGCGACATCGACGGCGTGCCTGGCCCCGAGATCGTGTTCCAGACGCTCGATTCCAAGATCTACGCCTTCCACGCGAACGGAACCGAGGTGATGGACGGGGACGCGAATCCCTCGACGGTGGGCGTGCTCTACGCGCCGGCCGGTAACCTGACGACGCGCGCGCAGCCGATCCTCGCCGACCTCGATGGCGACGGCATCCTGGAGATCATCACGGGCAGCTCCCCCACCAATCTCGGCGGCTCGACCCTGCGCGTGGTCTCACTCGGAGGCGGCGTGCGCAAGGTCTACTCGATTCCGATGGGCGGCTCGACCGAGGGCGCGCCGGTGGCGGCGGACCTGAACCATGACGGCTATCCCGAAGTGCTCATCACGAACACGCCGGCGGCGGGGGACGAGTTCAGCGCGTCGGGACTCTCGCTCGTCAACTGGCCGATCCTTACCGACAACTTCCTCCTCACGAGCCCGGACCAGTACGCCAATTTTCAGATCCTGACGAGTGCGCCGCTCTCCGCTCCCGTGCTCGCGGACATCGACCGCGACGGCACGCTCGATGCGATGGTCGCGGACTCGCAGGGATTGATTCACGCCTACCGGGTGGAGGTCTCCGACCACGAGCTCGGAATTCCTCCGAGTGACGAGGTCGCCGTGTCCGAGCTCACGGGCTGGCCGGCCAAGGTCTCCGCGGTCGGGCGCACGTCCGAGGTGTCGCTGGGCGACCTCGAGAAGGATGGGTACCCGGAGACGTTCCACACGGGTGATCGGGTGGAGGTGACCGCGCTCCACTACAACGCCGCGCAGCGCTCGGGTTTTCCGCTCCACCCCGCGGCGCCGTTCGCCGACGCCGATACCGCCGGCTTCTGGCCGCCCCTGGTGGCCGACGTCGACGGGGACGGCGTGGGGGATCTCGTCCTCATCCTTCCCGACGGGCGCCGTCCCGCCTACCGGTCCGACGGCGTGCCGATCTCGAACTTCGTCGAGCTGGGGAGCACCGGGCAGGGCTCTCCGCCCATCCTCCTCGACCTCGACAAGAACGGTTCCGCGGAGTGGGTGGAGTCGTACGACGCGCCGCCGACCCAGACGATGATCACCGTGCGGGATCCGTGGCTGCCGGTGGCGTCCTCGGCCGTCACCTGGGGGCAGTACCGGCTCAACGCGACCCGGAACGCGGTCCTTCCGACCGGGACGGCGTCCGCCCCGACCGGGACCCAGGCCCTGTCGGCGGTGTACGGCTATCCGAATCCGTCGCGCAACGGAACCACCACGATTCACTACCGCCTGGCCGAGGCGGCCACGTCCGTCTCCATCCGCATCCTCGACCCGACGGGCGCCCTGGTGGCCGACCTCCCGACGAGGACGGGCGACCTCGCCGGGGCGGCCGAGCATGGGGTATCCTGGGACAACCGGTCGGTCGCGAGCGGGGTCTACGTCTGCCGGATCGAGGTCCACTCGAGCGGCGGAACCGAAGTGAAGTTCGCGAATCTGGCCGTCATCCGATGAACCGCTCCAAGGAGAACTTCATGCGACGAGCCGTACGCGCCGGTGCCCTCCTCGTGCCGTTTCTCCTCGTGGCCGCGGGTCCGCGTCTCGCGGCCGCCGCGCCCGGAGAGACCGGCTTCGCCTTCCTCAAGCGGGGGGTGGGGGCCCGGGCCATGGGGATGGGGAGCGCGTACGTCGCGCTCGCCGACGACCCCACGGCCTCGTACTGGAATCCGGCCGGCCTCGCCTCGATCAAGAACACGCAGGTCACCGCCATGCACAACGAGTGGATCCTCGACTTCCGGCAGGAGTACGCAGCCGTCGGCACGCCGCTCGGGCCGGGGAGCGTGGGCTTCAGCTTCTCCGGCTTCTACGGCGACGAGATCGAGCAGCGCGACGACACCGGCATCCTGACCGGCCACTACGGCTTCAACGACATCGCGGTGAGCGGCGCCTACGGCCTCAAGGTGACGAAGGGTCTCGATGGCGGCGCCGCGGTCCGCTACGTGCGCGAGATGATCGACA
>DATJGP010000062.1:0-6425 GCA_035494915.1 Candidatus Eiseniibacteriota bacterium | reverse complement strand
CGAACCGGAGAGGCAGGTATGGCCAGGAACGATGACCGAAGTCTGAGCAAGGTCCCCGAAATCACCCTCGTCTTCTGGATCATCAAGATCGCGGCGACGACGCTGGGCGAGACGGGCGGCGACATGGTGTCCATGTCGATGAATCTGGGTTATCTCGCCGCGAGCGGCATCTTCGCCATTCTCTTTCTCGCGCTCGTCGGCACGCAGATCGCGGCAAAGCGATTTCACCCCGTGCTCTACTGGGCCACGATCGTCGCCACCACCACACTGGGCACGACCCTCGCCGACTTCGCCACGCGGTCGATCGGGATCGGCTACGCGGGCGGCTCCGCGCTGCTCCTCGCGCTCCTGCTCGCCTCGCTCGCGCTCTGGCATCGGGTTCTGGGATCGATCAACGTCGACACGGTCGTCGCGCCAAAGACCGAGATGTTCTACTGGGTGACGATCATGTTCTCGCAGACGCTGGGTACGGCGTTGGGCGACTGGACCGCGGACACCGCGGGGCTCGGCTACAAATGGGCGGCGATCATTTTCGGGTCGCTCCTGCTCGTGATTGCGGCCGCGTACTACTGGACGAAGATCTCGCGCACGATGCTCTTCTGGGCCGCGTTCGTGATCACCCGTCCACTCGGGGCAGTCGTGGGAGATTTCCTCGACAAGCCGATCGAGCACGGCGGCCTGGCCCTTAGCCGCTACGCGGCTTCGGCCGTTCTATTCGGCTTCATGGCGCTGTGCATCGCCGTCTTTCGTCAGCGCCCTGCGGTACGCGCACACTAATTACAAATTACGTGTTGATAAGTACTTAGCATACTAATCTCATGCGTCGCATCTGCCGATACTTCCAGGGTACCCCACCCTCGTCAGGGACTGGACTCGAACCCCGGCAAAGGATCGGCCCGTGCTTTGTCGACCGCTCTTCATCCTCCTCATTCTTGGGATCGCGACCGCCGGCTGTGACTTGAGCCGCGGCACCGAGCAGCTTCCCTCCGAACAGGTCATCCCAGGCCACATCGTCTTCGCGAGCGATCGCGACGAGGCGCACGGCGAGATCTACGTCATGCGGGACGACGGGGCGCACGTGGCGCGGCTCACGTTCAACAGCGTGGAGGACGGGGACCCGCTCCTCTCCCCCGACGGGACCAAGATCACGTTCCGGCGCGAGCTGAATCCCGCGTCGGTCTTCGTGATGAACGTGGACGGCACGTCCCAGATCGGGCTCGCGCCCGGGAAACGCGCCGCGTGGTCGCCGGACGGAACCAAGCTCGCGCTCATCGCCGACAGCCTCGCGGTCATGAACGCGGACGCGACCGGGAAGCACACGTTCGATGTGGGCGCGTCCTACGTGGCCTGGAGTCCCGACGGAACCAAGCTCGCCTACGTGTCGACGGGGATCCACGGGCAGGCCGAGAATGACATCTACACGATTCTGCCTAACGGGACCGGGGCGCTCCGCATCACGACGGACGGCGTCGCGAAGAACTCGCTCGCATGGTCGCCGGACGGAACGAAGCTCGTGTACGGGTCGACAAGCGGAGTCTGCATCATTCCTGCGGCGGGGGGCGTCGTCCAGAGCCCCAGCCTGGGCAAGCAGCCCCGCTGGTCTCCCGACGGTCAGCGGATCGTGTTCGTGACCAACCAGTACGACGCGAACGACGAGATCTACACCATCCGTACGGACGGAAGCGATCCGAGGAACTTGAGCGGCAACGTGGCGGCGGAGTCCGATCCCGACTGGGGGCGCTGAGAACCCCGGCGCGGATCAGCCGCGCTGGGAGGGCGGCTTGCGATCGAAGGGCGGTTGAGGAGGCGTTTCCTCGAACGCGAGATCGAGCCCTCCGCACGCGACCCACTCGTCCACCAGCCTGCCGTCGATCCCGATGTCGGCGACGAGCGCCTCCAGCAGCTCCTCCCGCGTCAGATCCCGCACCTCCATACCCACCGCCGTCTTCGACACGCGTCGGTTCCCCACCAGGATCCGCTTCTCGCCGGGGTAGTTTCGCCGCGCATAGAGCCGACGATTGAACGCGCTCTTCTCGCGCGACCGCTCGTACCCTTCCAGGTGGAACGAGAGCGAGATCGGATGGGGCAGGAGCCGGAACGGAAGGGAGCCCTGCGGCGGAAAGTCGATCCACACGACATGGCTACCCGCCTCCGGCTCGACCTCAGCCGCGAACTCTCCGGAGCCGATGTGGATCTCATCGGTAAGCGGCAGCGGGTCGACGGTGAGAAAGGAGCTGTCCACCAGCCAGGTCCGCCCGTCGATCCATACGCGATTGGTCGCGTGATTGATCGGACCAAGGTCGCGCGCCGATCCCGCGCTGCGCCTCACGTCGAACCCGGCAGACCGGATCAGCGCGTAGAGCGCGTTGCTCCCCGGCCAGCACGTCCCGGCGGCGCCGCGCTCGACCCAGCCCTCGAAAAAATCCTCGGCGGTTCTCCCGGGCAGCTCCCGCCCGGTCTGGAGCGCGATGACCTTGCGCACGTTGTCGAACGAGACATGCGTGCACCAAGCGCCGTAGAGCTCGCGGAGCCCGTCGTAATCGGGCGACGGCGTGCGGGAGAGCCCCAGCCGCTCCAGAATTCGCTCCCTCAGGGGTTCGGGAAGCGCCGGTTCCTCCAGACTGGTCGCGGAAATCTCGTTCATGCCGACACTGTACCATCTCGAGGCGTTGGTGTAGCTTCACCGCCATGGGCGATACACGCGTCGACAAGCTGGCCGACCTGCTCGTCAATTACTCCATCTCCGTCCAGCCCGGACAGAAGATCGCGATCCAGGGGACCTCGCTCGCCGAGTCCCTGATCCGTTCGGTCTATGCCGAGGTCCTGAAAGCCGGCGGGCATCCCGTGGTTCTCGCCACCCTCCCCGGTCTGGACGAGCTCCTCTATCGGTACGGGTCCGACGAACAGCTCGAGCATGTGTCCCCTCCCCACAAGCTCGTCGTCGACACCTACGACGGACTCATCGCCATGATGGGATCCGCGAACACCCGGGCGCTCAGCAACGTCCCCCCCGCCAAGATGGCGCGAAACCAGCGCGCCATGAGCGAGGTCACGCAGACGTTCATGCGCCGCCACGCGGCTAAAGAGCTGCACTGGGTGGGAACGCTCTTCCCCACCAACGCGACGGCACAGGATGCCGAGATGGGTCTCGCCGAATTCGAGGACCTCGTCTACGGGGCCTGCCTCCCCGATCTCGCCGACCCGATCGGCTACTGGAAGAAGTTCTCCCAGTGGCAGCAGGGCCTGGTGGAGTGGCTCAAGGGGAAGAAGGAAGTTCACGTGATCGGTCCCGACACGGACTTGCGTTTGAGCATCGAGGGGCGCCCGTTCATCAACTGCGATGGTCGCGCCAACATGCCGGACGGCGAGGTTTTCACGAGCCCCATCGAAGGCTCCGTCGAGGGGCACGTGCGCTACACGTACCCCGCCATCTACCGCGGGCGCGAGGTGACGAACGTGCGGCTCAAGCTCGAGAAGGGGCGCGTCGTGGAAGCCAAGGCGGACAAGGGGCAGGATTTCCTGCTGCGCACGCTCGACGTGGACGAGGGAGCGCGCGTGCCTGGGGAATTCGCGATCGGCACGAACCGCGGCGTCACGCGCTTCATGCGTCAGACCCTGTTCGATGAGAAGATCGCTGGAACCTTCCACATGGCGCTCGGTGCCAGCATCCCCGAGTCCGGCGGCACCAATCACTCCGCAGTGCACTGGGACATGGTCTGCGACCTTCGACCCGGCGGCGAGATCCGGGTCGATGGCGAGCTCCTGCACAAGAACGGGGAGTTCGTCGTCAAGTTCTGAGGGCTTGATGAGCGAGCCCGCGTTCCGGTACGCCATCGTTCGACCACCGGCGCCGAACTTGGGCGACGGCCTCACCACCGCTGACCTCGGATCCCCCGACCCTGCGCTCGCGCTGGCCCAGCACGAGGCCTATTGCGCCGCCCTGGAGCACTGCGGACTCACGCTGACGCGACTCCCCGCCGACCCGCGCCATCCCGATTCCACGTTCGTCGAAGACACCGCGATTCTCGCCCGCGGCCGCGCGATCGTGACGCGGCCGGGCGCCGCGAGCCGTCAGGGTGAGGTCGCATCGACCCGCGAGACGCTGGCTGGGTTTTACGACGGCGTGGAGTCGATCGAGGCACCGGGAACGCTGGACGGCGGCGACGTGTGCGAGGCCGAGGATCACGTGCTGATCGGCATCTCCGAGCGCACGAACGTGGAGGGAGCGCGGCAGCTCGCAGCGTTCTTCGCGAGCGTGGGCCTCACATCCGACACGATCGACATCCGTGGAATCCCGGAGATCCTGCACCTGAAAAGCGGCTTGGCCCACGTAGGCCACGGCCGCATGGTCGCCATCCGCGAGCTCG
Source organism: Candidatus Eiseniibacteriota bacterium (assembly GCA_035494915.1). Classification (GTDB taxonomy): domain Bacteria; phylum Eisenbacteria; class RBG-16-71-46; order SZUA-252; family SZUA-252; genus WS-9. The sequence goes on along the minus strand of DATJGP010000062.1, from coordinate 2,058 downwards.
CCTCACACCCAGCCCTCGGGCGATACCAAGTGCTCACGGTCCACGATGACGAGGTGTATGCCGCCAATTGCATCGTCGTGAATGGTCGTATCCTCGTCCCGGCTCACCATCCGCGAACGCTCGCGGCGCTCGAGCATCTGGGCACGGAGATGATCCCGCTCGACATGACCGAATTTCGGAAAATGGACGGCGGGTTGAGTTGCTTGTCGCTGCGCTTCTGAGTCGTCGAGCCGATTACTGCTAACGGCCGGGCTGCTCTTGACGGGGCGAAGCCGCGGGCATGTAGAGGTGCACTCCACCCGCGGAGGACGCGGCAAGGAGGCGGTTCGGCGCGGCGGGATCGATGGTCATGGCCCACACGCGGTCGGATCCAAGTCCGTCGGTGGGCATGCGCGTCCAGGACGCGCCGCCGTCGATGCTACGGAAGATGCCGCCCCACGTGAAGTCGCTCACGTAGAGGGTGGCGCCGTCCGGCTGGATGGCCAGGCCGGTCAGATCCGAATGCGGGACGCCTCCGTTCACGCGACGCCAGGTCGCGCCTCGATCGGCGGAGCGAAAGAGCCCGCCGGTGGTGGTGGCGAGAACCACGCGATCATCGGTGGGAAGGAAGGAGAGCGCGTGCATGCTGACGTCCATCGGCAGGGACACGCGCCGCCAGGACTGCCCTCCGTTCACGCTCCGATAGACGCCCGTGGCTCCAGCGGCCACCACGACGTTCGGATTCCGCGGCGACACCGCGAGCGCACCGACATCGGCCGTCGCCGTCTCGGGCCGAGTCCAGGTCTCCCCACGGTCGGGGCTCAGGATCACGCCGTCGCGTGTCGCGGCCAGAATGCCGCCCGACTTCAAGACTAGGAGCTCGGCCACGCGCGGCGTGACAAGCTTGCCGCCCAGGCGGATGGGCACGCGTTGCCAGCTTTTCGCCTCGGGCGAGCGGAGGAAAACCCCATCCTCCGTCCCCGCGAGGATCCCACCCTCGAGGAGCGCGACCGAAAGCACCTGATGCCCTTCGAGGCCTTCATAGAGATGCACCCAGGGGCGGCCGATGCCACCGGACATGTACACACCGCCGTAACGCGGCGCCCCCCAGGTGGCGACGACCAAGCGTCCCTCCGGGTCGAACAGGAGCTGGAGCGCGAAGCGCTCGGCGAATCCGGTGTTGCTCGCGACCCACGTGCTCCCGTGATCCGTGCTTCGCACGATGCCCGCTTCGTCCGTGCCGAGGAGGATCGAGCCATCACGCTGCGCCAGTACGGCATTGATCACGAGGTCCCGGTCCGGAGACCTGGTCCAGGTCCGACCGCGATCGTCACTGATCCAGAGACCTTCGGTCGTCCCCGCCAGGAGCAAACTCTCATCGGAGCTGAGCGCGAATGCGCGCGTACGGCGGCTCGAGAACGGGATGCCTTTGAGCTTCGTCCAGCTATCGCCGCCATCCTCGGAGCGATAAATTCCGGAGCAAGCCGTGGCGTACAACACCTGTGGGTCGTCGCGGAGCACGGTCATCGTCATCACATCCGAGTCGTCGATCATGCCCTCGTGGATCGGCGCCCAGGTCGAGCCCGCGTCGCGCGTTCGCCACGCGAGGTGCCACGTTCCCGCGTAGAGGACGCGAGGGTCGTCGGGATCGAACGCGAGCGACTCGATGTTCTTGAGATCGGGATGGTCCTTTGGCGTGATGCGGGCCCAGGTCTGCCCCGCATCGCGCGAAAGGAACACTCCGGTCATCGTGCCGGCCGCGATCACGCGGCGGCTCGAAGGTGAGAGCGCGAGCGCTCGCACCGACTCTCCCTGAATCCCGGGAAGCAGCGTGAAGGTGCGGCCGTTGTCGGTGCTCCGCGCGATGCCGCCACCGTTCCCCGAGACCTCGCGATATCCGACGTAGACCGTGCTGCGAGTGTCCACGGCGATGTCGTCGAGGCTCATGCCGCGCGTCGGAAATCCGGGGTCGAGCCGGGCCCATTTCACGCCGCCGTCGTCGGAGCGATAGAGGATGCCGTCCGCGGTTCCGAGGTACACACGGTCCGGATTCCGGGGATCGTGCGCGAGGTCGCGAAC
>DATJGP010000061.1:0-53151 GCA_035494915.1 Candidatus Eiseniibacteriota bacterium | reverse complement strand
GCGGTGTTCGCGCCGGACGCGTTCGTGGCGGAGCGGCTCCGTACCGAGGAGATCCGCCGGCTCTGGACGCTGCACCAGCGCGGCGCGCGGGACTTCTCGCCGTTCCTCTGGGGGATCCTGATGCTGGAGCACTGGGGCCGGAGTTTTCTCCGGAGGCCATCGTGAAGGTGCTCGTCTTCACGTCCCTCTTTCCGAACAATGTGTGGCCCAACCAGGCCATCTTCGTGCGGGAACGGATCCTTCATCTGGCGAAGATCCCGGGCGTCGAACTCAAGATCGTGGCGCCGGTGCCGTATTATCCGCCTCTTCCCGGATGGCGCGGTGCTTTTCGGCGCGTCGCGGCGCGCGAGGAGTGCGGCGGCCTGGAGATTCTCCATCCACGCTACTCGATGCTGCCCAAGGTGGGATCGCGCTGGCACGGCGCCTTCCTCCACCGCGCGCTTCGGCCACGCGTCGTGAGCCTTCGCCGCGAGTTTCCCTTCGATGTGATCGACGCCCACTATCTCTATCCGGACGCCTGGGCGGCGGTGCGCATGGGAACGGAGCTCGGCATTCCCGTGGTCTCCTCGGCGCGAGGAAGCGACGTCAATCTGATCGGCCGGACGCCCGACCTCGCCCCGCTCGTGCGCGAGGTGCTCGTCGGATCGACGCGGCTCGTCGCGGTCTCGGCGGCGCTCGCCCAGGCGATGCGGGAGATGGGAGCGCCCGACGTTTCGGTCATACCGAACGGCGTCGACTCGTCGCGTTTCCATCCCTTGGATCGAGGGGCGGCGCGCCGGAAGCTCGGGCTTGGGGACGGCCCCGTGATCGTCTCTGTGGGAAATCTCGTCCCCAACAAGGGAATGGATCGCCTCATCCGCGCGCTCGCGCTCGCATCGGTGAGCCCGGGATCCCTGGCCGCCCGCGCCACGCTCGTCATCGTGGGGCAGGGAATGGAGGAGGAGCGGCTCCGCAGGCTCGCTCAGGCGCAGGGCCTCGAGAGCCGCCTCCGTTTCGAGGGCGTCGTCGCGCACGAGACCCTGGGCTCCTGGTACGCGTCGGCCGATCTCTTCGCGCTCGCCACCGAGCGCGAGGGATGGCCCAATGCGATCCTCGAGTCGCTCGCCTGCGGCACGCCGGTCCTCGCGACGCGCGTCGGCGGCGTCCCGGAGATCCTCCGAAGCGAGAGCCTGGGAATCATGGCCGAAGGCAGGGACGAGGCGTTCGCGCGAGGCATCGAGGAAGGGCTACGCCGCCGCTGGGATCGCGCCGAGATCGCGCGCTTCGCCGCCGCGCATACGTGGGAGGTCACGGCGCGCGAGGCCCACGCCGTACTCGAGAGCGCGCTCGATCGGGCGCCGGCGCGGGAGGCCAGCGTTGCGTCCTGATCCCGTCACGGAGCTGGGCGCGGAGACGCTCCCGGACGGACTGAAGATCCTCCACGTCCTCGACCACAGCCTGCCGCTCCACGCGGGCTACTCCTTCCGCACCGCGTCCATCCTTCACGCGCAGCGGAAGCAGGGATTCCACCCCGTGGCCGTGACGTCGCCCAAGCACGAAGAGAGCTGGAAGAAGGAGACGCCGCCGGTCGAGACGATCGACGGCCTGCGCTACTACCGCACGGGCTTCGTTCCGACAAGCCCGGTGCCACTCGCGTACGAGATGAAGCTGATGAACGTCCTCGAGCGCCGGATTCGCGAGGTGGCGACCCTCGAGCGCCCCGACCTCATCCACGCGCACTCGCCCATCCTCTGCGCCGTGCCGGCGCTCCGGGTCGGACGCGCGCTCGGGCTGCCGGTGGTCTACGAAGTGCGCGCGTTCTGGGAGGACGCCGCGGTGGATCACGGGACCGATCGCGCGGGATCGATCCGCTATCGCGCGGTGCGTGGCGTTGAAACCTGGGCCTGCAAGAGCGCCGACCACGTCGTGGTCATTTGCGACGGGATGAAGCAGGATCTCGTGGGGCGGGGCATTCCGGCGGGCAAGATCGACATCTCCTGGAACGCCATCGACCCTGGCTCGTTCCAGCCAGGCGAGCCGGACCGCGCGTTCGCCCGGGAGCACAGGCTCGAAGGGAAGCGCGTCCTGGGCTTCATCGGATCGTTCTACGGCTACGAGGGGCTCGAGCTCCTCGTTTCCGCCATGGGCGTGTTCCGGAGTCGCCGGGACGACCTGAGACTGCTCCTGGTGGGGGGCGGCCCGCGCGAAGACGCGCTCCGCGAGCAGATCCGGCGCGAAGGATTGGAGCAGGTGATCGTGATGCCGGGTAGAATAGCGAAAGAGCGGATCCCGGGGCTCTACGGGTTGGTTGACATTTTGGTCTATCCCCGTTATTCTACTAGGCTTACGGAGCTAGTGACGCCCCTGAAACCGCTCGAGGCGATGGCGATGGGCAAGCCATTGGTGGCCAGCGACATCGGGGGGCATCGCGAGCTGATTCAAGACCGCCGCACCGGCCTCCTGTTCTCGCCCGGCAGCGTGTCCTCCCTGGTCTCGGTCGTCGAAACGCTCCTGAACGAACAGGCGCTTCGTGCCGATCTCGTCCGTGAGGGTCGAGCCTGGGTGGAAAGCCACCGGACGTGGGATCTCACGACGGCCGTCTATCGAAACGTGTACGCGCGCGCGAGAAGCCGCGCCGCGAGCAGAGGGGCAGACTCGTGGAAACGGCAGCAATCCAACGAAGCCGCGGAAGCGCGGTGAGCGGAACCAGCACCATCTCGCGCGAGGACCTCGCGGCGCTCCTTTGCTGCCCGAGGTGCCACGGAACGCTGAACATGCGGGACGACCTGCTCCAGTGCGGCGCTTGCAATCTTTCGTTCGCGACCAAGCCCGGGAGCCTTCCCATCTACGATCTCTTCATCGACGAAGGAACGGACCACGTCGGCCGCGATCCGCGGCAGGTCTGGAACCGCCCCGAGTTCGAGCGGAACTACGAGTTCACGGGATATCACGAGTCGGGCGTCCAGTTCGACGCCGCGCTCGGCTATCCCGCGGAGGTGAGCAACTTCCTCTTCGAGCGAGTGAAGAAACGGATGGTGAAGTGGCTGCGCCCCGCGGCAGGCCACACGATCCTCGACGTGGGGTGCGGCGCCGGCTATTTCCTCAATCTTATGCGGGAGCGCTACCAGGAGGCGGGCTACGAGCCCACTGTGGTCGGGATCGATATCTCCGCCCACCAGGTCTCCTACATGGCGGAGCGCATGAGCCGCGAGGGAGTCACGCGGGTCGTGGCCGCGACCGGGAATGGCGAGTTCCTTCCGTTCGCCGACGAGTCCTTTGATTTGGTGACGTGCAGCGAGGTGATCGAGCACATCCGGAACCCGAAGCGCGCGCTCGAGGAGATGCGCCGTGTGCTCAAGCCGACCGGCATGATCCTCCTCAGCACTCCGTCCATGAGCGCCCAGAAGGGGTGGTCTCAGATCCTGCTTCCGGCGACGGCTCTGGTGAAGTTCCTCACCCGGTACAAACCCAGCCGGACGGTTCCCGACACGTACGACGTGCCGTGGTACTCGAAGGAGTTCCGGCAGATGATCCTGTCGGCAGGCATCCGGATCGAGGAATTCGAGCACAACGCGGTCATTCCGCACCCGTATCACTTCATCTTCCTACCCAAGCCGCTCGTCAAGCCGGCGGTGGCCCTGTTCGGGGTCGTGGACCGGACGATGAAGTGGGCGCTCAAGCCTCTCGCCCTGCACTTCGTGGTGCGTGCGTCCCGCGTGTTCGCGCTCGCTCTGCTCGGCGCCGCGCTCATGAGCCTGCCCTCGGGATCTCGGCTCGGACCGGTCGCGGCGCGGGCGGAGAACGGCGACACGTGGATCAATCGAAACTACTTCGGTCGGGGCACCGATCCTTTCACGGCCGACCTCCTCGACAATGTCGAGCGAAACCACCTATCGCAGGAGACGTTCTGGAAGAAGTACCGCGCGGGGGAGCTCAACTACGCGCTCGGAGACCTCAAGTACGCGCTCCTCGTCTTCCCGAACCATCCCCGGGCCCTCCATCTCCTCACGATGGTCTGCAAGCTCATGCAGGATTCCACGACCCCGATCGTGTACTTCGAGAACGCGATCCGGTTGTACCCCAAGGAGGCCTACACGCAGGCGCAGTACGGAGCCTATCTCCTCTCCACGGGGGAGACGGAACCCGCCATCGCCCGCCTGAACGAGGCGCTCAAGCTGGATCCCAACCTCACCTACGCGCTCGGGCTGATGTCCGAGGCCAAGAAGAAGATGGGTCCCACCGTCACGACCGGGGCGCTGACCAGCCCGGGTCAGGGACCCTCGACGACCGCCGCCCCGTCCGGTTCACACTCCACGACGACCACGCCCGGGACCACTCCCGGAACCACCGTACGCTGAGGGAGGAGCCCCTCCGAACATGAGCGGCCTCTGGGGGTACGCGCTCGCCGACCCGCGTGCCCGGGCCGAGATCTCCGACCTCGCGGTGATGGGCCTGGCTCGGGGGCAGGACCAATCGCTCCCGATGCACGCGGTAGGCGTGGGACCGGCCGCGATCGCCTGCAGGGAATTCCCCGGCCACGCGGCCGCGATCGCGCGGCGGGCGATCGGTGACGCCCAGGTCGTCCTCGCCCTCTTTGGGACCGTCTTCGATCTCGAGGGTCATGGAGCCTCGAACGGCCAGCCCGAAGCGAGCGACCTGCGCCGAGTCGCGGAGACGCTCACCGACGCGTACCTCGCGGTGGGGCCGGACCTTTGGACGCGCATCCGGGGAGACTTCATCGTCGCGGTCTGGGATGGACGCGATGGCGCGCTGCGCATCGTCTGCGACCCCTTCCGAGTGCATCCCTTGTTCTACGCGGCGGACCGTCACTCGATCGTCTTCGGATCCCGGCTCGCATCGATCCTCGCGCGCCCGGGCGCTCCCCCCTACGATGTCGACCCGGAGTCCGTGCTGGAGGTGCTCGTCGCGTCGGTGATCCCGACGCCGGCGACCATCTATCGCGGGATCCACAAGCTACCGCCCGGCACGGAGCTCACGTACCGGTCGGGACATGTGACGCTCCGCCGCTACTGGGATTTCGCGTTCGACGCTCCGGGAGGCATCTCGGAGGCCACGCTCGCGGCGGATCTCAAGGAGCGCCTCGAGGATTCGGTGCGCGTGCGGCTGAAGGGGGATCGCGATTCTTCGTTCGGGGCCTTCCTGAGCGGCGGGATCGACAGCACGACCGTGCTCGGCCTGGCCACTCGGATCACGGGGGCACCGGTCACGAGCTTCTCGATCGGATTCGGCGAGCCGCGTTTCAACGAGATGGAGTACGCCAGGCTCGCGGCGAAGGCCTTCGGGTCGAAGCACGTCGAGCACTTCGTACAGCCTGATGACGTCGTGCGCACGATGCCCATCCTGCTGGAGAGCTACGACGAGCCGTTCGGGAATGCGTCGTCGGTCGCAACGTACTGCTGCGCGAAGGTGGCGCGGGAGCACGGCGTCCAGGTGCTCTATGCCGGCGACGGAGGGGACGAGCTCTTCGCGGGCAACGAGCGCTACGCGGTTCAGCGGGTCCTCGATTACTACCGCAGGGTTCCGGCCTGGCTGCGCGATCCGATCGTGCGCCCGGCCGTGGAAGCGCTCGCCTCGACCCGATTCCCGCTGTTCGTGAAGGGGGCGAAGTACGTCCGGCGCGCGAGCATTCCGTACCCCGATCGGCTCTACTCCTACGACATCTTCCACCTCATGACGCTCGACACGATCCTCGAGTCCAAATGGGTGCCGGGCGCGACCCAGGAGCACAGCCACCGCGCCCTCATGGGCCGCTACTACCGGGAGGCTCCGGCGTCGGACGAGCTGGACCGGCAGCTCTACATTGATCTCAAACTGACCATCGGGGACAACGACGTGATCAAGGTCGTGCGCGCCACCGAGGCGGCGGGCGTGACGGTGCGCTTTCCGTTTCTCGACGCACGAGTCGCGGAGATCGCCGGCTCCGTGCCGGCGCGACTCAAGATGCGGGGCACCCAGCTTCGGAGCTTCTTCAAGCGGACCTACGCGGACTTCCTTCCGCCGGAAACGATCGCCAAGACCAAGCACGGATTCGGCCTTCCGATCCCCGTCTGGCTTCGGAGCGATCCAGCCCTCCACGCCATGATGCGGGACCTCGTGCTCAGCCCCGGGAGCCGCATCGCGACGTATTTCCAGAGGAGCGCCCTCGAGACCTTCGTCGAGCGGCACAGCACCGACCCGACGACCTACTACGGACCCTTCCTCTGGAATCTCATGATCCTCGAGCTATGGCTACGCGGCCGCGCATCCAGCCGGGTGTGAGGCCCGCCGACCCGGAGGCTCTGCGTGTGAGCGCGCTCGCGGAACCGGATCTCGACGCGCTCACCGCGGAGTGGGAATCGCTTCTCGCCCGGAGCGCGAGCGACACGATCTTCCTCTCTCCCGAGTGGGTCCGCTCCTGGTGGTCGGCGTACCACGCCGGTCGCGATCTCGTGGCGCTACGGATCGACGATGACCGCGGACTCGTCGGCCTCGCCCTGATGTACCGGAAGGACGAGGAGATCCTCCAGGGTCTGCGCCAGCCAGCGCTTGCCTTCGTGGGGGATGGCTCCGCGGATTCCGACTACATGGACTGGATTTCGGCGCGCGGCCGGGAAGGGGACGTGGTTCGGGCCGTCCTGGATCACCTGACGGCCCGGACGCCCAAATGGGATCTCCTCGTGCTCCGCGAGATTCCGGACTCGTCCCCGCACTTGGGCCCGCTGGAGGCGCTCCTCGGCGAGCGGGGCTGGACGCTCCAAACGGAACAGGTTCCGTGCGCCCGGGTCTCGCTTCCGCGAACCTGGGACGACTACCTTCGAATGCTCAAGCCTCGAATGCGGACCAAGGTTCGATCGGTGCTTCGCGACTTCGAAGGGAAGCCGGAGGCGCGCTTCGACCGGTGCACGGATCTTGCGGACATCGAGCCGCGGCTGGCATCGCTCTACGAGCTCCACAACCGCCGGTGGGACATGGAAGGGAAGCGCGGCATCTTCCACGCGGAGGACAAGCGGACCTTCTACTCGCTCCTCTCCCCGAGACTCCTCGCCCGGGACAGGCTGCGGTTCTACTCGCTCGGCGTCGGTGGACGCTATGTGGCGCACCAGTACTGCTTCGAATACGGAAACCGGATGTTCCTGCTCCAGGAGGGACTCGATCCCGAGTGGTTCGAGCACGGTGCGGGGAACGCGCTACGCGCGCACGTCTTCCGGGACTGCGTGGAACGCGGCCTCGATGTCTACGATTTCCTGGCCGGCGTGACGCAGCACAAGAGCTCGTGGGGAGCCGAGGTCGTGCACAGCGTGCGGCTGATTGCGGGACCGCCCTCGATCCGGAATCGGATCGCCTTCACGGCACGGCATGCCCGCGAGGCCGCCAAGCGGCTGCTCCGGCCCGAGCGGCCGGCGCCATCGGAGGAATCCGCGTGAAGCGCGAGTCCCTGAGGCGATGGGTGGCCGGTGTCAGCTACGGCCTGGGGGCCACCCGCGCCCTGACTCGCGCGGGGGATCGCTGGCGAGTCCTGCGAGCGGAAAAGGGAATGTCGCTGGGTCCCCGAAGGCGGGACCCCTTCCTCGTTCTGATCTATCACCGCGTGAACCCGACGCAGAGCCGCTTCTCGATCGAGCGGGCCGAGCCGGAATGCTTTCGCCGGCAAATGGCCCACCTCGCCCGCGATTACCACGTATTGTCCCTGGACGAGATCGTGCGCCGTTTGGATGCCGGAGATCCGCTCCCGCCGCGCGCCGCCGCGATCACCTTCGACGACGGCTACGAGGACAACTACACCGACGCGTTTCCCATTCTTCGAGATCTCGGCCTGCCGGCCACGGTGTTCCTCACGACGGGCCCCATCGAAACAGGGGAGAGCCTCTGGTTCGACCGGGTGCTCCGGGCGTTCGAGCGCTCGACGCGCGAGCGCGTCACGCTTCCGGGCGGGGAGCCTTCCCACGACCTCCGGAACGAGGACCAGCGAGGCCGCGAGGCGATCCGGGCGCTCTACGCGCTCATGCGGCTCTCCAATGAGGAGCGCCTGGCCGCCGTCGACCAGCTCGTCCGCGACCTGGGAGGGAATGGCGGCCCTCCGACTCCGATGCTCACGTGGGACCAGGTGCGCGAGATGGCCAAGGGCGGGATCACGTTCGGCGCGCACACGGTCACGCACCCCATCCTCTCCAGGCTGAGCCACTCCGAGGCGAAGGCCGAGATCGTCGAGTCCAAGCGGCGGATCGAAGAGGAGACCGGGCTGCCCGTGACGCTCTTCGCCTATCCCGTGGGTCGTCGATCGGACTATTCTCCTGAGGTCATCCGGGCCGTCGGTGACGCGGGCTTCCGCGCGGCCTTCACCACGACCCCAGGGGCGAATGCGCGCGGAGACGACCGGTTCCTCTTGCGCCGGGTCAAGCCCTGGGGAGAGGACGTGCCGAGCTTCGCCCTGGGGCTCGGCGTGCAGTACCTCACGGAATGGAGTCCGAGAGCGTGACGACTCGCGAGATCGTGCGAAATCCGGAGCCGGCCTAGCCCATGCGCGATCTCCTGATCATGGGCCTCGTATTCGGCCTCCTCCCCTTCGCGTTCGGGCGGCCGTACATCGGCGCGCTCATGTGGGTGTGGATCAGCCTCATGAATCCCCACCGCCTCACATGGGGCATGGCGTACGGATTCCCGTTCGCGATGCTCACCGCGGCCACGACCGTGGCAGGAGTCTTCGTGTCGAACGACCGAGGCCGCTTCCCGGCGGCCCGGGAGACGACGATCCTGCTCCTGATGGCGTTCTGGTTCACCCTGACCACGATGGTCGCGTTGATTCCCGACGGCGCCTGGTACAAGTGGAACCGGGTGATCAAGATCCTGATCATGACCATCGTGCCCCTGTTCCTGCTCCAGGAGCGCAACCGGCTCCGGCTCCTGCTCCTCGTGATGGCCATCTCGATCGGCTACTTTTCCATCAAAGGGGGAATCTCGTCGCTGCTCACGGGGGGACGGTACCGGATCTTCGGACCGTCACAGTCCTTCATCTCTGACAACAACGCGCTCGCCGTGGCCGAGCTCATGGTGCTCCCGTTCATGTACTTCCTCGCGCGGTCGGAGCCTCGAAAGTGGTTCCGACGAGGTCTCTATCTCGCCGCTCCTCTCACGATCATCTCGATCGTGTTCTCCTACTCTCGTGGAGCGCTCCTCGGTCTGATCGCGATGGTCACGGTCCTGATCGTCACCGGGCGCCGCTGGGGACTTGCGATCGCGTTCGTTCTGCTGGCGGGCGTCGGCCTGGCCTTCGTCCCGTCGGCCTGGTACGAGCGCATGAGCACCATCGGGAGCTACAAGGAAGACGAGTCCGCCCAATCGCGCTTCCAGTCCTGGTCGTTCGCGTGGAACGTCGCTACCGACCGGCCGCTGACGGGAGGAGGATTCCGGATCTTTTCGAAGGAGGGATTTATCCGGTACACCTCCGAGGAGTTCGCGGCGTTCGAGGCCCACAGCATCTACTTCGAGGTGCTGGGGGAGCACGGATTCGTGGGCCTCGGGCTGTTCCTCATGCTCCTCGGCTCGGCGTTCATGACCCTCCGTTCCTTGGAGCGCCGGATCAAGGGACGGCCCTCGGTCGCGTGGGCCAAGGATTACGTGATCATGTTGAGGTTGAGTGTGACGTCCTATGCCGTTGGGGGAGCGTTTCTCGGCCTCGCCTACTTCGATCTCTACTACGACGTGATCGCGGCCATCATTCTGCTGAAAATCGTGGTCCACCGCGAGCTGGCCCAGGAGGCGGCGGCCTACCGCGCGGCGCGCGCCGCCGAGCTCGCCAGCCCGCCGCCGGCGCTGCCCGTTCCCGCCGCGACGTGAGCGCGTCGCCGAGGGCAATGCGCGGCGTACCCGATTCTTTACAGGGTCCCGGGCAAATCCTTATAATTGAACGTTCTCGCAGTTCTTCGGTCCCCACCCAAGTGTGTTGAGAGGAGATGTCATGTTCGGCCTCGAGACTTCCATCCGGCTCCCCATGACGTTCGATCCCGAGCGGCTCCAGGCCGATCTCAAGGCGATCGAGCATGTCCACATGCAGTCGCACTACGGCAAGTACCACGACGGAGGCTGGTCGGCGATCGGCCTCGTGAGCCAAGGGGGGCAGGCGGACGAGCTGCACGTGGGGAAGGGGAAGTACGAGAAGACGGAGATCGTGAAGCACACCCCGTACTTCAACGAGGTCCTCGACCGCTTCGAGTGCGAGAAGCGGCGGTGCCGCCTGATGGCGCTGAAGCCCGGCGCCAAGATCTTCGAGCACTGGGACACGGACGAGAGCATCGACCTCGGCAGCGCCCGCATCCACATTCCGATCGTCACGCACCCGGACGTCCACTTCTATCTCGCCGGGAAGCGCATGAACTGGAAGCCGGGCGAGGTTTGGTACGGCGACTTCTCGTTCCCGCACCACATCGAGAACCGGAGCAACGTCAACCGGGTCCACATGGTCCTCGATGTCCTCGCGAACGACTTCCTCCTCGGCCTGTTCCCGAAGGGCTACGTGGAGCATAAGACGTTTCGCAACTACAAGCGGAAGATCCAGCTCACCGCTTGCGCGTACCGGATGAAGCTCCAGGGGAAGAAGATCGAAGACGCCTAGTACGCGGGGGACGCCCCCTACGCCGGGCGCCTGACGGACCATGCTGTTCAATTCACTCCACTTCCTGATCTTCTTCCCGGTCGTGGCGGCGCTCTTTTTCCTCGCGCCGCACCGCTATCGCTTGCCTCTTCTGTTCGTGGCCAGCTGCTATTTCTACATGGCGTTCATCCCCGCCTACATCCTGATCCTGTTCGTGCTGATCGCGGTCGACTATGTCGCAGGCATCCTCATCGATCGCGCGGAGGGACCCAGGCGAAAGCACCTCCTGCTGCTGAGCCTCGTGGCGAACATCGGGATCCTCGGGGTCTTCAAGTACTTCAACTTCTTCAGCGAGAACGTGGCCGAGCTGAGCCGTGCCCTGGGGATCCCGGTTCATCCGACGCTGCTCCATCTCGCGCTCCCGATCGGGCTCTCGTTCCACACGTTCCAGTCGATGAGCTACACGATCGAGGTCTACCGGGGCCGCTGGAAGGCGGAGCGGAATCTCCTCGTCTACGCGATCTACGTTCTCTTCTTCCCGCAGATGGTCGCCGGGCCGATCGAGCGTCCCTATAACCTGCTCCCTCAGTTCCACCGGGAGGTCGACTTCGACGCCGAGAGGGCGAAGCAGGGACTCAGGCTCATGCTCTGGGGCTTCATCATGAAGGTGGTCGTCGCCGACCGGCTCGCGCTCTACGCGAATCAGGTCTTCGAGAACCCCTCGGCCCACCACGGCCTGACCACGGCGCTCGGGATCTACTTTTTCTCGTTCCAGATCTACTGCGACTTCGCGGGCTACTCCACGATTGCCATCGGGGCGGCCTGGCTTCTCGGCTACCGCCTCATGACCAATTTCCGGACTCCGTACTTCGCGTCCTCGGTCTCGGAATTCTGGACGCGGTGGCACATCTCGCTCTCGTCCTGGTTCCGCGACTACCTGTACATCCCGCTGGGCGGGAACCGCGTCCCGCGCTGGCGCTGGTACTTCAATCTGATGTTCGTCTTCATCGTCAGCGGATTCTGGCACGGCGCCAACTGGACCTTCCTCGTGTGGGGAGCCCTGCACGGCCTCTACCTGATCGGATCGATCGTGCTCGATCCCGCCCGGAGGGCGTTCTTGCGGCTGATTCGGCTGGCCGAGTCGAGCTTGGTGGTGCGGCTCGTGGGGATCTTCATCACCTTCAACCTCGTGACGCTGGCCTGGGTCTTCTTCCGGGCACGCTCCATGTCGGACGCGATGCTGATCCTCCGGAACCTCGTGACGCCCGAGCCTCACGGACTCACGTTCGACTATCCGATCGGGGCCAGCGACTTCCCGCTCGCGCTCCTCTCGATCGTAGCGCTCGTCACGCTGGAGCTCCTGCGAGGCCGACTCACCCTGACCGGTCTCCTCGACGCGCGGCCCGTCTGGGTGCGGTGGGCGGTCTACTACGCCACCGTGTTCGGGATCCTCTTCTTCGGCGTGCTCACCCAGAGCCGCTTCATCTACTTCCAGTTCTAGATGTCCCCGCGCCAGTTCCTCTCACGGCTCGCCTGGTTCGTCGCAGGACTGGTGGTGCTGTTCGTGGCCTGCTCCGCCCACTACGCGGCCTTGAGCCGGAACGACAACCTCGCGCGCCAGCTCGAGCTCTTCGGCGCCGGCCGGCCCGAGGTCCTGATTCTCGGAGACTCCCACGCGGCCATGAACGTGGACATGGGCGCCCTCGGACCGCACTACGCGACCCTTGCGTACCCGGGGGAGAACTGGCGGGAGATCTTCCTCAAGATGCGGTACGCGCTCGAAACCAAGCCGACCGTCAAGCTCGTCGTGATCCCGCTCGACATGCACATGTTCTCGAGCTACCGCGGGCAGGACATGGACATGACCCACAGCATGCGATTCACTCGTGCGCCTCGGGATCTGGAACAGGTCTACGGCGGCGGCCGCATGTTCCTGGTCCGCTATGTGAAATCGCTCGTCGCCTACTATCTGCCGCTCTGCCTGGGACCGAACTGGTCGAACTACCGCGTCCTCGTGCTCGACCATCTCGGAGGAGCGATCTGGGGGAAGGGGCCACAGAAGAGGATCGAGATCGACGATCACGGCTCCATCTTCTACTCCGACATGCGGAGCTTCATGGATCTGCCGGAGCCCTCGCGCAGGGAAGCGGCTCGCGAGCGCGCGGTCGAGCAGCTCAAGCCGCCGGCCACCTGCGAGCCCCTCGTCCACGCCTTCGATGAGTTCCTCCGCTACTGCGCGGAGCACAAGGTCGCCGTGGTCGGCGTACGCTATCCGCTCACGCCGGAGTTTCGCGCGGCCGCCGCGGGCTACGACCTGACCGCCGTGGAAGCCGTCTATCGGGCGCGCGCGTCCCGATTCGTGACGAAGCTCGACTACTCGCGCTCCATGGAGGCGACGCCGAAGCTGTTCCGTGACGAGGACCATCTGACCCGGGAGGGGGCGCGAGCCTTCACCCAAATGCTGAGCCGCGACCTCGAGCCGATCCGGCAGCAGGTGGACGCATCGGCGGCGGATCTCCCATCGACCGCCGGGCTGTAGAGTCCGTCGCTGACAGCGGTATCCCAACCTGCTATAATGAGTTGCGCGCCCGGTATCCATCGTCACCGGAACGCTGTAGTCCTTAGCGCCCCAGGAGCGACCCGGATGATTCACGGAAAGCGTCTCGTCGTCGTATTGCCCGCCTACAACGCGGCACGCACCCTTCAAAAGACCTACGAAGAGCTCCCGCACGAGATCATCGACCAGGTGATCCTCGTCGACGACGCGAGCAGCGACGAGACCGCCGAGATGGCGCGTCGGCTTGGCATCCGCACGTTCATCCATCCCAAGAATCGCGGATACGGCGGCAACCAGAAGACCTGCTATCGCCAGGCGCTCGAATGCGGGGCGGATATCGTCATCATGGTCCACCCGGATTACCAGTACACGCCGGCCCTCGTCACCGCGATGTCCTCGCTCATCGGCATGGGCGTCTACGACGCGGTGCTCGGATCGCGCATGCTCGGCACGAGCGCGCTCAAGGGCGGAATGCCGCGGTACAAGTACGTCTCGAACCGCATCCTCACGGCCACCCAGAACATCCTGACCGGACGGAAGCTGTCCGAGTATCACACCGGCTACCGCGCCTTCACGCGCCAGGTGCTGGAGACGCTCCCCCTCGAGGAGAACTCCGACGACTTCGTGTTCGACAACGAGATGCTCACCCAGATCATCGCCTTCGGATACACGATCGGCGAAGTGAGCTGCCCCACGAAGTATTTCCCGGAAGCGTCCAGCATCTCGTTCTCTCGTTCGGTGAAGTACGGGCTCGGCGTTCTCGCGGTCTCCTTCAAGTACCGGCTCCAGCGGTGGGGTCTCCGCTCCTACCGCATCTTCGATCCCCACGGGCGGAAGATCCAGATCGGCTCGACCGCCGCCCCCATCTCGCAGGTACCGGCCGAGTCCAGGGTGTGATCGGACGCCGCGGAGCGGCGCCCCTGTTCGCCGCGTTTCTCCTCGGGATCGCTCTCTTCTACGCGCTGACGCTTCGCCCCGGACACGACTGGGGCGACGATTTCGCCATGTACGTCCACCACGCGGAGAACATCGCGCGGGGCCTTCCGTACGGGCAGACGGGCTACATCTGGAATCCGCGTTTTCCCATGATGGGCCCCCCCACCTATCCACCCGTGTTCCCGCTGATGCTGGCGCCGGTCTACGCCGTCTTCGGCCTCGATCTCATGCCGATGAAGTGGGTCGGCATCGTGTCGTTCCTCGGCGCGCTCGTCTTGACCGCGCTTATCTTTCGCCGATTTCTGTCGCCCCTCTACCTGGGCGTTCTCCTCGCCCTTCTGGGCCTGAACCCGTACTTCTGGCGGCTGAAGGACGCCGTCCTCTCCGACCTGCCGTTCTTCTTCTTCACCTACCTCGCGCTCTATCTGTTGCAGCACCAGCCGGACCTGGATCGGCCGCGGAGCCGTACCGCCCTCCACGCCGTCGCGTTCGGCGCTGCGTGCTACCTCGCGTACGGAACGAGGAGCCTCGGCGTGGTGCTGATTCCGTGCGCGATTCTCGTGGAGCTGGCGTCGCGACGGCGGATCTCCTGGTGGAGCGGTGTCGCCACGGTCGTCTTCGTCGCGCTCGCCGCGCTCCAGGCGGCGGTATCGCACAGGGACAGCGGCTACGCCGCGATCTTGAGCCTCGATCCGCGCCGGATCGCACTCAATGTCGTGGAGTACGCGCGCTACCTGTCCGGGCTCTGGGACAGCGCGTGGGTGAAGACGGCCGACACGTGGCTTCTGATCCTGTTCGGCCTCCTCGCCGGGATGGGGTTCCTGGCGCGGCTTCGAGCGAAGCCGGGTCCACTCGAGATCTTCGCGATCCTCTACGGGCTCGCGATCCTGCCGTGGATCGCCACGCAGGGTCGCTATCTCATCCCGCTCATGCCCATCTACGTGGGATTCGCGCTCTGGGCGGTGCAGGTGATGGGGAAGCGTTCACCAGGGCGGGGACGGTTGATCCTGGCGGGCTTGGTGGTCCTAGCCGGGCTGGGATTCGCGAGCATCTACACGAGCACCCCGCTCCGCGGAGGTCCCGAAGGGGTGGGAACGCCCGAGGCGGTCAACCTCTGGCGGGCGGTCGATCGCATCACCGGGCCCGAGGACGTGATTCTCTTCCAGAAGCCGCGCGCGCTCGCGCTCTTCACCGGCCGCCGATCGACCGGGGTGGCGAGCGACCAGGATGTGTCGGACTACGCGAAGGGAGTGGGGGCGCGGTACGCGATCCTCGGTCCCGACGACCGCGTGTTCCTGTACCAGGAGCGCATCCGCCACTGGATCGAGGCGGATCCAGGTGGGTTCAACCTGGTTTACAGCAACCCGGAATTCTCGATGTACCGTATTCAGGCGCCCGAAGGCGCCGCTCGGTAGACGTCGCGTGCGGGCGGCGGGACGCGCCTAAGGGCTGGTCAGGTTGCGCACCGCGGCCGGCGCGGTGTTGTCCGGAGCCGACGCTCCGTAGCGATACACGAGCATCTCGCCCCGCTCGCCGTAGTACCCGCCGATGGTGCTGAACTGCTGGCTGAACGCGTTCAGGAAGAACACGTTGTTCTCGGGATCGTAGATCAGGTTGGCCCCGATCTGGACCTTGGCGCCGCCGGGATCGTTGGTCGCGTTCATCTTCTTCCACGTGTTGGTCCGCACGTTGTACGCCCAGGTCGGAATGTAGGGGGCGTCGCTCTGTCCCAGGATCAGCAGAATCCCATTGGCGCTGTCGAACGCGGCGTTAGGGGCGCCGCCCGGCGGGAGGCCGAAGACCGGATCGGGCAGGGGATTGAGCTTCGTCCAGACATCGGTCCCCGCGTCGTAAGCCCACAGGTCGGCCGTCGTCGGGTAGTCCTGCCCGTACATCAGCATCCGGTTGTACACCGTATCCCACACGAGATTCGCGTCTCCTCCCCACATGGGGGGCGTGGCGCGCTTGGTCCATACGCCCGTGGTCACGTCGAGCGCATAGCACGTGGGCGTCGCAATCCAGGAGTACCCCGGCCACGTCCACGTCCGGCCCGCCTCGATCACGACCTTGTGGACGGGGTCGTACTCCGTCCGGCTCTGCTGATGGTAGTTGTTGGGCGACGTGGCGTACTTGGACCAGGTCTTGGTCGCGATGTCGTAGGCGAACGCGTCCGGAGCGCCGTACTGCATCATCTGGGCGTAACCGAAGATGAAGTTCGGGCCGATCAGGATGAACTTGTGATTGACCGGGTCGTACGTCATCTGGTCGTAGCTGTGGGCCGTCCACGGTCGCTTCGTGCTCGTCGTGCCGCGCGGGAGCCACTGCGCCGGCGGGTTGCACGAATAGAGATCCGTCGTCTGGCAGTACTGCGCGAATCTCATCTGGGTGGTGTCGTCGTCGACGGAGTAGGGATAGGCCGATGGCGGATCGGGGAAGTACTGCATGCGCCATTCGTTCTTCCCGGTGTCGTACATCCACACGTCGTTTCCACGACGACCGCCGTGGCCGCCGCCGCCGAACATGATGATGGCCTTGTGATCCGAGTCGTAGCACATCCCCGAGAACGCGTTCCAGGGCCATCCCGCCGAGGCCGTGATGTCCACTCCGTTCGCGTCGAAGCTCTTGGGGTCGATGTGCACCCAGGTGTTGAGCGGGATGTTGGCGAGCGCCGGGTTCACGCCCGCGGTGGCGATGCGCCCCCCCGGAACCGCGAGAGCAAAGAGCCAGATGGTGAAGAGCATGGATCGACGGATCACGAAGTGGCTCCTTTCAAGGCTCCCGCGACCGGGAAAGACATCACGCGCTTCATCGCCCTTGCAGGTCCCGGATGGTTCCGGGCGGCGTGATGTCGGGCGCGGCCGGTGCGAGATCCATGATGTAGGCCTCCGCCGCGCAGCTCGAGCCGCCCAAGTTCCAGTTGCTTCCCCAGAGAACCCGGGTGCCGTCGCGACTCACCGTCGCGTGCGCCTGGGCGAAGTACGACGCCAGAGGACAGCTCGGGTCGGAATAGACCTGGGCCTGGTCCGATCTGTGGTTACAGAGACGCTCCAGGTGGGGCTTCTCGGGCGTGCTGTCCATGTAGACCTTCACGACCTCCTTGGAGAACGCGACGGTGGGCGAGTTGGGGTCCGTGTGATCCAGGCTCGCGACGACGAAGCCCGAGCGGAACCCTCGACCGGAGATGTGTCCGCCGCCGATCTGGTCGCTGAAGATGGCGAGCCGTCCGAAGCCTGAGCTGTCGCCCGCGGCGAGCCGCGTTGCTCCGTCGGGAATCCTGTACTTGGCCATGTACGCCCCGGTCTCTCCGCACCCGGAGTTGGACGTGTACGTCACGGCCCATTCGCTCCCGTCCTTGTCGACGGTGAGATCGAAGTGGCCGCGGCCGCACGAGACCTGCCCCACCCAGGTCATCGACGTGTCGTACGCCTGGAGATTGCACGTCGGCCCCTGGCCGCCGGTCCCCCAGTGGAGCAGGGCGTACTTGCCCGACGGTGACATCAGCATGTCGTCGAGGCCGCTGCAGAGCCCGAGCCCCGAGAAGCCGGGGCGCGTCGTCCCTTTGCGATCGGCCAGCACGTCGTACACGAACACTTCGCTCGCGCCGAACGCGAGGGTGGCGCTGCTCGATGTCATCGTGACGGCCTGGGACAGCGTGATGGACGAGAGGCTGACCGACTGAACGGTCGTGCCGTCGAGAATTCCGGGGCCATAGACGGGCATCCGGACGAGAATCTCGCCGAACTTGTTCGCGCCGGAGATCGTCTTCGATCCGGACGTCATGGAGATCCCCGTCACCTGGACCGTGTCCTTCTGAGTCGCGGTGCGATATCCCTCGAGCACGACGCAGTGTCCGTCGCTGGACATGTCCTCGAACTCGTTCCCGATCTCGAGTCCGCCCGGGTACTCGGTGAAGGTGTGCATGGTCGTGATCACGTCCGTGTTCACGTCGTAACGCTCGAAGCGATTTGAGCGCGAGTAGTAGCCGTAATTGGGATAGATCGGCGACCAGCGGAAGTTGGCGCCTCCGAGGGCCAGCCGCTTGTAGTACGTGTAGCTTGGGCTCCGGAGCAGGTCGCCGGTCGCGAGGAGGATCAGGCTCTGATCCGAATTCCACGCCTGTAGCTGCGAATAGATCGGGGCCGGATTGTAGGTCGACGACGGATGGGACGCCTCGTCCGAGATCCGCCGGAAGCACGTGCCGTAGAGCGTGTCGACGAAGGTCGCGTAGAGCGCGGGCTTCGGCGTCGCCGGCGGCTGCGGCAGGATCGCGGTCTGGCTCGTCTGCGTGGGGCTGCACGTCTGGGCCGCGACGCCGCGCGGGAAGACTCCACAGACCGCGAGGACGAGACCGAAGCAGGCGATCGCACTCCACTTCATCGAGAGTCCTTTCATCCGGAGGTCAGCGTCCATAGAGGTCCCGCACCGCGGCCGGCGGAACGCCGTCGACGGCGACGCTGGCCGGCACCTTGAAACCCGGAGCCACCGGCCAGCCCGGATTCGCGTTCTGCGTCCACGTGTACGCGCCGGCCTCAGGCACGCCGGTTCTCGGAGTTCCGTTGAAGTCATCGGCCGGCGCGTAGACCGCGTTCGCGATGTCCAGAAGCTTGGAGTTCGCGCTCGGATAGACGTTGCGCGCCACAGCGTTCACGAAGTCCACCGACTGACCGTAGCCGGTCGTGACGCCGGTGGAGGGGAGTGCGGTCGTGGCCGGATACGCCACGTTCCCCGTCACCACCACACCCGTGAGGGCGCCCACGGCGTAGCCGCCGGTCGAGTAGATCGCGTTGTTCGCGAGAACCATGCTCTGCTTGTTCGCCCAGTTGGAGAGCCGGAGAACCGGAGACCCGCCGACGAGCGTGTTGTTCACGAACACGACGTTGTTCGGCGTCACGCCGTTGTGGTCCTGGGAATTGAATCCGTTGCCCGGCGACTCGAGGATCAGGTTGTTCTGGATGAGAACGTCCGCCGCCGCCTGGATGCCCGAATCACCGCAATTCCAGAGCGCGTTCCGCTCCACGACGTTTCGAGCGTGGCCCATCGTGCCATAGAGGATGATGCCGGGATACTTGGTGTTGTAGATCACGTTGTCCCGGACGACGTTCCCCCAGGAGCCGAGCTTGACCTCGATCCCGTCTCCCTGGCTCGCCGCGAGCGTGTCGTGGATCCAGTTGTTCTCGATGATCGATTCGCTCACCGCGCAGGAGCCGTCGTTGCACCCGACGTAGAGCCCCTCGCCGGTGCTGCCGTCGATGCCCGTGTCGTGGACGTGGTTCCTCCGCACCGTCACGTGGTGCATGGAGCTTCGGAAGTTGATCCCGACCCCCTCGACGTGGTGGACCTCACAGTCCTCGATCGTGATGTGGTGGGGAGTCAGGCTCATGTTGATGCCGTCTCCGTTCCCGGTGATCTCGAGACCCGACACCGTGAGATAGGAGGCGCCTTCGATGTTGATCGTGTTCTGGGCGACGGAGCCCGCGGGGCGGGTGATGAGCGGTTTCGCCTCCCCGGAGGCGCCGCGAACGAGGACCGGCGACGACTCCGTTCCCGGCACCGTCACGCTGATCCTCCCCGTGTCGTTGTAGGTGCCGGCATGCACCGTCAGCGTGTCGCCCGGCTGGAGCGATTCGACCGCCGCCTCGAAGCTCGAGCCTGCGTAGAGCTCGCGCTGAGTGGCTGCGGCGGGATCGGCGGCCAGGCCGGAGCCGGCCAGAACGATGCCGATCACGAGTCGCCCGAGCCGCGCGCGGCGGGTAAGCTCCATCCGAGAATCCTCACATGAACCAAGGGGGAAACAACCTGACGTGATGTCCGCAAGCACCATGCCACCATGCAAAAGCCGCGGTCGCAAGGGTTAACTCCTTTGAGCCCCGTCCGGTTCCCTGGCCGGTTCGGTCCATGGTGTGTGAAAAGCCGTACGGGACCAACGCGCGAGCGACCGCAATTCGGTGATGATGCTCGCGCTCCTCGCGGCCCCGAGCGAGAACCCGAACCGGCTTTCTCTGGAGACTCGAAACGGCGATGCCGGGCGGCTGCGTGGTCGCAACCAGCCAGCCTGGACCAACCCTTGCATGCCGCACGCTCAGCACGATCAAATCCCGCAAATCCAGATATCCCAGGCAGGGAGGTTGGGTGACTGCACCCCTCGGTGCACGCGTGTCCGCGGTGGTACTCCTCGCGGCGCTTCAACTTGCGGTACATCCCAGCGGCGTGAGGGCTCAAATCGGCGCCGCGAATTCGAGGAAGTTCGAGTGGACGGCCCCGGGGGACGACGGGAACCGCGGACAGGCCTCACGCTACGAGATGCGGTTTTCCACGTCCGCGATCACGAGCCAGACGGACTCCACCGCGCTCGAAGCGTGGTGGTCGACCCAGTCGGCCGAGGTCCCGAACATGCCGACTCCGTCCGTGTCCGGAAGGATCGACAACGTGGTCGTCGGCGGCCTTTCGTACGGCGCGACCTACTATTTCATCATTCGTTCGGCCGACGACGCCCAGAACTGGTCCTCGTACTCGAACGTGGCCATGGTGACCCTTGCGCCCTGTGACGCTCCGACAACCACACCGGGAGCTCCTCAGGCGCAGATGGAATCCACCGGCGTTCTGCTCACCTGGGATCCACCGCAGGACGTGCTCGCCACGTCGGTCGAGATCTACCGCGGCCCGTCCGCGAGCCAGCTCGCTCTGATCGGATCCGTATCCGCCGGGGAGGGGAGCTATCACGACGCGGGGGTGCAAATCGGATCGAGCTACGTCTACTCGCTAGCTTGGGCCGCGTCCTGCGGCAACGGAGCGTTGAGTCCAACGACCGCGATCACGATCCCGAGACCCCCGGCGGCTCCTCCCACGCCGACCGGCGGCAGGTTGTCCGTCTATCCCAACCCGGCGTCAGGGCCGCCCACCTTTCGCTTCCAGATCCAGGGCACCCAGCCCCAGCCCGTCCGCGTCCGCCTCTACGACATGACCGGGCACTGGATCGCAGATCTCGCGGACGGGACCTACTCCGCCGGCGAGACGCTTCTCACGTGGAACCGGCAGACCCGCGGGGGCGATTCCGCCGCGCCGGGCTACTACGAGGCGCTCGGAACCATCGGCTCGACACGCGTGAGGGAACGGCTCGTCCTTCTTCCGTAGTCGCCGTGCATCCCGTCGTCGGGGGGATGCAATTCACTTCGGTTCCGATCGTGCGCTTTTCAACGTTCGCCTGCCTCTGACCTAAGTCGCGCATTCCCATTGCGCGCGCGCCGTGCAAAGCGCACGCCTCGCGTGGCACCGTTCGTGCTGCTAGGCACACGGGTCGTAACTTCACCACGTCCATGCTCAGAGCAAACTGTCCGAAAGGGCAGGACGCAGAGCTACGGGGCTTCGATCGTGAGCGGCGAAGTACGACCGCACGCGAGCTTGCCGGCCGGGCCGCCATGGATCCTTGGCGTCCGCGCGCCTCCTCGAGACGCGCCGGACGGAACGGGGAGGACATCCATGAGGCGACCGGCATCGCACCCGAGACACAGCATCCGCCGCACGACCAACGTTCTCCCATCGTTTCGCACCGGAGGCCTCGCCGGCCTCGCTTTCCTCGCCCTTCTCGTCTTCGCGGCTCCGCCCGCCCGCGGCCAGGTGAATCCCGATTCGTCTGTTGTGCTTCAGTGGACCGCCCCTGGTGACGATGGTTCGAGCGGACGCGCGAGCATCTACGACATCCGCTATCGCACCACCGGAATCACGGGCACCGACACGACCACGTGGTGGAACGGAGCGACGCAGGTGACCGGGGAGCCGTTTCCGAGCAATCCCGGACAGATCGACTCGATGAGGGTCCGCGGCCTCGCGCCGGTGAGCACGTACTACTTCATGGTTCGAACGGGAGACGAAGTGCCGAACTGGTCGGGCTACTCGAACCTCGCGCAGAAATCGACGTCGGGCGACGTCGTGGCGCCGGCGGCGATCACCACGCTCGCCGTCGTGGGCGTGGGAACGACCTCGCTCTCGCTCCGCTGGACGAGCACCGGCGACGACAACACCACCGGCACGGCAGCGAGCTACGACGTCCGCTATTCCACGTCAGCGATCACCTCGGCGAACTTCGCGTCCGCCACCGCGGCCACCGGCGAGCCGGCCCCGCAGGTTGCCGGAACGGTGCAGAACTTCAACCTGACCGGTCTGGCCACCGGGCAGCTGTACTACGTCGCCATGAAGGTGAGCGACGAGCGGGGGAACGCCTCGTTGATCTCGAACGTGGTGAGCGGAACGCCGGCGGACACGATCGCGCCCGCGGCCGTCCGCGATCTCTCGCTCGGCCCGCAGGGTTCGATGAGCTTCGCGGTTGCGGAACTGGAGGAGCACCGTGCCTTCGATTTCTAGCCCTCGCCGCTTCGCCGTCGTCGCGAGCGCGCTCTTCGCCGCATTGGTCGTCATCGCGCTCGCCGTCCCTCGGACGGCGGGCGCAGCCGACGTCGTGCTCCATTGGACCGCTCCAGGGGACGATGGGAATAGCGGAACCGCGAGCATGTACATGATTCGCTACTCGCTTCAGCCGCTCGCGGGATCCCAGCCGGCGGACTCGACGGACTGGTGGACGAACCTCTCGACGTCCGTGGGGGGGTCTATTCCCACGCCGCGCGTCGCGGGTACGCACGAGTCGTTCACGATGACCGGCCTCGATTCGGGAGCGGTGTACTACTACATGATTCGCACGTGCGACGAGATCCCGAACTGCTCGGGTTATTCCAACTTCGCCATGAAGATCGGTGGCGTGAATCCGACGACGGTCGAATCCGCGGATATGATCGGCTACCCGAACCCCGCCATCGACCACGTCACGTTCCGCTTCCAGGCCGGATCCAAGGATGGATCGCCGGGACCGGCCCGCCTCACGATCTACGACCTGAACGGACGGCTCGTGATCGAGCTCCTGAACGAGGTCCTGCCGGCAGGGGAGCAGACGGTGGCCTGGGCCTGCCAGTCCTACGCGGGGAACAAGGTGGCTCCGGGGCTCTACAACGCGATTCTCGAAGCGCCGACCGGGCGCGAGATCAAGCAGATCGTGGTCCTCCCCTAGACGCCTCCGTTCGGCCTCCCGTTCGAGCCCCTTCCCCCCCCGGCGTCCTCCCACTATCCTTCACGTCTCATGGGACCCGAGCCGCCGTTCGCGATGAGCGTGGACGTGGAGGACTATTTCCAGGTCCAGGCGTTCGCGCGGCACGCGCCTCGATCCGGATGGGATCGCTGGCCGTCGCGGGTTGAGGGGAACACGAAGCGCCTCCTCGACCTGTTCGACGAGGTGGGCGCCACGGCGACCTTCTTCGTCCTCGGCTGGGTCGCGCGCCGACATCCGCCGCTCGTTCGCGAAATCGCGCAGCGCGGACACGAGGTCGCATCGCACGGTATGGAGCATCGGATGCTCACGGAGCAGTCCCCGGAGTCCTTCACGGAAGACGCGCGCGACTCGAAGGCGCTGCTCGAGGACCTGTCGGGTGGCGCGGTGCTGGGATTCCGCGCCCCCAGCTACAGCATCGGGCAGTCGACGCTGTGGGCCCTCGACGTGCTGGCGGAGACGGGCTACGCCTACGATTCGAGCGTCTATCCGATCCGGCGCCGGCGTTACGGCTACCCGGAAGGACCCAACCGGCCCGCGATGGTCCACGGTCTGAAGCGAGCCCTTCCCGAATTTCCGCTCCCCACGCTGGGCCTCGGGTCGTGGCGCGTGCCGGTGCTCGCGGGCGCCTACCTCCGCCTCTGGCCGTCCTTCATCTCGCGCTTCGCGGCGGGGGAGCACTTGAGGCGGCAACGCCCGCTCGTCGTGAACGTGCATCCCTGGGAAGTGGACCCCGACCAGCCGACGA
Organism: Candidatus Eiseniibacteriota bacterium; assembly: GCA_035494915.1. Taxonomy (GTDB): domain Bacteria; phylum Eisenbacteria; class RBG-16-71-46; order SZUA-252; family SZUA-252; genus WS-9. The sequence continues at coordinate 29,252 of DATJGP010000061.1, read as the reverse complement.
TCGGGGGAGCGCGCTGGCGTACGTGGACCCACTACACGGGGCTCGGCCGGACCCAGTCCGTGCTGCGCTCGGTCCTCTCGCGCGCGCGGTTCCGCGACATCGCGACCCGGCTCCGGGAGCTGGGGCTGCTCGAGGGCCGCGTGGCGCGGGCGGGGGAGTCCGTCTCGTGAATCTCGACGTCCTGATCCTGGTCGCCGGGGGCGCGATCGCGATCCTTTCCGCCGCGCTCGTCCTCGCGCTCAGCCCCGCGCGCTATCCCTCTCTGGTGGCCGCCGGCTCGCTGGCGGCGCTGGGGGTGCTTCAGTTCGGTTGGGCCCGCGCGGCGTCGCCGATCCTCGGAGGCGAGAACCGGATCTGGTTCGAGCTGTCGCTTACGTTCGCGGTCATCGTCACGCTCCTCTGGCTCCTTCTCTCGCGCACCATCGGGCTCGGACCGCGTCCCAACCCCATTGGCCTCTGGCGCTACTACATCCTGGCCCAGTCGCTCTGCGCCGCCGCGGCCGTGGCCCGGCTCGCGCTCGAGCCAACCTACGAGGAAGTGCTGCAGACCGGCGGTGGACTCGCCTACGGACTCGGTCCGTTCACGACGCTCCTCATCGTGGCGCAGCTCCTCAACCTGATCTTGCTCACGGCGAGCTTCGAATCCACCTATTTCGCCCTCCCCGCATCGCCGCGCCGCGCGTTCCTGCCGGGCCTGATCGGGATCCTCGCCTGGACCGGATACTTCACCTACGTCTCGATCCAGAGCCTGATCCTGGGCAGAGTCCACGTGGGGGACCTGAGCACGGGCGCGTTCGCCGTCATCGACATCGCCGTGCTCCTGCCCATCTCGCTCATCCGGGGACGCATGGGCGAAGCGCACGTGCGTCGCGATCCGCGTCCGCTCGCTCGCACCATATCGGTCGGATTCACCATCGTCTTCCTGCTCGCGACGACGGGTCTCCTCTGGATCGCACACGCGACCGGGTGGAGCCTCGCGAGGAGCATCTGGATCATGACGGGCCTTCTCGGCGCACTAGGGCTGGCGGCGCTCATGATCTCCAATCGCGTGCAGCGGCGCGTGCAGCGCTGGATCGACCCCTATCTCTACGGCGGCGCGCTCGACCGCACCGGGATCGAGCGGCGCGCGGACGAGATGCTGGCTATCTCGCGATCGGCGGTCGACGTGCACGGCGTGATTCCGTCGACGACGGAGGAGATCGTGGGCGCTCGACCGGTCACGCTCTTCCTCGCCAGCGAGGACGGAACGCGGTTCATCGTCGCGGCGAGCACCATCGCGCCCGCGCCGCCGGTGTCGGTGGATGTCGAAGCACCGCTCGCGATCGAGCTTCGTCGCGCGGGGCGCGCGATCCGCTTGCGGGGACGACCCGACGATCTCGAATACATCCCCATCTACGTGGAGAACGCGACGCAGCTCGAAGCCTGCGACGCGGTCTGCGCCGCGCCGCTGCTCGTCGACGAGGAGATGGCGGGGTTCCTTTTGTGCGGGGAGCGGGGAAGCGATCCGACGTCCCGGCGGCAGCTTTTGCCGCTCCTGGACATCCTTTGCGGCCGATATTCCGAGGCCCTCACCCGTGTGTCATTCCGGGCCGCCAGTTCCGAGCCCCGACCTGTCGATATTTAAACCATTACCTCCCAGACGGTTGGCTTAAACATCGAAGCCAGGGAGTGCATACTGCAAATTTTCTTTGACACTTCTGTCCCCGAGCGTGTATCATCCTTCTCGTTCGAGCATTTAGGGGCAGAAGGGGCAAAAGAAAGATGTTGACCGGCACCCCGCTCGGCAAGTATTATTGACAGCGTTCTCGGAAGTGTGGACGGGAACCCCAATGCAGTTTCCATGTGAAACGGATGTCCTCATCGTGGGAGAGGTGCAGCCGGTGATCCGCAACTCGCGCAATATCGTCTTCGGCTTGATCGCAGCGTCACTACTCGCTGCAAGCACGGCGCACGCCATTCCCGCCCTGCAGTTGTACAGCCCCGACGCCATCTACGACACGTCCTCGGAATCGTGGATCATCAACAAGTCCACGTTCGAGCTCTATGTCATCGGCGACGTGAACAAGGTCGGGACCATCTACGATGTCGACCTCGTCGCGTCCGTGTACGGAAGCGGCGGCAACATCACCATCACCCCGAACCTCGCGATCGACAGCAACCCCGAGGATGCCGCGGCGTACAGCCAGGTGATCAATCACGCCGAGTACAAGAACGCCGACGCGCACTACTTCTACCACCTCGGCGACTTCGATCAGAAGAACGACGTCATCTACGACTACACGAACATGAACGGCGGCAGCGATATGGGCCAGATCCTCGCGCTGACGGTGAGCGTGTCGGGATACGAGGCGGTCCACTTCGACGCGTTCGACCACTACATGACCGGTGGCAGTGGGAACGGCGCCCAGGCGGCCTTCGTGATGCATCCGCAGGGCGTGTTTGCCCCGTTCTCGCACGACGCGACGCAGAATCCTCCGGACGACGCACCCGAACCCGGCTCGATCGCTCTGGTCGGCCTTGGACTCGGCGCGGCGGCACTGGCAGGGCGGCGCAAGAAGAGCTGAGCGCACTTCAGATCGCACGAGGCCTGGACGATCGATGATCGTCCAGGCCTTTTCGCTTCCTAGCGGCTTGACACCCTCCGGCAAGGTTCTCTAAGGTGGTCCGCACATGACTGCGACACGCGTTCGTGGCCCGGCGGTACTCGCTCTCCTTCTTTCCATTGCGGCGCCGGCCCTGGCGCAGGCGCCTCCTGGCGCGCAGCCCACCACGGCGCCGCAGGTTTCCCAGAGCTCGCCGTCCCCCAACATCCCGACCGATCCGAACTCCGTCAAGCCGCCGCCCCCTCCCATCCTCACCCTCTTCACGGTTCCGCGCGACGCCGACGTCGTGCTGAAGGGGCGCACGGATCTGGCGGGGCGCACGCCGCTCGACTTCCCAGTAACGGTGGAGGGGAAGTACTCGGTCCGGATCCGGGGCGCCGGCTATCCGCCCGTGCATGGCGTCATCTACGTGCCGCCTCGGGGCCAGCTCGCGTTCGTTCTCTCCGAGCCTCGCGAGGGATCGCTGGGTCTCTTCATGCGTGGCTTCAACTATCCGGGCGTACCCCAGATCAGCAGCGGACGCACGTCGCGCGGCGCGACCCTCGCGGCTGCGGCGAGCGGCGGAATCTTCATGGCGGCCAAGGCCCACTCCGATTATCGCGAACGGCTGGACGAGGTCGGCGCGTTCCCGGAGGACCGCGCGCGCGACGAGCGGCGTTACCGGAACGGCTGGCTCATCTTCACCGGCGCCACCTGGGCGATGAGCGCGCTCGACTACTGGACTCGCCCCAGGTTCGATCTCGCGGAGACCACGCCGTCGCGCCTCACGCTCGACGTGCCCACGATTTCGCGCGTCGGCGCGGTCTGGCGCTCGATCGTGGTCCCAGGGGGAGGGCAGGACTTCAGCAACCACAGGACGCGCGGGACGATCTGGCTCGCGTCCGTGATCGCGGCAGGCGCCGGCTACGTCGTCACGGACTACCGCGTGAACCGGGACCGAACCGACGTGAAATGGGCCCAAATCGCGGTCGACGAGGCGGGCCCCGGCTCGATCGACGAGAAGCTCCTGGAGCTGGAGCAGCAGAATCGCGATCTGGCTGCCTCCGAGGACGCGCGCCGCGGCTTCGCCATCGCGGGAATCACCCTCTACTCGCTCAACCTCCTCGACTCGATGATCATGCCGCTCGGCTACAACCCGCCCAAGCGCGCGAAGGTCGCGTCCCTCGAGCCGATCATCGACACGAGAATGGCGGGCATGTCGGTCAACGTCCGCTTCTAGCGCCGCTCTCCTCCCCAGCATCGTCGTTGCTGCTTCCTTCTAGCGTTCGCACCCCTCCCTAAGCGTCCCGCTTCGTTCAGACGCGTTCAGACGCGTCCACATGCGCACGCATCGTCTTGCGCGCCCTCCGTCGCAAAACGCGATTCGAGGGATTCCACGCGGACATGCAAAACGCCGTGAAAAATCGCTCGTTCCTACCTGCTTGGGGCTGGCCGGGATGGAGGCTCTCCGATCGTGCGATTTGCGACAACGCGGTGGCACGCTCCCTGCACAACCAGCGAAAGCCCTGGCACCACGATGGATCGTCACCTCGCCTGGGCCTCGTGTCGGAACAACATCTAGGGGGTAACCACCATGCAGAGGCCCCTTCCCGCGTGGGGAGCAGGGTATCGCCCGCTCCGAATCGCCCTCGTGGCTGCCGCGGTCGCATTCGGCCTCCTGTACTCAGCCGTACGCCCCTCGTACGCCGCAGTCGCTGTCGGCGGCAGCACGGGTGATTTCCTTCAGTTCGAGGTCGGCGGACGCGCGTCCGGCATGGGCGGCGCGCAGGTCAGCTCGGCGACTGGCGTCATGGCTCAGTTCTGGAATCCCGCCGGTCTGGCCACGCTCGAGCGTCCCCAGGTGGGCGGGATGCACGCGACATGGCTCGACAACCTGAGCTACGAATGGCTCGGATATGCGGGGCCGGTCAGTCCTCGCCTCGGAGTCGGCTCGCTCAGCGTCGCCTACTTCCACATGCCGAGCATCGAGGGAGCCGACGAGTTCGGCAACCCGACGGGCGCCTTCCGCGTCTACGACATGGCCGTGACCGCGGGACTGGCCAAGCCGGTCGGTCGGCATCTCAGTGTCGGCGGAAACGCCAAGATGATCCGCCAGAATCTCGCGACCGTGTCCGCGACCGGATTCGCCGTCGATCTCGGCGCGTCGGTCATGAGCCACGGCGCGACGTTCGCCGCCGTCGTCCAGAACCTGGGCCCGGAGCTCTCGTACGGTACGGGCGGGTCGTACCCGCTCTCGCGCCAGATCCGGTTCGGCGTGAGCCGCGAGTGGCTCTCGGGAAAGCTGCTCCTCGGCGCCGACTACAACATGCCGAGCGACTACTTCGACGACGCGCGCTTCGGTGCCGAGTACCGCGTCCACCCCAACGTGTCGATGCGGATGGGATACCGCCACCAATTCGGCGAGCTGGACGACCCGGCCGAAGGGCTCTCGTACGGGCTCGGCGTCCACTTCGGGCAGCTCAACGTCGATTACTCGATGACGCCGGACAACGACTTCTCGGACGTGCACCGGCTCTCGTTCGGCTACTCCTTCGGCAGCGGAGCGAAGGAGACGGAGCCGAAGCAGCCGCAGCACGAGGAGCCGAAGCCTGAGCCGCCGGCCCCGACCGGACCGAAGGTGATCGCCCAGGCTCCGGAATCGAAGTCCGCTCCGGCCCCCAAGCCGGCCCCGGCGCAGCCCAAGCCCACGCCGCAGGCGGCCGCGCCCAAGACGGAGGTGGTCGTCGCCATGGCGCCCGCCGCGAAGCCAGAGGCGGACGCCCCGAAGGCCGAGACGGCCGCGCCCAAGACCGACGCGGTCGCCCAGGCGCCGGCCAAGCAGCCGGACGCGGCTCCGGCCAAGCCTCAGGGCGAGGTCCAGTACGTGGTCGTCCTGCCCGGATACCCGTCGAAGGAGAGCGCCCAGGCCGAAATGAAGGCCCTGGAGCTCCTCGGCTTCCGGACCAAGGACGCCCAGATCGCCAAGGACCCCAGGGGTGGCTTCCGGATCGCTTTCGAGAGGCTCAAGAACAAGGGAAGCGCCCAGGAGGTGGCCTCGGACCTCCAGCGGATGTCGTTCCGCGCGGTGGTCGAGGTGGCCCAGAAGTAGTAGTAGAACCACGCCCTTGCGCGGGACAGCCCGCTCTGCTATTGTTATGTTTGTTGGTGGGGGGCGCGTGATTCGCGGCTAGCTCGACATCGCCCGCGGCAGTCCCGCAGCAATCTCCATCGCCAACCCCATTCGGAGCCGGTGCCCGATGGTGGTTGCGCCTGTCCGGTCACCTCGTGGGGAGGTGTCGCCCCTGCGTATTTGACTTGGACCCCACCGGCGCGATGACATACGACGCGGCGGACGATGCTTCTACCTGTGGAACTCATGAATCGGGAACGGCACGGCCCCTCGACGGCCGACCGTCTCTATTCGTCGTTCAAGCGCGGCCTCGACATTCTGCTCTCGAGCGTCGGTCTCCTCGTTCTCGCGCCTGTCTTCGTGGTTCTCGCCGTCATCATCAAGCTCGATAGCCGCGGTCCCGTGTTCTATGCGCAGGAGCGGATCGGCCTGAACCGGCGCCGCGCTCACGGCATTCGGCGCGACACCGGCGAGCGTCGTCGTCGTGACACGTTCGGGCGTCCCTTCAAGATCTACAAGTTCCGCTCGATGGTCACGGATGCCGAGAAGCACACCGGCGCCGTCTGGGCCAAGGCGAACGACAGCCGCATCACGCGCGTGGGGAAGGTCCTCCGGAAAACGCGCCTCGACGAGTTCCCGCAGCTCTGGAACGTGCTCCGCGGCGACATGAGCCTCGTGGGGCCGCGTCCCGAGCGTCCGAGCTTCGTCCTCTCGCTGTCCGAGTCGCTCCCCGACTATCCGAAGCGCTGCTTCGCACTCCCCGGCATCACGGGACTCGCGCAGGTGAAGTCGAAGTACGACACGTCCATCGAGACCGTGAACCGGAAGCTGGCCTACGACCTCTACTACGTGCGGCACGGCCGGTTCATGCTCGACTTCAAGATCATGGTGGCCACGCTCAAGGTGATGGCACGCGGCGAGGGTGCGCACTAGAGATCGCGCACCACACATCCGGACAGGACAAGGCCCGCTCCGGCGGGCCTTTTGCTTGACCCCTCGTCGCTCCCACTGCTAGCGTGCGCGCGGGTGAGAACTCCGATACGACCCAGCCAAATCCAGCGTGCCGCCTACGAGCGGCTCTGGCGTCGTGCCGAAGAGATCCGCTCTCTTTGCGGCCTGGCCCCGCTTCCGCATCACGAGCCGGGCGCTCCCGACAGCATGGATCCGCTGTCGCTCGGCCCGCTCGTCGAGATCCTGCTCAAGGATCTCGAGGGCAACTTCCGCCGCGAGCTCGCCACGCGCGTCCAGCTCGAAGGACTCGCCGAGCTCATGACCTTCGCCGCGGAGGGGAAGGAGCCGGGCGAGTCCTATCGGACCCTCGTCAATTATCTCGCCCGCGCGCTCGACGAATCGCGGCTCTGGCTCGGGGTCGTCGACGGCAACCCGCCCGCGTTCACGCTCTATCTCCCTGGCGATCCCTCCGTGGTCGATGTCCGCCCCGAGCGTGTGCACGTGCAGTGGCTCCAGCCCGACTGGCTCCGCTGGATCGCGCTCGGGAAGGGAACCGCACCGCTCTGGGTGGGGCCGACCGGATCCCGCTCGGGCGGCCCTTGGTTTCCGTCCCCCATTCGCGGCGAGCTGGCTGCCAATCGCGTGTCGGGCGAGATTCCGGCCTGCCCGGGGGCGCTCTCACCCGGTCACACCTGCGCCCTCTCCCGCGCACCCCTCGAAGAGATGGCGGGCGGGCATCGGGCCTGCGGCCAGTGCGAGTTCGGCCACATCGCGGGACTCCTCGGATTCGAGGGACAGGAGATTCGCGAGCGCCGGGCCGCGCTCGACGCGATCGTGCCCTCTCTCGGGCCGATCGTGGTCAACCTCGGGCTCAAGGAGGCGCTCGATTTCGAGGCGAGGTTCCGCGAGGAGGTCGTCGAGAACCTGCCGCTCGGCGTGGTGGCGCTCGACGTCCGCGGCCACGTCCTCACGTGGAATCGCGCGGCGGAGGAGATCATCGGACTCACGCGGGAGGAGGCGCTCGAGCAGCCCATCTCGCGGATCCTCCCGGAGCGCCCCTGGTACGACGCGCTCGTGCGGAGTCTCGAGGAGGGGGCGGAGGTGATCCGCGTCGAGCATGACGTGGTCCGCGCCGATGGGACCTCGATTCCGGCCGAGGTCTCGACGGCGCCGCTGCGCGACGCCGAGGGGCGGATCCGGGGCGCGGTCGCGACACTCGTCGATGTCTCGAGCCTCCGGAGCATGGAGGAGCGGATCCGGCAGCTCGACCGTCTGGCCGCCCTCGGGCGGTTCGCCTCGAGCGTGGCCCACGAGCTCCGGAACCCCCTCACCGGAATCGCCACCGGAGTCCAGTACCTGAGCCGGGGCTTCCCGGAGGGGGACGAGCGGAACGAGAGCGTCAGCTTCATCCTCCGCGAGGTCGTGCGGCTCAACACCATCATCCAGGACCTCTTCACGGCCACCCGCCCCCGCGAGCTCCGGCTGGGACGGATCGCGGTGCGGGACATCGTGGACCGGACCCTTCACGGGCTCAAACCGACCCCTGAGGAGGCGGGAGTAACGATCGAGACCGAAGGTGCCGATGCATGGCCCACGGTCACGGCCGACGCCGACCAGCTCCAGCAGGTGCTGTTGAACCTCATCCAGAACGCGATCCAGGCCACCCCGCGCGGCGGGACGGTCTCGCTCCGCGCGGACGAGGACCGGAAGGGCTGGTGGATCGAGGTCGAGGACACGGGGGCGGGCATCTCGCCGGAGCACCGGCCTCGAATCTTCGACCCGTTCTACACGACTCGCCCCAAGGGCACGGGGCTCGGGCTGTTCGTGGCACACGGAATCGTCGAGCGACATCGGGGGACGATCGATGTCGACAGCGAGCCGGGGAGGGGAACCCGGTTCCGGATCCGGCTCCCGCACCACCCGGCTTGAGGTAGGAAGGAACGCATGGCCAAGGCTTCGATCCTGATCATCGACGACGACGAGACGATCCGCTATTTCCTGCCGCGCGACCTCGAAGCCGAGGGGTTCCAGGTGCAGACGGCGGAGACGGGCCAGGCCGGACTTCGCGCGCTCGAGCGCGAGCCCGTGGATCTCGTCCTTCTGGACATCCGCATGCCCGATCTCTCCGGCATCGAGGTGCTCCAGAAGATCCGCGAGCAGTGGCCCGAGCAGATCGTGGTGATGCTGACGGGCGAGCCGGATCACGAGACCGCCGTCCAGGCCATGCGCTACGGCGCGCGCGACTACCTCACCAAGGGCAAGCCGATCCGCGAGGAGATCCTCCTCGTGCTCGACCGCGAGCTCTCCGCACAGCGCCTCGGACGCGAGGTGCAGCACCATAGGCGCGAGCGGAGTCAGAAATTCTCGCGCAACTTCGTGCGCGGCGAAAGCGCGGCCATGCAGCGGGTCTACACCGTCGTGGAGCAGGTGGCGACCAGCGAATCGACGAGCGTGCTCATTCAGGGGGAGAGCGGAACGGGCAAGGAGCTGATCGCCCACTGGGTGCACGATTTATCCGTCCGCCGCGAGAAGCCGATGCTCGAAGTGAACTGCGCCGCGATCCCGCGCGAGCTCCTCGAATCCGAGCTCTTCGGCCACGAGAAGGGAGCGTTCACGGACGCGAGGCAGCAGAAGCAGGGACTCCTCGAGCTCGCGAACGGCGGCACGCTCTTCCTCGACGAGGTCGGCGAGATGAGCCTCACCATCCAGGTGAAGCTCCTCCGCGTGCTCGAGCGCATGACGTTCAAGCGCGTGGGCGGGACGAAGGACATCACGGTGAGCGTGCGGGTGATCTCGGCGACCAACCAGGACCTCGAGACGATGGTCCGCGAGCAGCGCTTCCGCGAGGACCTCTACTACCGGCTCAAGGTGGTGCCGATCCGCGTGCCGTCGCTCCGCGAGCGGCGCGAGGACATCCTTCCGTTGGCGCGCCATTTCCTCGAGCAGTTCAACCGGGCCTTCTCGAAGGGCTTCAAGGCCATCGATCCCGAGGCGGAGCGAATCCTCCTCTCCTATCCCTGGCCGGGGAACATCCGCGAGCTCCGAAACCTCTTCGAGCGCATCGTCCTTCTGAACCACGGGGACCGGATCCAGGCGAGCCATCTGAACGCCGCCATCGGACCGGCCCCTCCCAAGACCGATTCCGAGCTGAGCGCGCTCCGTCAGGTGGTGGAGACGGGGCACTTCCCGGAGAGTGGCATCGACCTGGAAGGAGCGCTGGGCGCCGTGGAGCGAGAGATCATCCAGCGGGCCTTCGATTGGACCCGCGGAAACCAGAGCCGAACGGCCACGCTTCTACAGATGAAGCGTGATAAGCTCCGGTACCGGATGAAGCTCTACGGGTTCCACGATGCCACCAGCGACCTCACCTAGACGACGCGCCCTGGCGCTCGGCCTCCTCGCGGGGATGCTGCTCCAGGCCGGATGCGGCTACACGGTCTCCAGCGTGCTGCCCGCCCACATCAAGACGATCGCCATTCCCACCTTCGGCAACAACACGGTCGAGAACGGGCTCGCCGGCGACGTGACCGAGTCCCTCATCAACGGGTTCCTCGCCGACAAGAGGCTCCGGCTCGAGCGGGAGCGGGACGCCGACTCCATCATTCGCGGAACCATCCTCGCGTACCGGAATCGCGTCTACGCCTACACGTCGCAGGAAGTCGCCACGCAGTACGAGATCCTCCTGGTCGCACAGGTCGCGTTCCGCGACGTCCAGAAGAACAAGGACATCTGGAAGGAGGACGAGCTCACGGTCCGGACCACGTACAATGTCGTCGCCGTGGGCTCCGAGCCCGCCAAGACCGAGGTGGACGGAAGGAAGGACGTGATCCAGAAGATGACCGATCTCATCGTGAGCCGCACCGTCCAGGGATGGTGACGCGAGGTCCGTCCACGCTCCCGCCGGCCGAGGCCGAGCGGCTTCTTGCGGGACCCGCGGCGTCGATCCCGGCGCTCGTCCTGGCCGCCGGACCCGAGGAATTCATTCGGGACCGCATCGTCCATGCATTTCGTTCGGGCGCCGCTGCCGAGGCGTCGGAGTTCCAGCGCTTGGAAGGGGACGATCTCGACGCCGCCACGCTGATCGAGGCGCTCACGTCCGTCTCGCTCTTCGCCGACACGCGCCGCGTGTGGATCCGCGAGGCCGCCAAGCTGGAGAAGGGGGCCGAGGAGGCTCTTCTCCAGTGGGCATCGGGTCGCGGGGAAGGCGTGCGCGTTCTCGTGACAACCGCGCGCGAGGTGACCGACCTCAAGGTGCTCCAGTCCCTCGCATCGCGGGCGACGGTCGTGACCCTCGCGCCGAGCCCGGCCGAGATGAAGCGCTGGGCGGAGCGTCTCGTGGCCGAGGCAGGGCTCAAGCTTCCGTCCGGCGCGCTCGACGCGATCTCCGGGCGCTCCGGCAACCTTCTCTCGTTCAACCAGGAGCTGGACAAGCTGCGGCTCCACGCCGGAACCGACGGCCGCCTTCCGGCGTCGGCGCTCGACTCGCTGGCGGACACGCGCGGCGGCGCGTCCGTGGAGCGCTGGGCGGCGGCCGTGATCGCGGGCGACGTAGCGCGCGCGCGAGTGGAAGCCGCCGCGCTCGAGGCTCAGGGCGAAGGGGGAACCACCGCGCTCTGGGCGGTCGCGGAGCGCGCGCTCAACGCGCTCGATCCGTCACCGTACGGCTATCGTCGAAGCTCGGGACCATCCATGCGTCCCGCGGACGCGAGACGGGCGCTCGAGGTGATCTATCGCGCCGACCGCGCGCTCAAGCGGGGCGAGCTCCGCGATGCCGAGCTCAGGGATTTCGTGGAGCGGGAGATCGCCGCTTCCCGTGGCTGACACCGCGCGAGCGGGCGCCACGCTTCCTCCCGCCGTCGTTCTCAACATGTACGCGACCGGCCTCGGCATCGCGCGCAACCTCGCGCCGCACGGCGTGACCGTCTACGGGCTGAGCGTGCAGACGGACGCGCCGGGCAACTTCTCGAACCGATGCCACGCGCTCCACTGTCCGGATTCGCAGGATGAGCCGGACGCGCTCCGCGCGTTTCTCATCGATCTCGCGACGGGTCTCGGCGGCCGCGCGCTCCTCCTTCCGACACGCGACGCTGACATCCGATTCCTCGACCAGAACCGCTCCGCGCTCGAGCCGTACTACGAGATCCCGCAGCCGTCGGGCGACCGGCTGGATGTCATCATGAACAAGCACCGCCTTGCCGAGGAAACGCGCGCCGCCTCAGTGCCGACGCCCCTCACCATGCGCCTCCGGACGCGCGACGACGCGCGCGAGGCCGCGTCGCGCTTCGCCTATCCGGTCGTCGCCAAGGCGGTGTACGCCCAGGATTGGCGAAAGCCGGGCATCGCGGACGCGGTGAACCGGCGCAAGGCGGTGAAGATCGGATCCGCGCTCGAGCTGACGCAGTTCTTCGAGCGGGTGGAGCCGCACCACCCCGACCTCCTCGTTCAGGAGTGGATCGAGGGGGCCGACGATCAGTGCGTGGTGCTCGGCGCCTATCGCGGACGCGGCGGGCGCCTGCTCGGATGGTTCACCGCGAGGAAGATGCTCCAGTATCCGCCCGAGTTCGGCCTGGGCTGCATCGTTCGCCTCGAGCCGCACCCCGAGGTGGAGCGCCTGGGGAAGAGGCTCCTCGAGGCGCTCGCGTTCGAGGGAATCGCCGAGGTCGAGTTCAAGCGGCACGCCCCGAGCGGGGAGTACCGTCTGATCGAGGTGAATCCACGGCACTGGGATCAGCACGCGCTCGGCATGAGCTGCGGCGTGAATCTGGCGTGGATCGCGTACCGTGACCGCGTGCTGGGGGACGCGCTCGAGCCCGTGGCCCCGAACGGGGCCCAAGGCGCGTGGGTCAGCGGCAGCGGACTCCTCGGCTCGCTGAAGGAAGACCTGCGACACGGCCGCGTTCGACCCTGGAAGATCGCCGATCTCGTACGGGCCTCGACCCGGTACGCGGTCTGGGATCCAGGAGACCCCGGGCCATTTCTCGGGCGGCGCATGGGCCCCCGCCCACGCGCCAAGAGGGGAAGCGCAGCAGGAGCGTAACGCCGTTCGGCCCTCCGGTTTACCGTCGCCACCGTTTGCGGTATGCTGAAAGCTTCCCGTACCGATCGTCAATTCATGTGAAGGACGAGCCATCGTGAGCCACGCCAAGGATCCCGAGACCGCGCCCGCCGAGGAACGGACACGCTACCCGTTCCGGGAGATGGAGCAGCACGCCCGCGCGCTCTGGCGCGACGAGCACCTGTTCGACATCGGCGATCCGATGAAGGCCGACCGTCCCTTCTACTGTCTCAACATGTTCCCGTATCCCTCGGGCGACCTCCACGTGGGACACGGCCGCAACTACATCCTCGGCGACGTCGTCACCCGCTTGAAGATCATGCAGGGCCATCGCGTGCTCACCCCCATGGGCTGGGACGCATTCGGCCTGCCCGCGGAAAACGCGGCCATCGCGAACAAGATTCATCCGGCGGTCTGGACGAAGCGAAACATCGCCCGCATGAAGGAGCAGCTCACCTCGTGGGGGCTCGGCTACGACTGGTCGCGGGAGATCGCGTCGTGCGATCCCTCGTATTACCGCTGGACGCAATGGATCTTTCTCCAGCTCTACAAGAAGGGACTCGCGTACCGGGCGAAGAGCGCCGTCAACTGGTGCCCCAAGGACCAGACCGTGCTCGCGAACGAGCAGGTGGTGGAAGGACGCTGCGAGCGGTGCGGATCCGAGGTGACCACGCGCGAGCTGGAGCAGTGGTTCTTCAAGATCACGGCGTACGCTGAGCCGCTCCTCAACGATCTCGAGACGCTCACGAACTGGCCCGAGAAGGTGCGGGTGATGCAGCACAATTGGATCGGCCGGAGCGAGGGCGCATCCATCCGTTTCACGCTGCGCGGAGCGGGGGAGCCGATCGAGGTGTTCACCACACGCCCGGACACGCTCTACGGCGCGACCTTCCTCGTGCTCGCGGCGGAGCATCCGCGTGTGCGCGAGCTGGAGAAGACCGGAGCACTGCCGCCCGCCGCCACCGAGTTCGTCGCGCGCATCCGCCAGCACCGGATCGAGAACCGCTTCGCGGTGGAAACGGAGAAGGAGGGCTATCCGACGGGCCTCGAAGCGGTGCACCCGCTGACCGGCGCCTCGATGCCGGTCTGGATCGCGAACTACGTGCTCATGGAGTACGGCACGGGCGCGATCATGGCGGTGCCGGGGCACGATCAGCGCGACTTCGAGTTCGCGACGAAGTACGGGCTCCCGATCGTCGAGGTGATACGGCCCGAGTCGGGGCCGGGCTACGACGGAACCGCTGCGTGGGAGGGGGACGGGCGTCTCGTGAATTCAGGCCCCGTCGACGGGACGACGAGCGCGGAGGCGAAGCGCGCGGTCATCGCGGACCTCGAGACGCGGAACGCCGGGGAAGCGCGGATCCAGTACCGCCTCCGCGACTGGCTCATCTCACGTCAACGCTACTGGGGCGCCCCCATACCGATCGTGCGCTGCTCGAGCTGCGGCATCCAGCCGGTGCCGGAGTCGGAGCTGCCGGTCCTGCTGCCCGACCAGGTGGCGTTCTCGCCGACGGGGGAGTCGCCGCTCCTGACGAACGAGGCGTTCCTCAACACAAAGTGCCCCCGGTGTGGCGGCCACGCGACGCGCGAGACCGACACGATGGACACATTCGTCGACTCGAGCTGGTACTTCCTGCGATTCTTGAGCCCGCAACTGGAAACCGCTCCCTTTTCGAAGGATGCGGTCGACCGCTGGCTCCCCGTCGACCAGTACATCGGCGGCGTGGAGCACGCCATCCTGCACCTCCTCTATTCACGCTTCATCGTGAAGGTGCTCCGGGACATGGGCTATCTGAGCTTCTCCGAGCCGTTCGCGCGCCTCTTCACGCAGGGGATGATCACGAAGGACGGCCACAAGATGTCGAAGTCGAAGGGGAACGTGGTCGCCCCGGACGCGTTGATCGAGAAGTTCGGGACCGATACCGTGCGCCTCTACACGCTCTTCATCGGACCCCCCGCGAAGGACGCGGAGTGGAACGACCGCGGGGTGGAGGGGGCCTATCGCTATCTAACCCGTTACTGGAAAATGGTCGAGGATTTCGTTCGAGTGGGGGAAGTTACCGACTCTGCCTTCGCGTCGTCCGGACCCCGACGAGACCTGAGGCGCCGGGTGCACGAGATCGGCGGGCGAGTGATCGACGACCTGGACCGCCTCCATTTGAACACCGCCGTGAGCGGGCTCATGCAGCTCGTCAACGCGGTGCAGGACTACCAGTCGGCAGGGGGAACCCTGAGCACGCCGGAGGCCGCGGAAGCGGTCGACATGGCCACTCGCCTCCTGGCCCCGCTCGCTCCACACACGGCGGAGGGGGCCTGGGCGAGGCTGGGGCGGTCCGGCACCGTGTTCCACTCGGGCATGCCGGTCATCTCCGCCGAGGCGCTGAAGCAGGACCTGGCCCGCTACGTGGTGTCGGTGAACGGGAAGGTCCGCTCGAACATCGAGGTTCCCGCCGACGCCTCCGAGGATGCGATCCGCGAGACCGCCCTGGCCGACGGCAGCGTCCGAAAGCACATCGACGGAAAGACGGTGGCGCAGGTGATCGTGGTCCGGGGAAGGCTCGTCAACGTCGTGGCGCGCTAGCGCCATGCGACCGCTCCGCGTCCTCATCACCGTCGACACCGAGTTCTGGCCGCAGAATCCCGGATTCGCATCCCGCCTCCAGAAGAAGGACCTGCACCCCGACCGCGATTTCCGCCGGGACACGCTCGGAGAAGTGGCGAACG
This sequence comes from Candidatus Eiseniibacteriota bacterium, assembly GCA_035494915.1. Taxonomy (GTDB): domain Bacteria; phylum Eisenbacteria; class RBG-16-71-46; order SZUA-252; family SZUA-252; genus WS-9. Next base: position 13,810 of record DATJGP010000061.1, on the reverse strand, counting down.
GCTCCTACGGCGTGCCGCATCAGCTCGAGATGCTGAAGCGTCATGGGCTGCGAGCCGTTTACTTCATCGAAGCGCTCGCGGCGAGCGTCATTGGACCGGAAACGCTGAAGCGCACCGTCGACCTCGTGCAGGAGGCCGGACAGTCGGTGGAGCTCCACCTCCACACCGAATGGCTCGCGGCGGAGCCCAACGAGATCCTGCCCGGGCGCACGGGGCAGCACATCCGCCAGTTCACCTTCGACGAGCAACGGATGCTGATCGACCTGGGCCGCCAGAATCTGCTGCGTGCGGGCTCGAAGCCCCTTAGCGCGTACCGGGCGGGCAGTTTCGGAGCGAGCTGGGACACGGTGCGCGCCGTCGCCGCCGTGGGGCTTCGTTACGACTCGAGCCACAACGCGGTCTGGCTTGGAAGCTCCTGCCTGATGCCCACCGAGAAGCCCTTGGTCCAGGCGGAGCGGCGGGAAGGTGTGTGGGAACTGCCTGTGAGCTGCTTCGAGGATTGGCCAGGGCATCTAAGACCCGCGCAGGTGACCGCCTGCTCCGCGGGCGAGATGGTCCACGCGATGCGCGCGGCACGCGCCGGCGGATGGCGCACGTTCGTGATCGTTTTCCATTCGCACGAGATGCTGAACGCACGGCGGAATGGTCCCAATCCGATCGTGATCCGGCGCTTTCACGCGCTCTGCCGCTTCCTCGACCGGCATCGCGACGAGTTCCCGACGACGACCTTCGCCGACCTCGGTCCCGACGATCTCGAGAGCGATCCCGGAGCGGCCGCTAGCATCCGCTCCCCCGTGTGGCGCACAGCTTGGCGTTTTGGAGAGCAGCTTGCACAGCGCCTCGGCTGAGCCGTCGTGGAGCGCCAACGAGACCACCTGGATCGTGCGTCTCGGCGAGATCCCGGTGGTCCGCCCTCGCTTTCGACTCCTCCAGCTCGACGGCCACTTCGCCGACTGGATCGGACGACCCATGCCCGGAGCGCCTCCGGCCGCTCGGGGAAGGGATGTGGCCGGCGCTGTGATCCGATCGCAACCGCTGGCCACGCCCATGCCGGCGCTCGCGATCGAGAATGGGCTCATCCGGTACCGGACGGCGATGGCGCCGCGTCACTGGATCTCGCTCGAGGGCTCGTTCGCCGATTACCTCGCCAAGTTCTCGTCCAAGACCCGCCAGACGCTCGGTCGGAAGACGCGCAAGCTCCTGGCGCCCCCCGTCAGCGCGGTGTTCCGCGCGTATCGTTCTCCGGACGAGATGGAGGAGTTCATCCGCGAAGCGCGCGCGCTCTCGGCGAAGACGTACCAGGAGCGCCTGCTGGGCGTCGGATTTCCCTCGGAGCCCGCGTTCCACCGGCAGATCGTGGAGCGCGCGGCATCAGGACTGGAGCAGGGCTTCCTCCTCTTCACCGGCGAGAAGGCGATCGCCTATCTCTACACCCCCGAGGTGAAGCCGGGCGTCTACTCGTACCACAGCCTGGGCTACGATCCCGAGTACGAGCAGCACTCACCCGGCACCGTGCTCCAGTACCTCGCCCTCGAACACATCTTCGCGCAGGGAAACCAGGGCATGTTCGATTTCGGCGAGGGAGAGACGGAGCAGAAGAAGCTCTTCGGCACGCACAGCGTGCTCTGTGCCGACGTCTACATGCTTCGCGCGACGCCGGGCAATCTCGGCCGGGTGGGCATGCGCGTGTTCCTCGAGTCGACCTCGTCGGCTATCGTGTGGTTCCTCGAGCGCGCCGGCATCAAGCGCTGGGTGAAGCGCACGATGCGGCGCGGCGCGACGGCGAAGGCCTCCGATTGAACGCGGCGATCCGCGGCATCGCCCATGCTCTTCTGGGTGATTACGAGATCTACCGGATCTATCGCCGCGATCTCGATCCGACGGAGACCCCGCCGCCGCGGGGCGTGGCGTTCGAGCCCATCCTCTCGCCAGACATCCTCATGGCGAGCCCCGACCCGGAACTCAGGACGCACGTCACCTACAGCGGGGATGGAGCCCACGGATTCGGCGCGTGGGTGGGGGGAAAGCTGGCGGGATCCTGCTGGTACTGGATGCCGGAGCGCTATCAGCGCGATCGGAACTTCTGGCCGCTGCAGAACGACGAGGCCAAGCTGGTCCAGATCAGCGTCTCCGCCGGGGCCCAGGGACGGGGAGTCGGGGGAGCCCTCATGCACTACGCGGAAGCTCGAATGGCGAGGCTGGGCGTGCGGCGGGCCTACGCGCGCATCTGGCACTCGAACGAGCCGTCCATCCGCATGTTCCTGAAGGCGGGATGGTCCGAGGTGGCCTCGGTGACCGTGATACGGCCGCTCGGTCTTCGCTTCCGGTTCGTGAAGCGCGCCTCGCGCTGAGGTTGCGCGGGCTTCAGGCCGCCGTCGGCTGGCGGCGGAGGCGTCCCAGGAAGCGCCCCGCGATGTCGAGAAGCTCGCGCTCCGCTCCGTCCGGCTTCCCCCGCAAGCTCCAGAGGGCCAGGACCGTCCCCACGTAGACCACCGCACCGAGAAGCATCATGGCCAACATCAACGGAAGCGACGAGAGCGAGCCCTGGGTCTGGGGCAGGAGCGCTCTCGTTCCCATCACCGCCGCGGCCATCACCCCGGAGCCGAGGAGCGGACGGATCAAGGTCAAGAGGAGCGTGGTCCATCGTCCCGCGAGCTCCTTGAGTGCGACCGAGAATCCAGCGACCACCGACACGAACCCGCCCAGCACGAGTCCCCACGTGGCGGTGGTGAGATTCGTCGTGTAGAGAAGAAGGGCGAACGCGGGGAACGCGGTCCCGACGAAGAGCAGAGACAGGGTCGCGATCATCCGCGGTTTTCCGGTCGCGAGGAGCACGGGATCCGTGACCGCCCGGCACGCCTGGAGCGTTCCGAGCACGCCCAGGATCGGAAGCAGCGGCGTCGACGCGGACCACTTGGCCCCGAGGATGACCGCCACGATCAGATCCGCGAGGCACGCGATCCCCACGGCGGTCGGGATAACGATGAGGAATACGATGGACGCAACCTTGCTGAAGCTCCAGAGCAGGCCGCCCGTACCATCGCGAATCTTCACGAAGGCGGGATAGATCGCGCGCATGAACGGCATGATCATCTCGGTCGTCGGCAGGTGGGCCACCTCGTTCGCAACGGAGAAGGCTCCCGTCGACGCGGCGCCGAGATGACGGCCGATGAGGGCATCCTGGCCACGGTTCGAGACGGCCGTGATCAGGTTGTTGAGGAGGAGCCAGCGCGTGAACTGGAGCATCTCACCCGCGGCGGCCAGCGACCATCGCGGCCGGTACGGGCTCAGCACGTAGCCGAGGGTCACCTTCGTGAAGGTGAAGGTGAAGAGACCCGCGAGGAGCGCGCGGTAATCGCGCCACACGAACGCGAGCACGATCGTCACGAGCGTGGAGAGGATCTCCGCCGACATCATCACCATGAAGACCGGGCGGAAATTCATATCGCGCTCGAACATCGTCATGCCCGGGAAGTTCTGGACGCCGGTGAGCGCGACTCCGATGGCGAGCACGATGATCACGTTGATGACGCGCGGGTCGCCGTAATACGCGGCGACCACCGGCGCGAGGAGGAGCAGGACCACGGTCGCGATGAAGCTCACGATCTGGTTGATGGTCCACGCCGTGTCGAGGTGGGTCCGGTCGATCTCCTTCCGCTGAATGATGGCCTGGTCGAAGCCGAACGAGCTGATCGCGTCCAGCACCGCGCCCACCGCCATGCCCATCGCGATGATGCCGAAGTCCTTGGGCGCGAGCAGGCGCACCAGGATCAGGGTGCTCACGAGCCCCATGAAGCGCTGGCCGAAGCGGAAGCTGACCGTCCAGGCCATGCCCTTGAGGATCTTGGTCTTGAAGGTGTTCATCGGCGCCCGCTTCACGTCGGGTCGGCGCGGGTGGGGGAGGGCGTCTCGCCTTGGTTCTTGCCACGGCCCATTCGAAGCATGCGCACCAGCCCCGCGCGCGCTCCCTGCCGGAACCATCGCACGTCCCGGTGATCCCTCATGGCGTCGGTCCAGTGGAGCTTGTAGGGATCGGGATCGCCCATGAAGTCGTGCTCGCGCACGCCGATCGCGTACAGGTCCTGAAGGATCATCCAGCGCAGGACGTAACCCGGCTGAAGCGGACGGAGCTCCTCGAGGAAGCTCGTCTTACCCGAGAAGAACCGATTCTTGTAGCGGAACCCGATGTCGTGGGCGACAGGCCGGTCGCCGAGATAGAGAAGGTACATCCGGAGCCAGCCCCGCTCCGCGAGCTCGCGCGTGAGCACCTCGTAGAACACGACCTGGTAGGGATTCGCCGTGATGGATGTTCCCTCGTTCTCCTTCCAGCTCGCGCGCTCGATTCCGAGGATGATCTCCATGACCTCGGAAATCTCGGACGGCTGTGTGATCACCCGAAGCGTGGGCTCGCCCTGCTCCTTGAACTTCTTCACGCGTGAGCGGATCGACGTGCGGCGCTTCGTGCTGAGACCGGCCCAGAACTCATCGAACGTGCCGGGCAGCGGGAGATACGGGGACTGCTTCGCCTGGCTCCACTCCAGCCTCGCGTCGCCCGACCGCGCGAGCGCGTCGATCTCCGCGTAGATGGGGGAGTCGCCGCTGACCGAGAACCGGAACACGTCCCAGGAGGGCAGGACGCCCTTCGCCGCCCGGAGGACGCCGTCGAGCGCCTCGAGCGAGTTCCCCCGTACGAGCAGGCAGTCGTGCGCGCTGTAGAGCGAGCCGAGCGGACCGATCTGCCGAAGCGGAACGCCGCGCAGGCGTGTCTTCTCCATGCGAAGAGGAAGGATGGCTTCCGCTCCGCGATCGCTGGAGGCCCACACCGCGCGCAACGGCTCGGACTTCGCCTGGCTCACCGCCAGGGCCTGGTGCCACTCGAACGTGAGCGACACGTCGTCGCTGCACTCGCTCGCGAGCGCGTTCCACTCGTCTCGACGCGAAGCCCAGGAATCCACGCCGTCCAGGATCTCGATCTTCATCCGAGGCGGCGTGCGAGGAGCGCTTCGAACGCGGGCTTGATGGTGGCGATGTCCTCCGGAGTCAAATCCTGGTGCACCGGCAAGACCTTCATCTGGGCGGCCCAGGCCCGCGCGATGGGGAATCCGTCGCGACCGAGCCCGGGATGGAGCGCGCGCGCGAAGGTGAAGAGGGGAAGACCGATCGAGCGCAGCTTGTAGTCGTAGTCGGGAATGCCGTGAACCATGAACGGAATCCCCCACAGGCAGGAATCCGCGGGCGCATCGCGGAACGGAAACTCGATCTCAGGCATCCCCAGAAAGGCCTCTCGGATCAGCCCGAAGTTCCGACGCCTGGCCGCGGCCAGCGCGTCGAGATCCGCCCCCTCCCAGATTCGCCGGGACGCCGCCGAGATCCCCCAGGAAGCGCGATCGAGATCGAGCCCGTGCATCGAAGCAGCGATCTCCGCCGCCACCGAATCGGCCAGCGGCACTTGAACCGGATTGGCCGCCTCACCGTTCGAAGACCGCCACCGCCGGGTCTTCATGGTGCGCTCCGCCGACCGATACAGCTCCTGCAAGATGGGCAACCGCGCCGGCGAGGCGGACCGAGGCACCTTGGCCCCAAGCGACCGCCGATGCACCGCAAATCCACCATCGGGCGCCGGCAGCATCTTCTTCAGGCTGAAGAGCGCGACGTCGCAGCGCTCCAGCCGATCCTCGGCGACCACGAAATCGCGAACCGGCAGGGAATGCGTGAAGTTCTCGATGAGGAGGATTCCACGGTCCCGGCACAGGCCCGCCAGCCCCGCCGTGTCCTGCCGGAACCCAAAGAAATGGACGGCCACCACGGCCAGTGTGCGATCCGTGGCCAGATCCCGGATCAGATCGAGATTCGTTTCGGTCAGCGACGGATTGTCGAAGAACCGCACCTTGTACCCGGCAGCCAAGATCGGCTCCACCAGCGCAATGCAGACAAACGCCGGCACCAGCACCTCGTCGCGAGAGGTCCGCGGAAGCCCCTGAAGCAGTCTGTAAAGCGCGTAACGGGCCGAATGGCCGAGCGTAACGTCCCAACCCTCATCCACCCTGGGAGCCCGCCCTCTGGTCGGTCCGCCAAGGTCGGCCAAGTGAAGCAAAGGCTCCCGCGGAAACAGGAACCGCTCACGAACCTGGGAGGAACTCATGGATGGCTCAGCCGGGGTCTCAGACGCGGAAGAAGAACCGAGGGATAACCACGCCCCCAAGGATACAGCAAACCAGCGAGAAGGTCAATCCCAAACCCAATCAGGACAATCGATTGCAAGTACACACCGTAGGGGGAAAGGAGCCCGCCTCCGACTATTTGATGTCAACTTCCACCAAAACACCCATGGAAGAGCCTGCGACGCCCGAGTGGAAGTTGACATAATAGTTCTTATCCGACATTTCCTCGCGTGCCCTGGGCCCGCTATCGCGCCCCGGACCCGCCCAGCCCGCCAACCCCCGCATCCGACCCCGTCGCTCCACCACTCTCGCCATCCGGGAGCCGGTCCCGGATCTGCTGCGTCAGGGTCGTCAGCTTCTCGAGCACGAACGTCGCGTGCCGGGTGTTCTCCTCGATGGCCAGGATCACCTGGATCGACTGGGCCACCCAGATCAGGTTGATGAAGATCAGGAGCCCGGAGGCCGCGTAGCTGAGCCAGAAGACGACTTCTTCCTGGTTGTGCTGCAGGAGGAACCGGGCCACCGCGACCGGCGTCACCAGGACGACCAGACCCAGGACGATCCAGGCGGCCACGTTGAAGGCACGAGCCAGCCGCCTCAACAGCCAGAACTTCTTTTCGCCGGGACTCGCCATCAGAACGGCACCTTCTCGATCGCTTCGCCCAGAACCGGAATTCGGGCCATCTCGCCGGATGCTCCTTTCACAACGCCGTAAACGGTTAACGCGAGGATGCTCATCCACAAGATGAACTTGAGGAGAGCCCCAACCAGAAATCCTACGACCGGGATCATGCCGATGGAACCGTCGTAGATCGCGAGCGCGATCGCGATCACGACCTCGACCAGGAGGAGGAGAAAGCCCTGGCGGGCGTGGAACCCGACGTACCGGTTCTCGGGCGCGCCCAGAAGTCCGATGAAGCAGAGGCCAGGCAGGTAGGCCACCGACGCGAGGAGCCGTCCCCGCGCGATCTCATCTTCCGGGACAGCGCCCTGCGGCGCGTCGACGCTCACGGCGCACGAATAGCACGCGATCCCGGAGGCGTCAAGCAAACCGGGGCGCACGGTCAGGTCGCGGACCAGAGGTCCAGCTCGGGATGAGCGCCGGCAGCCGGCAGGGTCAGCCATCCGGCCGCGGGCACGATCTCCTCGCGGGCCCCGTCCCGCTCGAGCAGGATCCGAAACGCCGTCGACTGCCCGGCCCGCGCGCCGAGCTCGGTGAGGGGAAGCCGAAGCTCCACCACGTCGCCGGCGGCGTACTCCCCCCGATCGTCTCCAGTGGAGACGAATCCCGTCCAGGATGGCTCCCCCTGTCCTTGCTGGAGCGGAACGCGAGCCATGCGTCCCCCAGCGGTCTCGATCGCGATCGCCATTCCCCCATCCGCGCGCGGAGCGGCGTCGATCAGGAGGTAGAGATTGTGTCCGTCACCGCCGAAGCGCACGGAGCGCACGACAGCCGAGGCGCGATGCATCGCTCCGCTCTCGCCCGATGCGTCGTGCTCGACGGCGCCCATCCATTCGTAGAAGTGGCTGCTCCGCCCATCGATCGTCGGCCTCACGTACGGAAAGCCCGACGGAGCGTGGTCCGACACGCCTGCCAGTTCCGCCTCCGCCTGGCTCGCGTCTTGGCGCAGGCTCGATCGCAGGGCGCCGGGCAAGGCAACCCCGACGAGCTCGTATGCACGCGCGAGGCGCAGCCGGAAGAGCCGGTCGAAGATCGCGCGATGCGCGCTCGGATGATCGTCGCCATACCACCAGAACCAGTCGCTGGCCTCGGCGGCGTAGATTTCCTCCAGGGCCGCGTCCGCCTTGGCCGCATCGCGCGGTCTCGCACCCTCCACCGCGGCGCGAGCCCGCGCGAGCTCGGTCCACGCGCGATTCTTGTCCTCCTGCCCGATCCAGATGCCGAGATCGGCGCGGATCCAGCCGCCGACTGGCACGTGGGTCAGCGTTTCGCTCGGCGGCACGCGCTCGATCGCCTCCGACATCGTGACCGCTTCGATCTGTCCGTCGCGCTCGAGCAGCCCGTAGAGCGACTCGAGGAACGGCCGCCCGTCATCCAGGTACGACTCCCAGCAGTTCTCACCGTCCAGGATCACCGCAACGAGAGCGGGGCCGTCACCGGTGGCCGAGTTCCCCGCCGCCCGCACGCGCTCCACGAAATCGCGCGCGGCGTCGTCCGGGTTCCAGCGCGCGTACGTGAATCCGATCCGATCGGAGAGCGCGCGGTCGCGAAACACCATCGCGATCTCGCCCCCCGCGGTCTCGACGCGATAGGGTCGATAGAGCGCGGCGGGCCAGTCGCGCACGGAGCCATCCCGCGCAGCGAGAGCCCTCTGGAGCACGGTCTCGTCGGAGGCCGCCCAGGCGAAGCCGCCGCGAGCGAGTGCGGCGAGCGCGGCATCGTTCACCGCCCCCTCCGGCGGCCACGTGCCCTTGGGCGCCGTGCCGAAGCGCGTCGCGTGCGACTCACGGGCGCGCGCGATCTGCGCCGCCGCGTCCTCGGGCGCTCGGAACGCGGGATCCGGCAACACGGCGGACGGCGACACCTCGCGCGGCGCCGTGGAGTCGATGAGAAGCGGCAGGATCGGATGGTTGTAAGCCGAGGTGATGAGCTCGGCCTGTCCTCGCGCGGCGGTATCGCGATAGTCCTGAGCCGCGTCGCGCGCGCACGCGATGCCCCAGTCGAGGAGCGTCCCTTTGTCCTCCTCGCTGAATCCCCTCCCCTTCTCCATCAGCGATCGAAGAGGCGGCCCTCCGCGAAACGTGGGGTCCGCCCACGCCAGGTGAAACCAGACCTGCAAATCCCGCAGGTCGTCCGCGGTGAACGCACCCCCCGCTTCCTTTCGCTCGAACAGCTCCCGATAGCGTGGGAATGGATTCAGCATGCGGTCGTGGTTCACGTCGAAGAACCGGGCGAGGAGGAACGAGGTCTGCGAGGCGGTGAGCGATGCGGCTGGCGTTCGCGCGACGTCGAGGTAGGGATCGGAACGTCCCGCGCCGATTGCGTCGAGCTGCTCGAGGAGGACCGGAGTCAGGTTGAACGTGACCCGCACGCGCGGCGTTCCCGCGAGCGCGCGCGCCATGTCACGGTAATCCTTCGTTGCGTGGAGGCGCGTCCAGGGAAGGAGGTCGGCGCCGGTCTCGGCATCCTGATAGCTCGGCTGGTGGAGATGCCACACCAGCGCGAGCAAGATCGGACGCGGCACGAGACCGCGAAACTAGGGTGTGGTCGGAGCGGCCTGGAGCTCGCCCAAGCGAACGTTGGCGGCGTTGGTGATCGTCACTTCCGCTTGCGGCAGGAGCGCGATCTTCTTGTAAACGTCGACCGCCTTCGAGGTCTGCCCCGCGCGGGCGAGGCAGCGCGCCTGGCCCAGCATCGCGCGGCCACGGAGATTGTCCGTGGTCGAGCGGTCCGCGGACTGCGAGAAAGCGGTCGCGGCCGGACCGAACTGGCCCGCGTCCTCGAGCGCCGAGGCGAGCGCGAGATAGCCGATGCGCTGGCGATCCTTGTCCCCGCCGGATTTGTCGATGTACTTCTGGTACCACTGCGCCGCGTCGCTGGGCTTCTGCTGCGACGCGAAGCTGTCGCCGAGGAGGAGCATCGCGTCCCGCGCGGCGGCCGTTCCAGGCTCGTTGTCGACGATCTCCTTGAGAATCGGGGCCGCGCTCACGTAGTCCCCCTGCATCGCGGCCAGATTGGCGCGGAAGAGGTCCCCGGAGGCCTTCGCTTCGGCCTTGCTGCGGGCCTGCATCATGAAGAAGCCAAGGAGGGCGAGGAGGGCGAGCACGCCGATGCCCACGAGGATCCGGTTGCCATGGCGCTCCCACTGAGCGGTGGCCTTGAAGGCGGCAGTCACGAGCGGGTCTTCTTTCATCTGCCGCTTCGTGATCTTCTGATGCTTGACGAGATGGGTCGACAAATTAGCCCTCCTGAAAGGGTGAGCGGATGATTTTACGCGTTCTGGCGTGCCGCGTCAAACACGCCGGCGGCGCCTCGGGGCTGCCGCCGAAGGCTCGGCTCGCGAAGGCTTTCCGCCAGGGACGACCGACAGGAGGGCCACCGCGACGAGCTTGGCCTCGGTGTCGAGGACGCGCTGCCGAACGGCCGCCGAGAGCTTCCGCTCCCAGTCCTCCTTCAATTGCAAGATCCGCCCCGCCTCGCGCCCTTCCCCGCGCTTTCTCCGCCCGGTCCGCTCCTCCGCGATCAACGAGCGGTAGTGGATGCTGAGGGTGCGCATCTCCCGGTTCAGCTCCCGGCGCATGCGGTCCTCGTGCGGCTGCAGCTTTCGACGGATGCGCGACTCGAGGAGCCGGAGGCCGCGCATCCACGCGCCCGCGAGGAGCTCCGGGTCGGGATGCGGCAGGTCCTCGTCCGAGGGGGTCCCGAAGGCCGCGTCCGGCGGCGCCATGAGGCCCCCCGTCGGCCCCACCGGAAGGCGCTGAACGAGAAGCTCCTCCGGCAGCTCGTCGATGCCGTAGCGGATCCTCCAGTGGAGCCTTACCCACGTCCTCACCTCGGCGCCGGCGCGCGCCGGGCGGGACGTGTGCGCGACGAGCCGCACGACCTCGCCGCGGGAGCGGCCGAGGAGCAGGATGCGCTCGGTGAGCCCGGCATCCATCTCCGCGCCTCGCGCGGCCCGTCCCGCCGGAGCGGCGACCAGGCGCACGCTCTCGGTCCCGAGCACGCCCGCGAGGTCCGCGGGCAGCGACGCTTCCCAGACCGTCCCCTGCTTCGCGATCGTCGCGCCGCGCGCCTCGAGGATGGAGGCGAGGATCTCCGGGAGCTCGCTACGCTCGCCGCGCCTATTTCGGGTCATGGTCCACGCCATCGAGCAGGCGACGGTCCAGCTCCTCGACCGCGTCATAGCGCTTGCGGCCGACCAGGAGCGCGGTGCCGAGCTTCGAGAACTCACGGTCGAGATCGCGATCCCCGCGCGCTCCGGCCCAGATGGAGAAGACGGCGTCCTCGAACGAGCCCGCCTCCGCGTACGGGCCCAGGACCATGTCGAGATCGCCGATCACCGATCGGAAGAGATTGATCTTCTCGTGCACGATCTCGAGCACGTACGACTCGACCGTCTGCCGCGCGGTGAAGTTGTAGACGTGGACGTCGTGCTGCTGTCCCAGCCGGTGGAGCCGCCCGATGCGCTGCTCGATCCGCATCGGATTCCAGGGAAGGTCGTAGTTCACGAGGAGCCGGCAGAACTGGAGATTCCGCCCCTCGCCTCCAGCCTCCGTGCTCACGAGCACGCGGGCGCGGTCGCGGAACTGGGCGATGGCCGCTTCCTTCTCGCGCAGCGTGAGCGCGCCGTGGAAGACGGCGGTCCGGATGCCGAGCGCCCGCAGCGATCGCGCGATGAACTCGAGCGTGGCCCGGAACTGGGTGAAGATGACGACCTTGTCGCGCGAGGAGCCGAGAAGGCGAGTCACCCCTTCGAACTTGGCGTTGGTGTCCACGGCGCGCGCGCGAACCAGGAGGTCCTCCAGCTCCGTCCGCGCGGGCCCGGGAGTCTCCCGCGCGAGGAGCTTCCCCAGTGTCGGGACGGCGGCGAACGAGCTCGACCCGATCTCCTTCTGGAGCGTGAGGAGCGTCAGCTTGATCGCGCCGCGCTTGTTCTCCTTCTGTCCCTGGACGAGCCGGCGGACGAGACGCGTCACGTCGTCGTAGATCTCCCGCTCGGGAACGCTCAGGTCGAAGTGGACGTTCGTCACCTCGCGCTTCGGGAAGCGGATCGACGTGCTCGCGCGCGTCGTGCGGATCATCGTCTCCCCGAGGAGCGTGGCCAGGCGCCCGGTGTTCTGCGGCATGCGGCGGTCCCCCCGCCGCATGAACTCGCGCCCGAACGTGCGGTACGTGCCGAGCAGGCCAGGGCGGAGGAGCTGGACCAGGTTGTAGAGCTCGTGAAGGTCGTTCTGCACCGGCGTCGCGGTCAGGAGAAGGAGGTAGCGCGGCGCGAGACGGTCGAGGAACTTCCACGCGAGCGTCTTCTGATTCTTCAGCCGGTGCGCCTCGTCCACGACGACGAGATCGAACGCGGCCGACGCCACCTTGTCCCGATGCCGGAGCAGTTTCGCCGTGTCCATCGACGCAAGCAGGAGCGGCTCCTCCCACCAGGCGTGCCCGTGCTTCAGGATCGCGAACTCGAGATCGAACTTCCGCCTCAGCTCCTGGTCCCACTGCTCCACCAGGGACGCCGGCACGAGAATGAGCGCGCGCTGCACGAGCCCACGGAGGAGATACTCCTTGAGCACGAGCCCCGCCTCGATCGTCTTCCCCAGCCCCACCTCGTCCGCGAGGAGCGCGCGGCCGCGCATGCGCCGGAGCACCGTGACGCAAGCCTGGGTCTGGTGCTCGTACTTCTGGACGTCGTGGAGCCGCTCGAGGCAGAGGAGCCGGTCGAACCCGCGATGGAGCGTGTAGCGCTCCACGCGCAAGCGGATCTCGTGATCGAGCGCCGCGTCGTAGGGACCGGAAACGAGTCGCTGGAAGAGCTCGTCCGCGCCCGGCGCGATCCGGAACTGCCCGCGTGCCGGGAGATCGGTGCCGAGGCGCAGCGCCGGCGCCGACGTCGCGGCCGAGACCGCGGGCGCCGACGTCGCGCGCCCCGCGCCGCGCGCGGGCTCGAGCGGATAGAGCGAGGTGAGGCGGCGGATCCCGTCAGGAAAGGCGATCTCGAGGACCTCGAAGCCGTCCCGGTCGCGAACCTCGACGATGAGCCCTTCGCCGAACTCTTTGTGGAGGACCCGGTCGCCGACGCGGAAACCGAGGGAGCGCCCGCGGCGCTCCTCGCGGGTCACGCGAGCTCCCAGGTATGACCCTCGGTGGGGATCCGGACGCGCTCCGGCGACGGAAGGCCGGCCTTCAGGGCCTCGGCCCGCTCGAGGTCCGCGTGCACGATGGCGACGCCCTTCGGCGCGCCGCACGCCACCACCTGCGCGACGAGCGCGGCGTGATCCGCGTGCGCGCTGAATCCGTTCAGCACGACGACCTTCGCATGCACCTCGAAGGGCTCGCCGAAGATCTTCACTTCGGGCACGTGGTCGACGAGGCGCTTCCCCAGCGTCCCTTCGGCCTGGTAGCCGATGATCACGATGGTGTGCTTGGCGTCGCCGATCGTGTGCCTCAAGTGGTGCAGGATGCGCCCCGCTTCGCACATGCCCGAAGCCGAGACCGTGATGAAGGTGCCCGGCTTGTCGTTCAGCTTCTTCGAGTCCTCGGCATCCCGGACCAGCGTGGCCCGCCGCATGCCGAAGGGATCGCCCCCGGCGCGAAGGTCCGCCGCGGTCTCGTCGTCGAAGACCTCGGGATGGCTCCGGATGATCGACTGCGCCTCGATCCCGAGCGGCGTGTCGATGTAGATCGGGAGCTCCGGAACGCGCCCCGAGCGGAACAGCTGGTCGAGCGCGTGGACCACTTCCTGCGTTCGTCCGACCGCGAAGGCCGGGATCACGATCCGGCCGCCTCGCGCGATCGCGTCCTTGAGAACCGCTTCGAACGAGGTCCAGAGCGTCTGCTCGTCGGGATGCTGTTTCCCGCCGTACGTCCCCTCCATGATGAGGTAGTCCGCCTTGGGAAGGGGGGTCGGATCCTTGAGGATGGGGCGGTTCGGGCGTCCCTGGTCGCCGGAGTAGACGAGCGATCCCTCGCG
>DATJGP010000060.1:0-5334 GCA_035494915.1 Candidatus Eiseniibacteriota bacterium | reverse complement strand
CGGCTCGGCCGCACGGTCGCGCTCAAGTCGCTTCCCGCCGAGGTCGCGAGCGAGCCCGACCGCCGCGAGCGGTTCGAGCGGGAATCGCGACTTCTCGCATCGCTCAATCACCCGAACATCGCCGCGATCTACGACATCGTCGAGAGCGAGGGGCGCCCGTTCCTGGCGCTCGAGCACATCGAAGGGGAGACGCTCGCGCAGCGGATCGCGCGCGGACCGATCACCCTGCCCGAGACGCTCGACATCGCGCACCAGATTGCCTCCGGCATGGAGGCGGCGCACGAGCAGGGAGTGATCCATCGCGACCTGAAGCCGGGGAACGTCATGATCACGCCCGGCGATCAGGTGAAGATCGTCGATTTCGGGCTCGCGAAGGGCCGGCTCGATGCCTCGCCCGGCGAGCACTCGCCGACGGCGCATCCGGCCGCGACTCTCTCGTCGCCGACCATGACCTCGCCGACCTTCCCGTCCCCCGCGGACGTGGGAACCATCCCGGGCGTGATCCTCGGTACGGCGCCCTATCTCTCCCCCGAGCAGGCGCGGGGCAAGCCCGTCGACCGGCGCACGGACATCTGGGCATTCGGCTGCATCGTCTACGAGTGCCTCACGGGGAAGCGCGCGTTCGAGGGGGAGACGGTGTCGGACACCATCGCGCGCATTCTCGAGCGCGAGCCCGACTGGTCGCGTCTTCCGGCGGCGACTCCACCCCGGCTCCAAGAGCTGCTCCATCGCGCGCTCGAAAAGGATCCGCGGCGGCGCTTGCGAGACATGGGGGAAGCGCGCCTCGCGATCGACGAGGTCCGAAGCGATCGCACCCCACCCGCCATGCCGAGAGCCGAGCGCAAGCTTCCCATCGGTCGCAACACGGTCATGTTCATCTTCGGCATCGGGCTCACCCTCGGCGCCGCGCTCGCGCTCAACCTGACGGGCTTCCTCGGCGGAAAGCGCGTGGCGCACTGGAGCGGACCCGCGTGGGCATCCATCCAGGTCCCGCCCCATGTACGGGTCGAGTCCTACGACATCTCGCCCGATGGGAAGTACTGCGTCATCCTCGGCGCCCCGAGGAGCGCCCCCGGGCAGGAGTCGCAGCCCTCCCGAATGTACGTGCGGCGTCTGGACAGTCCCGACTTCAAACCGATCGAGGGCTCCGAAAACGCGGACGGGTTCATTCTGACCTACGACGGGCACTACTCGTTCGTCGCTCCGGCTTCGTCGCGATCGAATCAGCGGAAGATCTTCTACGGTCCTCTCGACGGAAGCGCTCCGCCCATCCCGACTCACGACATCGATCCCGCCAGCAGCCAGGCGCTCTGGCTCGAGTCGAAATCGACACTGCACGTGATTTCGGGGAAGCAGTGGGCCATCTATTCGATGAAAGAAGGTCGGGATACGAGAGGTCCAAGCCCGTTCGATCCCCACGATTCGACGCGGACGTATCTCTTGTCGTCCATGCTTCCCGGCGATCGCGGAGCGCTTCTCCGCGTCGTGTACTACCAGAAGGGCGCCTTCCGTCAGGACATCGCCGTGCTCGACCTGAAATCCGGCAAGACCAAGATCCTCCTCACGGACGGAGGGAGTGCTCATTACGCCTCCACAGGGCACCTCCTCTTCACGCGGGGTGGAAACCTTCTCGCTGTGCCGTTCGACCTCGGCCGCCTCGAGGTGCGCGGGGAACCCGTGGCGATCCTGGGAGGGCTTCGCGCCAATTCGAGCTGGACCCACGCCAACTTCCAGCTCGCGCGGAACGGGACGCTCCTCTGCGGCATGGGGGGCGCGGCCATCCAGGGCCGGCACGCGGTGATCCTGAACGACGACGGGTCGTTGACCGAATGGTCCGGCGAGCATCAGCCGTTCGAGCGCAAGATCTCGGTCTCTCCGGACGGCAAGCGCTTCGCGTCCGTGATCACCAGCTCGGAAGCGCTCTACGAGATCTGGATCTCGACGCGGGACCATCCCACGTCCGAGCGGGTCATCGCCGTGCCGGGGGTGGACTGCGACGAGCCGCTCTGGTCCCCGGACGGGCGCCGTATCGCGTACACACAGACCTCGGAGTCGCCGGCGGACGGCATCTACGAATACACGCTCGGCACCCGCGAGCCTGCCCGGCCCCTCTGCGCGCGGGAAGCCCCGGACCAGCGAATCCAGCTCGCGTCCTGGCTGCCCGATGGATCCCAGATCCTGTGCGTGCTCTTCAACAGCACCACCGGGGACGCGGGGGATGTCGCGGTCCTCGACGTGCCTCCGCCCGGCGGACGACCGGCTGCCCTCCGACACCTCGATCTGGGCGGCAGCATTCCCGCCGCCGCGTTCTCCCCGGACGGGACGAAGCTCGCCTACCTCCAGGTCCTCGGTTCCGGGAAGTCCGAGCTGTTCGTGCGGGACTATCAGAAGGACGGAACGGTGGGTCCACCGGTCCAACTATCCCGAGGAGGCGCGGCGATTTGCGCGTGGATGGGTCCGCGGCACCTGATCTACGGAAACGACCAGGGACAGGGCCTCCTGGCCTCACTCCCAGGTCCCGATGGGAGTGTCAAGCCGCCCACGGTCGCCTTCTCGGACATCCCGAAATTCCGAACGGTGGCGAATGTGGGCGCCGTGCTTCCAGACGGCCGCGTGCTCCTCCTCCAGCGGGGGGACGACGAGGACGATCTGACCCGATTCGACGTGGTCTTCAACTTCTACGATCTGCTCCAGGACAAGCTGAAACGTAAGTAGATGTTGGTTCCCGCCACCCCGGCGGGCGTAGACTTGAAGGCGCAGAAGGGCTCCGGCGCCACCCCCCACGCGGAACCCTGGTCCCGAACCACACCTTTGGCTACGCAACGAGGAGACCAGGTCATGACTCGGCACGCCTTGCTTGTCGCGGGAGCGCTGTTCGTGTTCGCGCTCTCCACCGCCGTTCCCGTCGCGCTCGCGGACGGAACCGTCGAGATCCAGGAAGTCGACGAGAACGGCAATCCCATCGGCAAGGACGCCGCACCCCAATCCGGCGCCGGATCGGTTCAGATCCAGGAGCTCGACGATCAAGGCCGGCCGGTCGCTCCTCCGCGCGTCACCGTGCCGACGGAGGCGTCGCACGACCCCATCCGCATGACGGACGACACGGGGCAGGCGGCGATCCGGCAGGAGACGGCGCGTCCTCCCGACGGCGCCGCGCTCACCATCACGGGCGGCGCCGGCAGCACCGCCTCGCACTCGCGCGTCCAGCCGCAGGCGTCGCATGTGGTCCGCTTCGACGAGACGATTCGCGACAACGCGACCGAGATGCTCGACCAGGGGCGCCAGTCGTTCCGCTACGACACGTTCGGCAACGAGGCGTTCTGGGGGGGCGATCTCCGATTGCACGAGGCGATCGAGGGCGAGAAGCACGGGGGCATGGGCCCGGGGCTCTCGCTCAGGGCCGCGCTCGCGATGGGACTCAAGATCGACTCCGACGCGCTCGATCCCGAGATGCTCGACGCGATCGCCTCGGGGCACGTGGACCTCGACGATCCGGAGGTCACGCTGGATCTCCTGCGCTCCAAGGCGATCGTCGGGCTTTCGGGCAACGCCGACGGCAAGGGTGGGCTGGTCTCGGTCGGGATGCAGTGCGCCCTCTGCCACTCGACCGTCGACAACTCCGTCGCGGACGGCGTGGGACGCCGGCTCGACGGCTGGGCCAATCGCGATCTCGACGTGGGCGCGCTCATGGCGGCGGCGCCGACGCTCCAGCCTCTGGCGGAGCTTCTCGGCACCGACGATCCCACGCTCCGCGCCGCGCTGAAGACCTGGGGCCCCGGGAAGTTCGATCCCGCGCTCGTGCTCGACGGCAAGCTCGCGCGGCCCGACAAGACGCCGGCGGCGGTCCTGATCCCGTCCACGTTCGGCCTTGCGGGGCTCACGCGCACGGCGTCGAGCGGACTCGGCTCGGTGGGGCACTGGGCCTCGTTCGCGTCTCCGCGCGCGGCGGGCTCGCTGCGCGATCCGCGGCTCGACGACGCGGCGCAGTTCCCGGTCGCGTCGCAGGCGCGCCTGGGGCACCTGGCGGGCGACGCCGATGGCGCGATCGCGGCCAAGCTGCCGGCGCTCGAGTTCTACCAGCTCTCCATTCCCGCGCCGTCGCCGCCCTCCGGCAGCTACGACGAGGCGGCCGCGCGGCGCGGCGCCGAGGTCTTCCGCACGGAGGGACGCTGCGTCTCGTGCCACTCGGAAGGGCTCACCTCGGAGCCCGGCTACAACTTCCACAAGGGCGATGAGATCGGCATCGACAATTTCCAGGCGGAGCGCACGCCCGAGCGTCTCTATCGCACCAAGCCGCTTCTCGGTCTCTGGTCGCACGCGAAGGGGGGCTACTACCACGACGGCCGCTTCGCCACCCTCGCCGACGTCATCAACCACTACGACACTGTGATGGCGCTCGGCCTCACGGACCCGCAGAAGGCCGATCTCGCCGCCTATCTCCAGTCGCTCGGGGGCGAAGCGGAGCCGGCGGTCGCGAGCGCCGACGCGCTGAACGGCGCGACGAGTCTCTCCTCGGGCGGTGCTGTCCAGACGTCCGCCTGGCGGATCACCGTCGGTCCGTCGCCCGCGCTTCGCGGGATCCCGATCCGGGTCTCGCTCCAGGGGATCGCCGTCGGCGGCGCGCCGACCGACATGGAGACTCAGGTGCTGGACTCGTTCGGCAAGCCGGTCACGACGCTCGGGCCTTGGCGCTTCGAGCCCGCTCGGGCGGAAGCCATCCTCGTCTGGAACGGCAAGGACGCGAAGGGCAAGCCCGTCTCGGCGGGGGATTACACGGTGCGGGTCACCGCCCCCTCCGCCGGCTACAAGCTGGACCGGGTCGTCGTGCTGCGGTAAGGCGGCCCGCCGGGGTGGCCCCCAGAGCCGGTCGAGCGCTGGGGGGTGGTACGCGTACGTCCGGTGCTATGCTCAGTCATGGCCTGGGACGCTTCGTCACGGATCGACCCCGACTCGCATCGACGCGTCACCGTCGCGAGCCGGGTCTTCGCCATCCTCGTGGCGCTCCAGGGGGCGCTCGCCCTCGCCGGCTGGTTCATGGGAATCGAGCCGTTGAAGGGGGCGTACGCCCTCGGCATCAACATCAAGACCAACACCGCGATCGGGCTCCTCCTCATGGGCCTCGCCCTCCTGCTCCTCGGCCCGCCTCGCCGGCGCGCCTGGCGCACGTGGATCGGACACGCCTTCGCGATCGTCGTGATCGCCGTCGCCGTCCTGACCCTGTACGAGCACGTCAGCGGGCAGGATCTCGGAATCGATCGGGCTTTCTTCACGGAAGCGCCCGGCGGCCCCGCGACCAGCAGCCCCAACCGGATGGGGCCGCCCGCGTGCATCATC
>DATJGP010000059.1:0-5630 GCA_035494915.1 Candidatus Eiseniibacteriota bacterium | reverse complement strand
GAAGTCGAGCGGACGGAATTCGAAATGATCTCCTCCGATCGTCGCCACGTAGAGGACGTGCGGGAGGATCGTCGCGAGGAAGAGCGCCGGGAGGAACGCACTCTTCGTCCGCGCGCGGGCCGCCACACCGGCCGCGATGCCGGGAATCCAGAGGACCACGCCGTATTCGAGGGCGAAGAGCGCGAGATAGCGGAGTCCCGCATCCAGCGAGTGCTTCGCGCCCACCTTGGCGTAGAACGTGTTCGGCAGCCAGTCCCCGTAGTACGCGCGCCGGAACGCGAAGTGTCCGCCCACGAGCAGCGCCATCGGCCACCACGCGAGCGCCGTCCGCCACGGCGCGCGGCCGGAGCGGCGCCATTGATACACGAACGCGGTGAGGAAGGCGCATCCGCCCACGAGCAGGCCGTCCGGACGCGTGAGCGCCGCGAGGCCCAAGATCCAGGGGGCGAGGGGGCGCGGCGGTGAGCCGTCGGCATGGACGTGCTCGACCTCGTGCACCAGGCGGAGGACCCCCGCCACGAGCAGGAAGTCGAAGAGCCGCGTCTCGAGCCCGCTCGTGGCCCAGACCGCGAAGCTCCGCGTGGCCGCCAGGAGGAGCGCCGGGATCACCGCGATCCACTTCTGCCCGTCCGGCAGCCGGGTCCATGCGAAGCGGACGACGATGGCGAAGAGCGCCAGCGTCGCGGCGATGCTCAGAACGGACGCCATGGTCTCCATGGGAAGTCCGAACACCCCGAATCCGGAGAGCAGGAGCACCCAGAGGAGGTTCGTGTAGCCCTCGACGCGCTCTCCGCCCGGATTGAAGACGAGGCCATGGCCGTGCACGAGATTGCGGGCGTAGCGGAACGAGATGAACGAGTCGTCGGTGAGGAAGAAGTACGTGCGCACGTGGACGACCAGGACGATCAGCGCGAGCGCGATCCCGGCCCACGCCACGACGTCGGGAATCGCCGGAGGGAGCGCGGGAGCGGGGGCGGCAGGGGCCCCGGGCCGATTCTTCGGCCGGGGCGTGGATCTCGTGATGGTTGGTCGCACCGGGGCCAGAGCTTACCATGCCGAGATTCGTGCTTGCTCCACCCGCGGCCGGGTCCTACCTTTCCGAGGCGCTTTTCGGCCGTACGTCCACGTGGAGGAGTCATGGCTCGCACCGACCGAACGATCCGTTGGACCGTCCCGACGCTCGCCGCCCTCGCCTTCCTCGCAGTGCCGGCGCTCGCTTCCGCCGGACCCGGGTATGTCAACTTCATGCTCGGGCAGAAGCTCTTCGACTCCGACCACTGGGATCCGATCGACAAGCAGACCGCGTTCGGCGCGGAAGGAGTGTTCGGACCGGCGACCTGGCCGGTGAGCCTCGATGCCTATCTCTCGCGCGCGTCGAAATCGAAGGACGTCTCGTTCGACGACGGCTCCGGAGGCACGATCGACGGGACGGCTGACGCCACGACCTACGAGTTCGGCTTCGGCGTCAACAAGACCTGGCAGCGGAAGAAGTTCTATCCCTACCTGAACGCCGGCGCGATGATGGCGAAGATCGACGTCACGTTCCACCAGAGCGGCACGTCGGCGAGCGACGACGACAAGGGGCTCGGCTTCTGGGGCGGCGGCGGCGCGTTCTATCGCATCGGCACAACGTTCAATCTGGGCGGTGCGGTGCGGTACAGCTCGGCGGACGTGGATTTCAACGCGTTCACGACGACCATCGGCAGCATCCCGTTCGAGGGCGCGAGCGTGCCGGCGGGCGGACTGACGTTCGGCGTCCTGCTCGGCTGGGGCTGGCCGAAGACCCCCTAGCGGACCCGCACGAGCTTCGCCATGGCTTCACGCTCCTCGGACCGGATCCGGACGAAGTAGACGCCGGCTCCCGCGTCGCGACCGCGGCTGTCCTTGCCGTCCCACGCGAGCGCGTGGGGACCGCTCTCCAGACGGGCGGCCGAGAAGCGGCGGATCTCGCGACCCAGCGCATCGTGGATCGACACTTCGATCCGTGATGCGCGGTCCAGAGTGAACCGGATCTCGCTTCCACCGGCGGAAGGATTGGGAACGGCGCCGCTGATGCCGAACCGGCTGGGCGCCCCGCGCGTTCCATGGACGAGGCCGAGGCGCTGCTCGCGACCCCGCAGGTCCACCGCGCCCAGCGCGTAGTAGTAGCTCCGCCCCATCTCGGCGCTACGGTCCAGATAGGCGTACGTCCCGGCGTCGCCCTCGATGGGGACCGCGGTCAGTCGCTCGTTCACCTCGCTCAACCCTCGGCCCCGGTACACGTGGAACCCGGCCACGTCCGAAGACGAGGAAGGCACGCGCCAGGCGAGGCGGACACCGTCGGGATCGGACTGAGCGACGTAGTCGAGCAGCGCCACGTCGACGGGCGCATCCTTGGCAAGCGTGATCGAGTCCATCACCGCCCCGTCCCGTTCGATGGCCCGGAGCGAGAGCGTGTTCCCGTCGACGTCCACCGAGGTCACGTGGAACGTGCTCTTGGAGAACGCTTCGAAGGGGGCGGCTGGCCCGAGCGGGTACAAGGACCGGCCGCCTCCGCCCGTGACGACGTAGATGGGGGCGGCAGGGTTCAGGTAATTCGGCTCCTGCGACTGGGACACGGGTGTGGTTCCAATCGTGGGATACGTGCGGGTATAGAAATGGTTGTGCCCCTGGAATACGAGATCCACGCCGCGCGCCTCGAGGATCGGATCGAGCGCCGCCTGAATCACCGGATCGCCCCCGTGTCCGCCGGCGTTGGAGAGCGTGGGCACGTGGAAGTAGACGAACTTCCAGGTCTGAGTGGTGGCGGCGAGATCTTGGTCCAGCCATTCCAGCATCGTCGGATCCGGCGCCACATTCTCCACCGTGATTTCGAGCGCGACGAAGTGCGCGTTCGCAAAATCGAACGAGTAGTAGCGCTCCGTCCCGGTCGCGCTGTTGACGGGGAGATCGAACGCCTGCAGGTACGGAAGGCCATTGGACGTGAGCAGATCGTGGTTTCCTAGGGATGGATAGAACGGGATCCGCGCGATCGTCGGTCGATACACGTCAAAGTATTGAGGCGTGAAGTTCGCCGCCTCCCCAGCTTCATAGATGATGTCGCCCGTCAGGATCGCCAGGTCGGCGCCGAGCGAGTCGATGCGCGAGGCCACTTCGAACTGCTCCGGAGTCGCGGCGCCGATATCGCCGAAGGCGAGGAAGCGGAACGGAGCCGCGCCCTCGGGGGCTGTTGAAACCGCCTCCGGGGGACACAGGGTGTCCGCGCCCGCGACCACGCGGTAGTAGTACGTCGAACCCGGATCGAGTCCGTCGAGGAGGACCGAATGGTCGGCGACCGCTCCCGCGTGAGACCGCGAGTCGCCGAGCGCCGGCGTGGGGCCGAAGAGCACCGTCCCCGTGCACGGAGCGTCGGTCTGCCAGGCGATCGTGACGGAGTCCTTGGTGCGGAGCCACACGGAGGGGTAGCGCGTCAGCGTGACCCCAAAGCAAGAACCCGCCATGGGCGGCGCCATCAGTCCCACGAGGACGATGGCCGCCGCCGCACGGCGGGCTCGCGAAGCGTTCACCATGGAGCGTCGACGATCGATTCTAGTGGCTCCCCCCAGTCGGGGTCTCCTCGGTCGGTGGCGGCGTCGTCGCCTGCTGCGGCGCCGACGTTTCGAAGGCACTCTTGTCGAGGAGCGTGATCTCGATCCGGCGGTTCTTCTGCCGCCCTTCCGGCGTGTCGTTCGACGCGACCGGCTCGTACTGGCTGCGCCCCCCCGCCGCGAGACGCTGTGGATCGATCTTGCTGTGGTCCTGGAGGAAACGCACCACGGTCGTCGCACGCATCACCGAGAGCTCCCAGTTGGACCACTTGCCCTTGTACGGCACGTTGTCCGTGTGACCCACCACGCGGATCGCCTTGTCGGGATAGGTCGACATCGCGTCGCCCACCTTCTTCAAGACCTCCTGGCCGGTTTTCTTCAGCGTGTAGCTGCCGGTGTCGAAGAAGATCTGCTCCGCCACGTCCACCGTGAGCATGTCCTTGTACTGACGAACCTGGAGATTGCCCTTCTCCACCTCGGCGGAGAGCTTGCTGACGACCTGGTCGTACTGGCTCACGGCCGCCTCGTGCGTCTTCGCGAGGGAATCGCGCTGCGCGGTGAGCGTCGCGGTCTGCGCGCTGAGCGCGGCCGCGTCCGCGTTGAGCCTGTCGATGTCGGACCTGAGCCCCGAGTTGGTCTTCGACAGGGAGTCGACCTGCGTCTGAAGCGCGGTCTTCTCGTTCCTGAGAAGATCCGACTCGGCCTGCGACTTCTTGAGCTTTCCGCTCGAGACGCAACCGGCCAGGCCGGCCGCCATCACGAGTACGACCGCGGTCCTGAACGCTCGGTTCATGGGGGATCCTCCTTCGAGGCGCGCGAGGCCCTCGCATCGGTTGGGCCCGCGTTCGCGCGGGCTCCGTCGGGAGTGGGGCGCCACACTCCCGAGCGATACATCCATGTATCGGTCGCGGATCCGGAGGATTGAGCGTTCGTCTGGATGTGGTCTCGCCGGACCAGCCCCGCGGGAGATGCGCGTTGCAGGATTCCACGGATCCGTTCGCCCAGCCGCATCCTGCACCACACTCCATTGAGTGTCAATTCGGGCCGGGCGCATGAAAACGGCCGGCCCCCGTTCGGGAACCGGCCGTCCGATCTTCCTCTGCGCTAGTTTACTTGCTCTGGTCCTTCGCCTTCTCCGCATCCTTCTGCGCGTCTTTGGCCTGATCCGCCGCCTTGTCCGCGGTCTGCTTGGCGTCCTTCGCCTCCTGCTTGGCTTCGCCGGCGGTCTTCGCGGCTTCATCCGCCTTCTGCGCGGCGGCGTCCGCTTCCTTGGCCGCCTTGTCCGTCTTCAAGCCCGCGGCCTCCGCATTCTTCTGCTCCGCGAGCCAGGCGGTGAGCGTGGCGAGGTCGGCCTCGGTCCCCTTCCACGTCTTCATGTGCTTCTTGTCGTGGAGGGTCTCGGTTTTCATGAGGAACTTCGTCATCCACGCCTGATCGTGCTCGAGTCCGACGGCCGAGAGATCGGGGACCTTGCTGGGAGCGGCGGCCGGCGTCGCGCCGGCGGCCGGCGTCGCGGCCGTGGCCTCCGTGGCGGTCGCGGATTTCTTATTCTCGATTCCCTGCCCCTTCATCGTGTGGCAGGTGTTTCAGCTGTTCTCGAGAAAGAGCTTCTGACCCGCGGGGATCTTGACCTCTGCCCCGCTCTTCGCGGCTTCCTCGGCCACGGTCGCCGCGAGTGGGACGGCAAGCGCCACGGCCGCCGTCGCGAACAGCACTGCGAATCGTTGGTTCACGGTCCTACCTCCTTGAACGGGGGACATCATTGCGGCCTGGACCGATTATCGCAAAAAAGCGGCCCTCCGGGGATGGTCCCTCGGTCTACCGCCGCTCGAGCCTGGACCCTTGATCCGGCCCGTCGCCGTGGTGAGAATCCCGCCATGAGCGCGACCAAGGCATCCAGCCGCACCAGCCGTTCGGGAGGAGGGGCCGCGAAAGCCGCCCCGCGACGCGCGTTCTCGGATCTCGAGCGCTTTCTTCCTCTCCTACTCCTGGCGGTCACCGGGGCCGCGGCCGCGCTCTACCTCGAGGCCGAGCACCGGATCGCGGGACGCTGGGGATTCTCGC
>DATJGP010000058.1:0-5306 GCA_035494915.1 Candidatus Eiseniibacteriota bacterium | reverse complement strand
CGAGTACCCGTCGATCCCTTCGATGAGAAAATCGCCCGCGAGCGCGCCGAGGTTCCGGATGTCGATCGCGATGCGCGAGACGCGCGCGCCTCCGACGAGGCGATCCCAAGGAAGGTCGTGCGCGACGTAGATCTCGGCGAGGCCGGAATTGGTGGGGAGAATGCCGAGTCCCGAAGGCATCGGCGGAAAGACATAGGGGACCGTGGCGGTGTCCGAGACCGCGAGCGTGTCACCCACCGTCAGGATCGGGACGACCGAGACGTCCTCGCGCAACGACCGCACCATGGCCGGCGTGGCGGTGCGAACGCCCGAGCCGGGGCCCGGGATGAGCGGCCCGTGCGTGAACCCCGCGGTGGCAATGGCGACCGCGATCAGCAGGGCCGCTCGACGCATCGAGAACTCCTAGTCGGTGGTTCCGGGGTTTGTGATATCCGAGGACGAATCGACCGGAGCGCCCTTCGCGGACTTGTACGCGCCGTTCTCGCGCCGCACGACTTCGTACGGAGCGCCCGCCTCGCCGCCGTCATTGTAGTAGACGAGCGTGACGTCGCTGTCGGCGAGGTCGAGCCCGTGCATCCGTTTGGCGTAGGGGAACACGAACTGACGCACCGCCTGGAGGAAGCTGTCCAGCTCCCGCTCGGCGCCCGCCACGTCGGACGCGCTTCCCACGATCGTCGCCACGATCCGATGGTCCTTCCGGTCGTAGTACACCATCGTGTTCGCTTCGAGTCCCGCCACCACGCGGATGATCCCCGACATCCGCGACGCGACATCGTCGCCGACCATGTAGGGATAGGACCCGGAGAGGCGGCCGCCCCCCTTGGAGCACGCATAGGTGCCGTAGAGCGTGACGAGACCGAGGACTACGGCGAGGACTCGGAACTCGGGCGTCTTGAACAGGTGCCTCATGGGCTCCTCCGTTCGCAGAATTCCACCAGAACGCCCCCGAGCGACCGGGGGTGGAGAAACGCGATGCGCGTACCGTGGCTTCCGGCGCGCGCGCTACGGTCGATCAGCTCGAAGCCTGCCTCCGCGGCGTGCTTCAGCGCCGCGTCGATGTCTTGGACGTGGAACGAAAGATGATGGATACCCTCGCCGCGCTTCTCGAGGAATCGTGCGACCGTGGATTCGGGCGAAGTCGGCTCCAGGAGCTCGATCAGGGAATCGCCGGCCTTGAGAAACGCCAGGCGGAGATGCATGGACTCGAGCAGCTCCGTGCCCTCGAGCTCGAAGCCGAGCTTGGTCCACGCCGTGACCGCCAGCTCCAGCTCGCGCACGGCGATCCCGACATGCGCGAGACCGAGGATCGCCTGGCTCACGGCAGCGGGGCGCCGCCCTGGTGCCAGAGAAGCGCGATCACGACGGCTCCGAGCACGATCCGGTACCAGCCAAACGGCTCGAGGCCGCGCGAGGTGACGTAGCGGAGGAATCCTCGAATCGCGATGGCGGCCACGATCGCCGACACCACCAGCCCCACGATGAGCGGTCCGGGGCCGCCGATCGCGGGGCCGGTCAGCTCGTCGTGGTGTTTCAGGAGATCGAACAGCGTCGCCGCGCCCAGCGTGGGCAGCGCGAGGAGGAACGAGAACTCCGCCGCCGCGACCGGGGTGGCGCCGAGGATCAGCGCGGCGAGGATCGTGGTCATGGCGCGCGACGTGCCGGGCCAGAGCGAGAAGCACTGCGCGAGGCCGATCAGGAGCGCGGCCGAGATGGGTAGGTCGTCGAGCCCGAACTGGGCCTTGGCCCCCGGCGCCTTGGCCCGCGCCCGCATCCAGCGCGCGACGACGAGGATGAGGAGTCCGCCCGCGATGAGCGCGATCGCCACGGGGCGCGGTCCGAACAGGTGCGCCTTGATCCACTTGTGCGTGACGAATCCGATCGCGGCCGCGGGGATGAAGGCGATGATGAGTTTCAGGAGGAGCGCGCGGCCCTTGGAGTTGGGATCCGCGATGCCCGTGAAGAGGCTCATCACGCGCTCGCGATAGAGCCAGAGCACGGCGAGCAGCGCTCCCGCCTGGATCACGATCTCGAACGCGTCCATCGCGTCGCTGACGAGTCCCATCGCGTGCGCGGCGAGGATGAGATGGCCCGTGGACGACACGGGGAGGAACTCGGTCAGTCCCTCGATCGCGCCGAGAATGGCGGCCTGGAATAGAGTCACTTAGGGCCGAGGGTCATGGGTTCCGTAGACGCGCCGGAGCACGTCGCTGATCTCGCCGAGCGTGGCGCCCGCCTTCACGGCGTCGATCGTCGGCTCGACGAGATTGAGCTCCCGCCTTGCCGCCTGCTCCAGCGAATCGAGCGAATGCTTGGCCAGATTCTGGTCGCGCGCAGCCTTGAACGCGCGCACGCGCTCGCGCTGCTGCTCCTCGAGCCGGCGGTCGAGCGTGAAGATGGGCCGGGCCACGTCTTCAGGGTCCCCGAAGCGGTTCACGCCCACCACAATCTGCTCTCCCTTCTCCATCTTCAACTGTGTTTCGTAGGCGCTCTTCTCGATCGCACGGGCCTGGTAGCCCGCCTCGATCCCGCGGACCGCGCCGCCCATCAAGTCGATCGCCTCGATCTCCGCGCGCGCCTCGCGCTCGATCCGGTCCGTCCGCTCCTCGATGGCGGGCGCGCCGCCAACGGGGTCCACAGTATCAGGAACGCCGGTCTCCCACGCGAGGATCTGCTGCGTGCGGAGCGCCGTGGTCGCGGCCTCCTCGCTTGGGAGGGAGATCGCCTCGTCGAATGAGTTCGTGTGGAGGGACTGACACCCGCCGAGCACCGCCGCTAGCGCCTGGATGGCGACGCGCGCGATGTTGTTGTGCGGCTGCTGCGCGGTGAGCGTCACGCCGGCGGTCTGCGCGTGGAAGCGGAGCTTGAGCGAGTTGGGATCCTTGGGGTGATACCGCTCTTCCATGAGGCGGGCCCAGAGCCGCCGCGCCGCGCGGAACTTGGCGATCTCCTCGAGGAGATCGTTGTGCGCGTTGAAGAAAAACGAGATCCGGGGCGCGAAGCGATCGACGGGCAGCCCTCGATCCACGGCCGCTTTGACGTACTCGAGCCCGTCCGAGAGCGTGAATGCGACCTCCTGCACGGCGGTCGAGCCGGCCTCGCGGATGTGGTAGCCGCTCACCGAGATCGTGTTCCACTGCGGCACCTCGGACGCGCCGAATTCGAAGAGGTCGGTCGCGATCTTGAGCGACGGACCGGGCGGATAGATGTACGTGCCGCGCGCGATGTACTCCTTCAAGACATCGTTCTGCACGGTGCCGGAGAGCTTGGCGCGCGGAGTGCCGCGTCGATCCGCGACCGCGGTGACGAACGCGAGCAGGATCATCGCGGTCGCGTTGATGGTCATGGAGAGCGAGACCTGGTCGAGCGGGATGTTGTGAAGCAGCCGCTCCATGTCGTCGAGCGTCGAGATCGCGACGCCCACGCGCCCGACCTCGCCCAGCGCGCGCTCGTGGTCGGAGTCGTAGCCCATCTGCGTCGGGAGATCGAATGCCACGCTGAGGCCCGTCTGGCCGAGCGAAAGGAGGTAGTGGTAGCGCTCGTTCGACGCCTCGGCGGTCCCGAAGCCCGCGTACTGGCGCATGGTCCAGAGGCGCGAGCGGTACATCGATGGGTGGATACCGCGGAGGTAGGGAGGCTCGCCGGGATGGCCGAGAGGGCCGCCGCTCTTCGCCAGGTCCGACCGGGCCAACTCAGCCCTCCTCGGGCTGGATCTTCAGGAGGAGCGCGCCCGAGTCGACGGTGGCGCCCGCCTGGACGCGCACCGCGGTCACGCGCCCCGAGAGCGGTGCTACGAGCGCGTTCTGCATCTTCATCGCCTCGACCACCACCACCGGCTGTCCTGCCTCGACGGTGTCGCCCTCGGCCACCATGACATCGACGACGAGGCCGGGCATGGGCGCGTGCAGCTCGCCGCGGGTCTGGTCGGCGACGCTCTTGCGCGTGAGCTTGGGGGCGCGGGGATCGCGTGGGCGATAGAGGTACGCGCGGCCCCGGATCTCGACGACGAGGTCGAGCCCCTGGCGCCGGACGCTCGCTTCCACCGGGCGGTCGTCGATCCTGACGCGCATCA
Organism: Candidatus Eiseniibacteriota bacterium; assembly: GCA_035494915.1. GTDB lineage: Bacteria > Eisenbacteria > RBG-16-71-46 > SZUA-252 > SZUA-252 > WS-9. The sequence goes on along the minus strand of DATJGP010000058.1, from coordinate 1,237 downwards.
GCCCGCCAAAGACGCCCTCGACCCGGTGCTCCTTGCCGTCGACGGTCACGATGAATCCGTCGCCGCTGGGAGTGACCTCGATGGTTCGATCCCGGCCCTCGCGGGTGAGGATGACGCTCATCGGCCGCCTCCCTTGGCGCGGTGGCTCTGGAGCGCGTCCCGCCAGCGGCTCGTGGTGGTGGCGTCGGCCGTCATGGGGCGGCGATCGCCATCCGCGGACGGCGCGTTGAGGACGGGCCGTGCCGCATCCGTGCGCGCGAAGATCGCGGCGATGACCGCGGCATCTTCCTCGGCCTGTGTCTGGTCCGCCGGATCCGCAGTCTTGAAATGGCGCGACAGGAACCCTGTGTCGAAATCACCCTTCGCGAACGGCTCCTGGTCGAGGAGCCAGCGATGGAAGGGAAGCGTGGTCTTGATCCCCTCGAGCGTGGTCTCGCGGAGCGCGCGGCGCGCGCGCTCGATCGCGCTCGCGCGATCCCGCGCCCACACCACGATCTTGCCGATCATCGGGTCGTAGTAGACCGGGACCACGCCGCCCGAGCGCACGCCGAAGTCGCAGCGCACGCCGGGGCCCGCCGGCAGCTCCAGCCGCCGCACGGTGCCCGCATCGGGGATGAATCCTTGGTCCGGATCCTCGGCGTAGACGCGGAACTCGATCGATGCGCCTTCGGGGCGAACGTCCTTCTGCGCGAGCCCGAGCTTCTCGCCCCGCGCGACGCGGATCTGCTCCCGCACGAGGTCCATGCCGAGCACCATCTCGGTGACCGGGTGCTCCACCTGGAGCCGCGCGTTCATCTCGAGGAAGTAGAAGCGGCCCTGTTGATCCATGAGGAACTCGGCGGTCCCGGCGTTCCAGTAGTGGCCCGCTTTGGCGACCTTCACCGCGAGCGCGAGGAGCTCCTGCCGCCGTTCCTCGTCGAGCGCGGGGGAAGGCGTCTCCTCGACCACCTTCTGGTGCCGGCGCTGGATCGAGCACTCCCGCTCGCCCACCGCGACGCCGCGTCCTTCGCCGTCGAAGACGATCTGCACTTCGACGTGCCGCGCGCCATCGACGAGCTTCTCGGCGTAGACCGCGGGATCCCCGAAGAACGCCTGCGCCTCCGACGCCGCTCTCTCGAAGGCGGACGCGACCTCGCCTTCTCCGGCGACGACGCGCATGCCCTTGCCCCCGCCCCCCGCGGAGGCTTTCAGCAGGATCGGATATCCCGCCTCGCGCCCGACGGAGACCACGTCTTCC
>DATJGP010000057.1:0-17606 GCA_035494915.1 Candidatus Eiseniibacteriota bacterium | reverse complement strand
GTCCCCGAAGCCAAGTCCATCCGCGATGCCGGCCGCGATCGCTATGACGTTTTTCAGCGCCACGCCGATCTCGACGCCGGCGACGTCGTCGTTGGTGTAGATCCGGAGCCATTCGGTGTGGAACGCCTCCTGCGTGCGCTGGGCGAGCGCGGCGTCGCGCGAGGCGGCGACGATCAGGGTTGGGATCCGGCGGGCCACTTCTTCCGCGTGGCTCGGACCCGCGAGGACCACGATCCGGTCCCGCAGCGGCGTGGGGAGAAGCTCGGCGAGGATTTCGCTCGGACGCTTCAGGGTGCGCGTCTCGATTCCCTTCGTCGCGACGGTCACCCACTGGACACCGGCGAGCGATCCCGGGGCTTCCTCCAGGACGCGAGCCGCCGTGGCGCGCAGCGCGTGCGACGGTGGCACGAACAGGAGGCTCTCCGCCCCGGCCACGGCCTCGCTCAACGACGACGTGATCGTCACCGTGTCCGGGATCGAGACCTCCGGGAGGAAGCGCTCGTTCACCCGCGAGCGTCGCATGTGCTCGGCGAGATCCGCCTCGTAGACCCACAGCGTCACCTCGTGGCCGCGGCTCTCGAGCACGATCGAGAGCGCCGTTCCCCATCCTCCGCCGCCGATGACGCCGATCTTCATGAGCGCCCTTCCCGCCTGGCGCCGATGATCGGCGGCTCGGTGCCGCTCAGGAGCCGGCGGATGTTGGCCGTATGGCGAAGGATCACGAGGAGGGCGACGGCCGCGGTCACGGCGGTCACCACAACGCGGGGCACATCCTTGGCGAGCGCGTAGACGAGGAACGGATACGCGAGCGCCGCGCCGATCGAGCCCACGGAGACGCGCTTCGAGATCAACAACAGGATCACCCACAATAGAAACGCGAGCGCGGTGGGAATGGGGATGATGCCGAGGAACACGCCGAGGCTCGTCGCGACGCCACGCCCTCCCTTGAAGCGAAGCCACGGGGAGAAGACGTGGCCGAGGATCGCGGCGACGCCCGCCGCGAGCATGGCGGTGAGCACCGCATCATGCGCCGTGCCCCACGACGGCCCGAAGTGGCGCACGAGGAGGACCGCGATCAGCCCCTTCACCACGTCGAGCGCGAAGACGAGCCCGCCCCACTTGGGGCCGAGCACGCGAAACGCGTTCGTGGCCCCGATGTTCTTGCTCCCCTCGGTGCGGAGATCGACGCCGCGGGCGCGGCCGATCAGGAGCCCCGTGGGGATGCTTCCGAGGAGGAAGCCGATCAGGATGGACGGAACGAGGAGCGGGATGGCGTGCCTCCGAAGGTCGGGCGCCGAACCTCCGCTAGTGGCTCGCCTTCCATTCGAGCACGATTGGCGTGCCCTGGAACCCGAACCGCTCGCGTAGGCCTCGTTCGAGGTAACTTACATAATTTTGGGCGCGATATCGAGGATTGTTCACGAAAAGGGAGAATGTCGGCGGCCGGGTCCCGGTCTGGGCCGCGTAGTAGAACTTGAGGTGCCGTCCCCCCTTGGTGGCCGGGGGCTGGACCCGTCCGAGGATGCTGTGAATCGCATCGTTCAGCTGCGAGGTCGTGATGGAACGCGAGTATTCGGCGTGGACCGTGGCCGCGGCGGGCAGGATCTTCTTCATGCCGGATCCCTTCTGGGCGGAGACGTAGAGCCGGGGCACGAAATCGAGGAACGGATACTGCTTGATGAACTCCTCCTCGATCAGCTCGCGCGCCTGGATCGGATCCTCGACCAGATCCCACTTGTTGAAAACCGCGATGAGCCCCTTCCGCTGCTCCTCCGCGAGCGCCGCGAGCTTGGCATCCTGCTTCGCCGGCTCGCGCGACACATCGATGATCAGGAGCATGATGTCGGCGCGGGAAAGAGCACGGAGCGCTCGGGTTACGCTGTAGAACTCGACCGGGTCCGTGACCTTGCGCTCGCGCCTCAGACCGGCCGTGTCGATGATGACGTAGCGCTTCCCGTCCTTGGTGAAGGCCGTGTCGACCGCATCGCGCGTGGTGCCCGCGACGGAGTCCACGACCATGCGCTCCGATCCGAGGAGTCGGTTCACGATGGAGGACTTCCCCACGTTCGGCCGGCCCACCACCGCGATCCGTATGGCGCTCTCGTCCACGGGCTCCGCTTCCACGACAGGCAGCCGATGGACGATCTCTTCGAGGAGCTCGCCGGCGTTCCGCCCGTGGAGCGCGGAGACCGGAATCGGGGTGCCCACGCCGAGCGCATAGAAGTCCGCGGCATCGTCCTCGCGCGCGGCGGAGTCCGCCTTGTTCACGATGAGGAGCATCGGGCCGCCGCGCTTCCGGACCCGCTCCGCGACCTCGCGGTCGAGCGCGGTGATCCCCTGCGCGGCGTCGACGACGAGGAGCGAGACGTCGGCTTCCTCGAGCGCGTACGCCGTTTGCTGGATGATCTGCCGCTGGATGGGATGCGCGCTGCCGGGATCGATACCGCCCGTGTCGACGAGGAGGAACTTGCGTCCGCTCCACTCCGCCTCGGCGTAATGCCGGTCGCGCGTGAGGCCGGGCAGCTCGTCGACGATGGCGCGCCGCTGCCCCAGGAGGCGGTTGAAGAGGGTGGACTTGCCCACGTTGGGGCGGCCCACGATGGCGACGATCGGAAGCGTTTCGCTCACGCCGCCATCTTCGTGTCGAATCCGATCTGGACCGGGACGCCGAGCCGCGACTCGAGGTCGCTGCGCGTGCGGTCGTCCAGGAAGATCTCGCCTTCCTTGAGACAGTTCGGCGGAAGGAGCACGCGATCGGCGGGGCCGTGGGCGAGGAGCGCGCGCTCGATGTCGCCGCCGACCAGGAGTCCGCTCACCGTCACGGTGTCGCCGAAGTAGTCGTTCACGACCGTGCAGACGGACGCGTCGACGCCCGCGGGCGGACGCTCGATCAAGAGCTTCTCGATCGTGGGACCCGCGCTCGTTCCGGTCACGACGACCACGCGCTCGCGCGCGCCGTTCCTCGGGTGGATGTCGTCGTCCCCCTTCGCCCAGCGGTCCATCGTGGAGCGGAGCATCCCGATCCCGTTCTCCATCTGCGGGAAGCCTTCGTAGGCGCGCGCGGGTGGGACCGCCTCCCCGGCCAGCACGTACATCTCGTCGGCCGCGAACACGACCCTGGTGCCGAAACGCTTCTTGAATGCGGTCGCGTGCCGCGCCGTCTCCTCGAGCGCGAGGCGCGCGTCCTCGGCGGTGAACGTGCGGAGCTGGGGCAGCCTCTCGCGATGCTTCGTGAGCCCCACGGGCACGACGGCAATCGTCTTCACGGCGGGATGGCGCTCCCCCAGCTCCCGGATGGAGCGCTCGAGGATGGCGCCGTCGTTGATGCCCGGGCAGATCACGAGCTGCGTGTGCATCTCGATCCCCGCGGCCGCGAGCTTGTCGATCTGCTCCATGATCCGCCCCGACTTGGGATTCTTCATGAGCCGGACGCGCACCTCGGGGTCGGTGGCGTGGACGGAGACGTACATGGGCGAGAGACGCTCGTCGATGATGCGCTGAAACTCCGCGTCGCCCAGGTTCGTCAGCGTGATGAAGTTGCCGTGGACGAACGAAAACACGTAATCGTCGTCCTTGATGAGGAGCTCACGACGCACCCCCTTCGGGTGCTGGTAGACGAAGCAGAAGACGCAGTTGTTGTGGCAGCGCTTGGGCTGCCGCGCCTCGAACTCCGCGCCGAAGGGGACGCCGTACTCCCGGAGGCCGCGCACGGTCCGCTCCGCCCCGTCCTTCCCCCGGATGAGGAGCGTCAGCTCCTCCTCGGAGATCTGGGAGCCGAAGTCGATCTCGTCGTGGAGGACGACGCCATTGATCTCGAGGATCCGCTCGCCCGGCGCGAGGCCGAGCCGGGCGGCGAGACCCACAGGGTCGATGGTGGAAATGGTGAAGGGATCGCTCAGGCCGATCACGGCCGCGGGTCCTCGCTCATGGGTATGGATTCAAGGGGCGTACGTCGAACTCGTGCATTATGAAGCACTTCGCTCTCTGTCATCAAGGAGTGCCGCACGCCCTGCGGCCGTCCGCGGAGGGAGAACTGGAGCGGGCAACGGGATTTGAACCCGCGACCTTCAGCTTGGGAAGCTGACACTCTACCACTGAGTTATGCCCGCTCCCTCAACGCAAGGCAGCCTAGGTGCTACGGGGGCAAGGGTCAAGCCCCAAACGGGATCGCGTCGGACGCGTGTCGGCCGGCGCTACCCTCCTTGGATGCGCTCCGCGATCGACTGGGCGATGCCTGTGAACTGCTCCGCCGACTCCAGGTCGAACCACGTCACGTCCCCCGTCGCCCGGAACCAGGTCTCCTGCCGCTTGGCGAGCTGCCGGGTCCGAAGCGCGATGGTCGCGACCGCCTCGTCCAGCGAGGTTCGCCCGCGCAGGTGCGAGAGGAGCTCTCGGTAGCCGAGCGTGTGGAGACCCGGGGCTTCCGGCGGGTATCCGGTGTCCAGGAGCTCGAGCGCCTGGCCGAGGAATCCATCGCGCAGCTGATCCTGGATCCGATTCGCGATCCGCGTCGCGAGAGGCTCGCGGCGCCATCGGATGCCGTACCGCCGCGACGCGATTCCCTCCCGCCGGCGCTCGCGGCGCAGCTCCGAGATCGGGCGTCCCGTGAGCGCGTGCACCTCGAGCGCGCGGATCACCCGCACCGAATCGTTGGGAAGGATCGAGGCCAGCGCCACGGGATCCACGCGAGCGAGCTCGGCGCGGAGCGCCCCGAGTCCCTCGCGCTTCAGCCGATCGTCCAGGGTGGCTCGAAGCGCGGGATCGCGCTCAGGGCCTTCGAAGAGACCGTCGAGGAGCGCGCGAAGATAAAGCCCGGATCCCCCCACCACAATCGGCACGCGACCGCGCGCCGCGATCTCCTCCAGGACGGGAGCCGCCTCGCGCGCGTAGCGGCCCGCGCTGTAGATTTCGTCGGGGGCGAGGAACGAAGCGAGGTGATGCGGCGCGACGGCACGATCGCTCGCGCTCGGCGCGGCGGTGCCGATCTCCAGGCCGCGATAGATCTGACGGGAATCCGCGCCGACGATCTCGCCGCCGACGAGACGAGCGAGGTGGAGCGCGATCTCGCTCTTCCCTCCCGCGGTCGCGCCGAGGAGAACGACGGGGGTCGTGCGCGTCACGGCGAAGCGGTCAGCGCCGCCCGAAGCGGCGGTCCAGCTCCTCCATGGGAACGCGGACGTAGGTGGGACGCCCGTGCGGATCGCCGTGTGGGAGCGTGGTGGCGAAGAGTCGGTCGAAGAGGGCGCGCCGCTCGACCGGATCGAGCGCCTGCCCCGAGCGGACGGCCGCGTGGCACGCCCAGCTCTTGGCAATGCGCTCCTCGGGAGGATCGTCGCGCGTGATCTCGCCATGCGTCTCCTCGCCCGCGAGGAGACGCTTCAGCGCGTCGATGGCGGTCTCCTCCGCGAGCGCCGCGGGGACGCCGCGAATGGCGACCTGCCGCTCGCCGAAGAGCGACACTTCGTAGCCGAGGCGGCGCACGAGCGGCTCCATGGAGAGGAGCTCCTCCAGCTCCGGCGGGCTCAGATCGAGGACGCGCGGGAAGAGGAGATGCTGGCTCGGCCCGACTTCGTCGGCGAGATGGATGCGCGCCTGCTCGTAGAGAACGCGCTCGTGCGCGGCGTGCTGATCCACGATGACGAGCCCGCCGCGAATCGGGGCGAGGAGGTAGCGGTCGTGGAGCTGCCAGATTGGAACCTCGACCTCGGCCAGGCTCTCCTTCACGTCCGCGGTCACCACGCGCTCGCGCGCCCACGGCGATCCCAGCTCCGCGGCCTCGGCCGTGCCGGATTCGAACAGGCGTCCCGGCGCCGGCGCGATGTAGGACGGCGACCCTTCTTCCACCGTGCCCGGAACGATCGTGAGCGTTTCGTCCGTGCTTCCCTCCTCCGGCAGCATCGTCCCGGAGCCCGGGACGCCGAGCGCGACGGGGACGTACACGCGCATGGCGTTCTCCACCGCGCGGCGCGTTGCCTGGAAGAGCGCCGACTCGTCGCGGAAGCGTACCTCCCGCTTCGTCGGGTGCACGTTCACGTCGATTTGCGAGGGATCGATGTCGACGAGCAGGAGCGCGACCGGGTGGCGATCTCCGGGAATGAGGTTTCCGAATCCCTGCCGCAGCGCCGCGGCCATGGACGAGGACGAGATCACGCGCCCGTTCACCGCGAAGATCTGCTGCTCGCGATTCGCGCGCGCCATCTCGGGCGCGCCCAGCACGCCGCGGAAGCGGTAGCCGGCGCCCTCGTGCTCGAACGGCGCCGCGCTCTCGGCCGAGCCCCGGCCGTAGAAGACCTGCCAGCGCTCGAGGAGATCCGCGGCCGTCGGGAGCTCGGTGTCCTCGCGCCCCTCGACGCGGAAGCGCCAGTGCACGTGCGGCGTGACGAGAGCGTAGCTCCAGACGATGCGCGCGAGCGCGCGCACCTCGGCTTCGCGCGAACGCAGGAAGCGCTTCCGCGCGGGCGTGTTGAAGAAGAGGTCCTCGACCGAGACGGTCGTTCCGACCGCTCGTCCCACGCCGGACACCGAGATCGTGGTGCCGCCCAGGATCTCGATCTGCGTGCCGGTCAATTCGTCGGCGGCGCGGGTGGAGAGCGTGAGCCTCGAGACCTCGGCGATCGACGCGAGCGCCTCGCCTCGGAACCCGAGCGTCGCGATGGCCTCGAGATCCTCGGCGCGCTCCAGCTTGCTCGTCGCGTGCCGTCGTAACGCAAGGAGCGCGTCCTCGCGCCCCATGCCCGATCCGTCGTCCTGCACGCGGATCATTCGATCGGGATTGGAGGCCGACTGGATGGCGATGAGCCGGCTCCCCGCGTCGAGAGCGTTCTCGATCAGCTCCTTCGCGACGGCGGCCGGGCGGTCGACGACCTCGCCGGCACGGATCTTCGCGATGACGGAGGGATCGAGGAGACGAACCGGGGGCATCCTAGGCGGGCCGGATGACGGGCAGCTCGCGCGGGAACTTGGAGAGGAACAGGCCGCCCTTCTCTTCGACGACGACGTCCTCCTCCAGCGAGACGATGCCGTGCTCCGGGAGATGCACGCTCGGCTCGAGCGTGTAGACCGCGCCCAGGCGAACTGGCTCGTACGGCTCCTCGCCGTAGCGCTCCCACCGAGGTCCCAGCACACCACCGCCATCGTGCACGGCGCGGCCGAGATGATGTCCCAGCGCGTGCGCGTACTCGGAATAGCCGCCCTCGCGGATCCGATCCCGCGCGAGCTGATCGATCTCCCATCCGATCGCACCGGGGACGAGCGCGCGCGCGGTCGCGTCGATGGCTCCCGCGACGGTCGCGTAGGCCTTCCGCACCGCCTCCGGGGCTTCCCCGTCGCGCTTCACGTACCAGAGACGCTGGAGATCCGAGCAGTAGCCGTCGCGCGCGATGCCGAAATCGACGTGGACGATGCAGCCGTCGGTCACGGGCTGGTCTCCCGGGCCCACGTGCCCGATGGGCGAGTTCGCGCCGACCGTGACGGTTGGGCAGTGGTGCACCGGCCATGCGGTGGGAACGCCCGCGCGCGCCGCTTCCTCCTGGAACATCGCCGCGATCTGCCTTGCGGTCATTCCAATGCGGATCTGGTCACGCACGCGGTCGAACATGCCCTCGGTCTCGAGGACGGCGCGCTCGATGCGGCGGCGCTCCTCCGGGAGCTTCACGTTCCGGAGTCTGAAGAGGAGTGGTGCCGCGCTCACGAGCTGGTACGCCGTGCCCTTGAGAAGGGAGTCCAGCGAGTCGCGGAGTCCCGCGGTCAGGCCGTCGGCGAGGGCGTCGTGCTCGGAAACGTTGATCCCGATCCGCGCCGGCTTGGTCTCGTCGAGCAACTCGAGAAGCGCCGCGCGCGGCCCTTCCTTGTAGGTCACGACCTTGTCGAAGAGTCCCCGCTCCCTGAGATCGGGCGCGTCAAACGTCGCGACAAGGGCGGCCGTGGACGTCTTGGTGACGAGGAAGAAGGTGGCCCATGTGAAGTCGAGATCGAGGAAATAGCGGAGCGTGGGATCCGGCCGCTCAGCCGATTCCCGGACAACCGTGAGCCAGGCGTCGAGCCCGCATTCGTCGAGGAGGGACTGCGCTTGCGCGAGCTTCTGTGCCCCGAGGTCGCGCACCGGTGTCGCGGTGGTCGATGTCATGCGCCAACCATAGCCCGGCGCGCTTCGCGCGGCAAGGGCGGACCGCGCGATCAGGGCACCGCGTAGCTCCCACGGAGGAGCGCGACCATCTCTCCCCCGGTCGGAACGTCCTCCGGGAACACGTACTGACGCCCGATCAGCTGCACCTGCTCCGTGTACGGGAGCTCGTGGGCCTTCTGCGATTCGAGGAGGAGCTGATCGAGACGCTTCAGCATCGCGCCATGGTCCTTGTCGGTCTCCGGAGAGAGCACGGCGAAGCGGCCGGGCCCCACGCGGGCGATGACGTCCACCTCGCGCACGTTTCGCGAGAGGGATAGCGCAAAGTCCCGGACCAGCTGCTCGGTCCACTCGGCTCCCTGCTTCTCGACCAGGTCCTGGAAGCCCGCGATGGCGCACAGGGTGAGGAGGAACTTGTCGTGGTAACGCTCCGCGCGCTTCACCTCTTCGAGCACGCGAGCCTCCAGGGCCGAGGCCGCGATCAGGCCCGTGGCGGGATCCGCCGTCGCGGGCGGTGCGGGCGCTTCGGTCGTTTGCGCGCGCTCCCACGCGAGGGCGACGTAGAGCGCGAGCTTGCGGATCGCCTCGAGCTCCGGGGCGCCGAGGGGCACGGCCCCTGCCTCACTGGGAGGGATGAGGGCCGCCACGGCGCCGATCACCCGGTCGGCCGTGCGCACGGGGACACAGGCGAATCGGATCCCCTCTCTCGCTCCCTCCAGGGATGAGGACTCCTTCCCGTCTCGAACCGCGAGGGCTCCGATCTCTTCGTCGAGCCTGGTGAGCTCCGCGGGATCCACTGTCGATCCTGCGACCGATGTCCGAACCCTGATCTCGTCGTCCTGACTCCGGAGACGAGCCGAGATGAAGCCGCTCGCACAGATCGCGCGGAGCGCCGCCGCACTCTCGAGGAGCAGCGAATCGAGGTCGTGCGGCACCATGAGGCGGGGTGCGATGTCCGCGAGCTTCGCGAGGAGCTGCTCCTGGCGCAGGGCCCCTTCGTCCCGATGGGACTCGAGGTGCTGCGCGATGAGACGGCCGAGCCGGACCACGAGGCGGGTCTCCTCCTCCGTCTCCTCCTCTTTGAGCGACCGATTCTCGATCGCGATCACGCCCATGGAGCGTCGTCCCTGGAGCGGCGCGAGGATGAGACGCGAGAGCACGCCCCTGGAGCCGGAGCGCCGCGCGGTGAGGCACAAGGGTTCCCCGTCCTCGTGCACGCTGGCGACGAGCCCCTCGCCCACAGGCATCCGGCCTTGGACTCCGGCCGCGGTCCCCGAGGCCACGACCTGAAACCGCTCCTCTCCCGGTACGGCGATGTAGATCTGGACCGCGTCGGCCCGGAGCGCGCTCGCGATCCGCGTGGCCGCGAGGCGCAGCCGCTCGTCCTGATCCAGCTTCTCCCGCGCGAGGGCCATCTCCACGCCGCGCCGCGCGCGGAACTCCGCGGCATCCGCGTCGCGCCGCTGCGTCTGGACCACACGATCGAGGATCGTCGCGATGCGCTCCGCGATCCGGACGAGGCGCTGCAGATCCACGTCCTCGAACCGCCGTTCCGCCTGGTGGCTCGAGACGTTGATCACGCCGAGCACCCGGTCCCCCATCTGGATCGGCGCGCACATGGCCGCGCGGATGCGCGAGCGCTCGCGGGGATCCGCGCGCGACTCGGGCGAGGGATCGTGGATCAGGAGCGGCTTCCGATCCAGCGCCACCTTGCCCGAGATCCCCTCTCCCAGCTTCTGACGTGTGGAGCGTACGGTCTCGGAAGGAATCCCGCTCGCGAAGGCGATGGTGAGCTCCCCTTCGTCCTCGTCGAGAATCATGATCGACCCCATCTCCGCGCCCGTCTGGTCGACGGCGAGGGTCAGGATCTCGTTCAGCACGCGGCTTCGATCCTCGGTCAGGTCCATCGCGTCCTGGATCTTGCCGAGACCCCCGGTCGCCTCGTCGAACATGGCCTCCCAGGCCTGCAGGGGCTCGGGGCTCGCGATGTTGAGCGCGGTGCGCCCAGGGACCGGCCTAGCCGGAGCGACATCGACGTCGAGGGTTCCGCTTGCGTCGCCGTTCGCGTCCCCGTCCGCGATGGGAATGTCGCGGATCAGAGGCGCCGCCGGAGCGGGTTTCTGGAGCCGTGAGTGGATCTCGTCGAGCGACGTGAAGATCCGGTCGGAGATCCCCGACCGGAGGAGGGCCCTGGCGCCCGGAGCTTCGAGGGACGGAAGCGCGACCTGGTCCGGCTTCAGCGAGAGGAGGTCGAGCGGCTCGGCGGAGCGCGGGATCTGGAGGACTTCGGCGATCTCGAGCGCGAGCGCTTCGGGGTCGGAATGAACGACGAGCACGATCTCCACCGACGGCGTCCTGCTCGCGAGCGAGATCAGGTCGACGCGGTCATCGGGCAGGTCGAGAAAGGCCAGCCTCATGCCACCCCTGAGGTTTGCAACTGTTGATGTGAAAAGGGATATTGAGCCGAAGCGCAAACCGCAAGGATTGTACCACCCTGGGAGTCCCACGGCGACGGAATGGCGCGGCTCCGGCGCAACGGGTTAGAGCGTCGCCGGAGCCGTAAACGACGCGGGCCGCTCGACACCCGATCCGGGAGCCGGCGGCCCGCATTGCGTTCTGCACGATTAGCGCGCGACGGTGAGCACCTTGCCGACCGCGACGTTTCGCTCGAGATCGGACGCGCGCACGGAGATTCGGTGCTCGCCGGGCGTGAGATCGTTCACCTCGAACTTGAAGGACTCCTGCTTCTCGTCGAACATCCCGTCCTCTGGGAAGATGTCCGTCCAGTCCCCGCCGTCGACCGAGTACTCGATGGCCGTGATCCTCGTGTCCGTGTCGATGGCCGTCCCGCTCACCGTGATCGACTCCTTCCCACCCTTCGGCACGTTCTTGGACGTCTTCAGGTCCTCGATCCGCGGCGGAACGTTGTCGATCTCGAATGGACTCCCCGTGCGCTCGCTGCTGAGCGCCACCGCAGGCGGATTGTCCGGCGTGTCCTTCGCCTCCACGCGCACGCGGTACTCGCCGTTGGGATAGGACTCGGAGTCGAAGCTGTAGACCTTCTCCGGATGATCGGACACGAGCGGCCGCCATTCCTTCTCGTCGTCCGCCTTGATCGAGACGTCGTACTTGAGACCGTCGCCATTCGGATCGAGCGCGTCCCAGGAAACGGTCCGCACGCCGCGCGCCCACGCCGCGCTCGGATCGGACACCGGCTTGGGACCGCTGCGCGGCATGTTGTACTCGATCTTGAGCCCGCTCGGGAACGTCTGCGAGATCTGGGGCGGCCGATAATCGGGGCCGCCTTCCATGTAGGGATTGTCCGGGCCGTAGACCTTGATGTCACCGATCTCGGGGGGCAGGTTTCGCTGCTGGTACGCGACCTCGACCCACGAAAGCACCGGGCCGTCACTGCCGCCCCGCTTGAACGTCAGCCGGTACTGGAGGAACCGCGAGGGCGGACTCTCGATGGGAATGCTCCCCTTGATCGGCACGTCCTTCGACCACGGGCTCCAGCCCTCGTCCGGCTCCTCGGAGAGGCCGCTCCGCGTGGACCAGAGGACCTCGCCCTGCCCCGTGAGTCCGGCCGTCATGCGGCCCCAGGACGCGACGGAGCGGAGATCGTAGGGCTGTGACATGTACGTGCCTTCCTTCGCCGGCCCCGAGCTCAACTCGTAGAGCACCGCGTCGTTCCCGGTCGCGACATAGGTCGCGTTGCCCGAGCGCGCGACCGCGAGGATCTGCTTCTCCTCGGGGACGCCGATCAACGCGAACTTCTTGTCCGTGCCCACCCGGAAGAGCGCGGACGACTCGCCGGTGGCGACGAGGACCGTCTTCGGCCCGTCGGGGACGACCGCGTAGATGAAATCGGTCGGCGGCGCGTAGAGGAGGCGCGCGCTGCCGTCGGACTGGACGAGGAAGACGCCGCACTTGCTGCCGCTCGGCGTGACCTCGATCGCGTAGCCCACGGCTCCGCTCTGGCCGCCGCTGGGCGTGTCGGTCTTGGACTGGCGATTGGTCCCGACGACGATCGATCCGTCGGGGAGCACGGCGATGCCGCGGACCTCATCGGAATCCGAGTCGTAGACGACACGCGTGCCGCCGTTCTTGTCGACGCGCAGGAGCAGCCCCTTCGACGCGGTGCCGGCGAGGATGGCGCCGTCCGCCGCCTCTGCGAGCGCGAGGACGTTCGTGTCCTTCGTCTCGGCGAGGACGGAGCCCTTCTTCGCCGCGGTGATGCGGTAGATCTTCCCCTTCGAGCCCGTGCCGGCGTAGAGCGCGCCGTCCTTCCCGATGAGGAGCGACCAAATCGACTCCTCGCCCGTTTCGTAGTAGCGGGTCGTGTCCCCCGCCGCGCCGACCCGATAGACGATGCCGCCGGGAGCGGAGCCTGCGTACACGTTGTCCGCCTTGTCGATCGCGATCGACGTGATCTCGCCCGCGCCGGTCTCCCAGAGGAGCGTCGCCCCCTTCTCGCGGGTCCAGCGATAGATCCGTCCGTTGTCACCCGTGCCGAAGTAGACGCGCCCCTTGGAGTCGCGCGCCACGCACCAGATGTAGGAGACGCCTTCGAGCCGCGTGACCACCGAGTCCCACGCGGGGCCGAGCGTCAGATAGCCCTCGCTCTCCAGCGCGACACCCGCCACGTGCTCTCCCTGGAGGAATCCCTGCAGGTCGTCCGTCCTCCAGAACGACGTCTTCACGGCGAGGGCCGGGGACGCATGCCCCAGCATCGCGCCGATCACGATCGCGCCGAACAGCCCCCAGGCTCGGTTCAGAATCGGACTCCTTTCCTTGTCGGACATGGCCTTCATGGCATCGAGTTCATCGTGAGAGGTCCGGAACGACGTCGAGCTTCGCGGTCTCGCTTCCCCGGACGACGACATCCATCGGGATCTGTTTCTCGGAGAGCGTCGCTCCCTTGGTGGGCGCGACGGCCCCCGACTTGCGGTCCGCGGTGAGCACGCCGAGCACCGAGGCCGGAGGCTGCGAGATCTCGCCGCCGCGCACGGTGGCGCCACCCGCCTGCCGGTAGAGCTGGACGTAGATCCGGTCGAGACGGCGCTCCGACTCGATCACCTGGACGAGCTGGTCGAAGGTGTCGGGCTGGTACCGGTCGGGCGTGCGCTCGCGCTCCCAGCGATCGGTCTCGTCGCCGTCCGCGACGCGGACGCTCAGCTCGCCCTCCGGCGTCTGCGGCGGGATGTAGAGGCGCGTGCGCCGCGTCTCCTTCATCGCGCCCCCGCGGCGGAGCGTGATCTCGACCTCGACCGAGTCGCCCGGGGCGGCCGATGCGGGGCGCACGCGCACGTCGCTGATGCGGGCCGCCTCGAGCCCGACCGTCGATCGGATGTCGATCCTCGCGGAGTCGAGCGTGGACGGACGGAAGTGATCCGACATCAAGAGCTGGAGCGACTGGCTGACCTCTTCACCCACACCTGTGATCGGAGATTGGGTGAGGAACACGTTTCCCTTCCGGACCGTCCGCGCTCCGGCGTTCATGTAGAACGTGAGGTCGTAATCGATGGTCGCGAAGCCGGCGTCGTTGAGCGCTTCGGAGATCGAGTTGACCACCGCCGACCCCACCAGGCTCGGCGTGAGGAGGCGATTTCGGACGACTTCGAAGTTGTAGCGCTTGTCGCGCTTCCCGCTCCCCTGGATCGCGACGTGGACGGGGATCATCGCGGGAGGCGCGCCGAGCTCGCCGGAGACGCCAATGCTGCGATCGGCGACGAGCGTGCCGCACGTCGTGCTCGGCGATCCCACCTTGGTCGAGATCTGCTGGCTCGCGAAGATGGTGTGGATGGTGGCCGCGGTGAGCGGGAACCGCACCCACCCCATCGCGACGAACGGATGGCCGAACGCGAGGAGGCGATTGCCGTCGCGGTAGGTCAGTGTGCCGATGGCGGCGGCGGACCAATCTCCCCGGATCAGCTCCACCCCGACGGCAGAGCCGGGCACGAGCGAATCGCACACGACGCCCGGCTCGAACCCGCCTCCCGGGCTCACGACGAAGCCGCGCTTCTCGAGCCATGGCTGAAGGAAGTCGACCGCCTCGGGCGTGAAGCCGGAGAGCGTGAGCGGCGTCGCGATGGCGCGCACGCCGGTCGGATCGTCGAGCGGATTGGTCCCGGGCGCCGGCACATCCTTGGCGTCGCCGTCCGTCCCGAAATCGGCGATACCGATCCGGCGGTCCACGTCATCCGGAGGCGGCGTCCCGTCGGGCGGGAAGAGGCTCATCATCTCCTCGACCGGCGTGATCCCGCCCACGGGATCCTTGTTGAAGGCCCATGCGTAGGCGATCGCACCCAGGAGCTTTCCATGGATGTAGACCGGGCTCCCGCTCATGCCGGCGATGATCCCGGTCCGCTCGAGGTCGTGTCCGGCGGTCCGGGCCAGGATGAGGTTGGCCCCGGGGCGGTAGCCCCGTAGGACGCCCAGGATCGTCACCTGGAACGTGTCGATCTTCGTCCCCTGGAACACGGTGAGTCCGTACCCCGTCATCCCGGCCTTCAACGAGTCCACCGGGAAGACGGCGGGGAGCGGGCGCGCAGAGGCGGCCATGGAGGATCGCGCGGTGGGCCAAGCCAGGGAAGCTGCAAGTAGCGTCAGGAGAGCGGCTTTACGAGTGAAGGTCATCATTCCCTTGAATGTTGGAGTGGATCCAGTGCGGCCGCGAGGGCCGTGGTGCGGGCCTGATCGCGGAGCCGGGCCAGCTCGTTCAACGCCTGGACCGGCGTGAGGGATTCCACAGGAAGATCAGCCAGGGCCATGAGAAGCGCCCTCCGTTCCTCCGCGGAGACCCCCCCGTCTCCATGCTCTACGGGTGTACCCCGTTTCCGCCCGGCCGTTCGTTCCGGCGCCGGCCGGGCATGTTCGGCTTCCAGGCGGGCCAGAACCTCCCGCGCTCGGCGGAGCACTGGCTCCGTCACGCCGGCGAGCTGGGCCACATGGATACCGTAGGATCGATCGGCTCGTCCGGGGGCGATCTGGTGCAGGAAAACGATCTCGCCTCCCTCCTCGGCCACCCGCACGGTCCGATTCCGGAGACGCGGCAGGTGGTCCGTCAGCTCCGTCAATTCGTGATAGTGGGTGGCGAAGATCGTGCGGGGCCGCGCCTCCGGACCATCGTGGAGGGCCTCGGTCACCGCCCAGGCGAGGCTCAAGCCGTCGTACGTGCTCGTCCCCCGGCCCACCTCGTCCAGCAGCACCAGGCTCCGGTCGGTCGCCTGGCGGAGGATCGTCGCGGTCTCCTTCATCTCGATGAAGAAGGTCGAGGCGCCCCTGGCGATCTGATCCGATGCCCCCACCCGGGTGAAGATTCGATCGACGAGCCCCACGGTCGCGGCCGCGCACGGCACGAAGGAACCGATCTGCGCGAGGTAGACGCAGAGCCCCACCTGGCGCAGAAAAGTCGACTTTCCGCCCATGTTCGGTCCCGTGATGAGCCAGACCTGCTCCGTCTCCGTATCGAGCAGGCAGTCGTTCGGAACGAAGCCGCCCGGCGGGAGCGAGCGCTCCACCATCGGATGGCGCGCCTTCTGGAGGATGAGCCGGCGGTCGTCCGAGAGCTCGGGCTTCACCCAGCGCTCGCGTCCGGCCACGTCGCCGAGCGAGAGATGGAGATCGATCTCGGCGATCACGCGCGCTGCGGCCGTGAGGTCGCCAATCCGCTGGAGCGCAAGGTCGCGGAGTCGCTGGAAGTGCGCCGTCTCGATCTTGTGACTCTCGATGCTCGACGCCTCGATCCGCTGCTCCATCTGACTCAGCTCCGGCGTGGCGAACCGCTCGGCGCCGGTCAGGGTCTGGCGGCGGACGTAGTCGTCCGGCACGCGGCCCAGCTGCGAGCGGGTGACCTCGATCAGGTAGCCGAACGTGCGGTGGTAGAGAACGCGGAGGTTCACGATTCCGGTCCGCTCCCGTTCGCGCGCTTCGAGCGCGAGCACGCGCGCGCGCACGTCGGAGGCATCGCCGCGCAGGCGATCCAGCTCCTCGTCGAAGCCCAAGCGCACGATGCCGCCCTGCGTCGCATGGAGCGGCAGCTCCTCGACGAGCGCGGCTTCGAGCTCGGCCGCGAGACCGGAGAGATCCGGCAGCGCACGGCGCCAGGCGTCGAGCACCGGATGCGATCGCCCTTCGAGCGCGAGCCGGAGCCCTGGAAGTCGGCGGAGCCCTTCCCTGAGCGATCCCAGGTCGCGCGGCGTGGCGCGTCCCGAGCCGAGGAGGCCGAGGCAGCGCTCGAGATCCGGAATGCGATGCAGCCGATCCCTCATCTCGCCTCGGAGAACGGCCGAAGCGGCGAAGCACTCCGTCTTGGCGAGCCTCGCGTCGAGAAGCGCGCGATCGCTCGTCGGGGCGCGAAGGAGCGCGCGCATGGCCCGAGCCCCCATCGAGGTCTCGGTGCGATCGAGGAGCGCGAGCAGCGTGTGATCGGGACCCGCCGGCGACGCGAGGACCTCGAGGTTGCGGAGCGTGACGTCGTCCACGACCAGGGGCGCCCCTTCGCGAAGCGGCCTGAGGTCGCGGAACTGCGGCAGGTCCGACTTCTTGAGCGTCTGCAGATACGCGAGGAGCGCGCCCGCGGCCCCCATCCCCTCGCGCGCCCCGTCGAGGCCGAACGCGTCGAGGCTGAGAACTTGAAAGCGGCGCTTCAGCTCCGCCTCGCCCGACCGTGAATCGAAGCGCGCCGGCTCCCACCGGGTCGGCGTCGCACCGCCGAAACCGGCCATCGCCAGAGGCGATGGTCCGTTCGCGCTCGCATCCTCCGCTCGGAACGCGCCGTCCGGAACGAGGACCTCGCGCGCCGGAAACTCGATCGCGATCGTCTCGAGATCGCCGGGAGCCACGTGCCCCACGCGGAACTCGCCCGTGGACACCTCCGCCACCGCGACGCCGATGCGCTCCTCGCCCGGCAGGAGCGCCACGATGAAGTTGCTCTCCTGCGTGTCGAGGAGGCCGGGGCGCGTCACCGTGCCCGGCGTGACGACTTCGATCACCTGCCGCTCGACGAGCCCCTTGGCCTCGGAGGCGGCCTCCATCTGCTCCGCGATGGCGACGGAGTATCCGTGCTGGACGAGCTTCTTGAGATACCCCTCGACCGCGTGATGCGGCACGCCGGCCAGCGGGAGGGGGTCGCGCTTCTTGTCGCGGGAGGTGAGGGCGATGCCGAGAACGCGCGAGGCGATGAGGGCGTCATCGCCGAACGTCTCGTAGAAATCCCCCATCCGGAACAGGAGGATGCACCCCGGATGCTCCGCCTTGAGCCGGCGGTACTGGTCCAGCATCGGGGTCGATTCCACGGCTCCCTCTAGCGCGGAACGATCGTGTAGGAGAAGCCGCGCTCCCTGCGGAGACGCTCGCCCATGGCCTTGGCTTCGTCGCGCGTGGTGAAGGCGCCCGCGCGCACGCGGAAGACCGGCGGACTCTCCGGCCCCTGCTTCACGGAGACGTCCTCGACGCCCGACGTCTTGAGATCCTTGGCGAG
>DATJGP010000056.1:0-8507 GCA_035494915.1 Candidatus Eiseniibacteriota bacterium | reverse complement strand
CCCCAGTCCTCGCGCGGCCATCGGACATGAGCGCTACGGAAGGGCTCCAAGTCGAACAATCCGTGAACGCGACGGACGAGGATGGCCAGAGCCTCCACTTCTTCAAGCTCGATGGTCCCGAGTTCCTGTCGATCGCGACAGTGTCGTCTGGCCCGGGCGCAGCCACGGGTAGAATTCGCCTCCACCCTTGGTTCATCGATGCGGGCTCGTACAACATGACTGTTGGCGTGAGCGATGGTATCGCTGGTACTTGGCAAAGGTTTGCAGTGAGCGTTGCAGATGTGCCGCGCGCTCCGTCGACGACGTGGTCCGATATGGGATCCTCAACATTTCCGACGGAGTACGATCCCGGTGCCACGGAAATGACGGACCTCGACGGTGATGGGGTTAGTGATCTCGTCGTGGGACACGTCAACAGCCATGGCGTGTCGGTCTTCCTCGGTGAGGGAGGAACCGTGTTTCGCTTCATCGGGTTCAAAACCGTTCCAGACCTGAGTTCCATCGCCCTGGGCGATTTTACCGGAGATGCCCGACCGGACTTGGCCGTCTTTGCTGGCGGCGGTGTGTGGGTCGCGCCGGGGATGGGAGACGGTACGTTCGGTGAGGCCGTTCTTGTCCGTGCTGGAACGCAGCCGTACACGGGCGCCAGCGGAGACTTGAACGGAGATGGCATCGCCGACCTCGCGGTCTGTAACTCCGACGCCGGAACGGTGAGCGTTCTGCTAGCCGACGGACATGGGCATTTCCTTGCACCTGTCGCGTACGTCGCCGGGCCCGCGCCGATTGGCGTCGAGTTGGAGGATCTGAATCGGGACGGAAGCCTGGACATCGCCACCGCGAATTACGGTGGTAGCAGCGTGTCGGTTCTCTTGGGCAATGGAGCCGGCCTGTTCTCCGAAGCTCGACAGTATCCCGCGGCGCGAAACCCCTTTCGACTTGCGGTAGGGGACTTGAACGGTGATCGTTGGCCTGACATCGTGACCGCTGCAAGCGGCTATGACTCCGTGGCCGTGATGCTCGGCACGGGCCAGGGTGAATTCCAAGACCCCGCATGGACTCACATGGGGCGTCCGGGCTCTGCATTCGCGATCCGAGATTTCAACGCCGACGGACGTGCAGACGTTGCCTTTGCATGCGTGGGAGGAGTTCTCATTCTGCCGGGCAATGGCTCTGGGGGACTCGAGCCGGGATTCCTGACAGCCGCCGGTGTCGGAGGCAACCTAGGGGCCTCTGTCTATAGCACCGCGACCGACCTCAATGATGACGGAGCTACGGATCTGGTGCTTCCCGATCGATCTGCGAATCAAGTCGTGGTCGTTCTCAGCAATCCACCAGGGGGGAGTGCTCTCGCCGCCCGGGCATTCCTGTCCAGTCCGCGTCCTATCCAGGTTGGCGGCAATGGACCTCCTCTTACGTGCGTCTCGGTGGAGCCCGTGGCGGGCGCTTATGACAATGCCGACGTCAATCTGTCGACCTTCGCAATGACCTCAGTCGGCACGGGAGAAGTTGAGCTGATTCATGCCATTACGAGCGAGATCGGCGGAGACGCCGACGGTAACGGGGTTGGCGAGATCAAGGTCTGCTTTTCCAGAGAAGATCTACATCGTCTCTTGGGTGGACTGCATGGGACGGTTACGGTGTCTGTGGGAATTCAGGGCGCCCTGAGCACGGGGGAGCCTCTTCAGGCATCACTCGAGATGAAAGTGAAGTCCCTCGGACCAGCAAACTCTCGCGTCTATCCGAATCCGCTCAATCCAAGTGGAACGCTCTCATTTGTAACCAACCGGCCCAGTGCCGTCCGGGTGCAGCTCTTCGACACTCAGGGCCGCCTGATTCGAACCGTGCTGGATGATCCCCAGCTTCAGGCTGGTGTCCACTCCGTTCCGGTCGACGGGCAGAACGATGCTGGTAAACCGCTCTCATCAGGGGTGTTCTTCTACCGGATCGAGTCATCAGAGGGTGTCGAAAAGGGGTGCTTCACTCTAGTGAAGTAATCCGACCCTTTGAGGGGTAGCCGTCCAGAAAACCGGAGCCATTCACCATGTGCCGAAACATCAAGACGCTGTTCAACTTCGATCCGCCGGCCACCGACGAGGAGATCCGCGCGGCCTCGGTTCAGTTCGTTCGAAAGCTCTCGGGGTTCACGAAGCCTTCGAAGGTGAACGAGGTCGCGTTCGACCGGGCCGTAGATGAGACCGCGAAGGTCGCGCGCAAGCTCATCGATTCGCTGGTGACGAACGCGGAGCCGCGGGATCGGGAGGCGGAGGCGGAGAAGGCGAAGGCGCGGGCTTTGGAGCGGTTCGGGGCTCGGTAGCGCTTTTGCTCTAGACGGGCGGGACTCTACCGCCCGCCGTGCGAACCGGCGTAGAGCTGGCGCGCCGTCATGAGGTGGCGCATCGCCTCGGACCGCCGTCCCAAAGAATCCAGCAAGAGCCCCAGGTTGTAGTGTGCGTCCGCCGCCTCGGCATCGACCTCGATGGCTCGCCGGTACGCGAGGATCGCTTCCTCGGGCCGCCCGCGATCTTCGAGGAGCACCGCGAGGTTGTAGGGGATGGTGGAGTCGTCGGGCGCATGCTCGGCGGCCTTCCGGTAATAGGCTTCGGCCCGTCCCAGCTCGCCCGCCTCGTGCAGGAGCCGTCCCAGGTTCACGTGCGCGTCCGCGTACTCGGGATCCATCCGCAGCGCCTGCAGGTAGGCGTGCTGTGCCTCGAGCGGGGAGATGCCGTCCAGCTCGCAGGCGATGTGGAACCACTGCTCCGCGGTCAGCGAGGCCGGCTCGGGCTCGGGGCCCGCCGCGCTGACCACCGGCTTCTCCTCCGTCGCCAAGGGTACGACCATCGACAAGGTCGCGACCTTCGACTCCTCCGTCACTCCCGCGCGCTCCGCGATCTCGCCCGCGTCGAAATCGAGGACGAACTGTCCGGAATCCGGCTGCCAGGGCGCGTGGCCATCCCACGCGACCGCGCGGCGTCCGTCGGCGAGAATGCGGATCGAAGTCAGGGGAAGATCATCGGTGAGCTGGCGTCGCAGGGACGCCCAGACGCGACGCACCTGGCCGGGTGGAACTCCGGCCTCGTAGAGACCGCGCGTCGTTCTCAAGAGGAGGAGCTGCTGGAAGGTGAATTCCGGGGAGCCGCTCGGGCCAGGCTCAGGGACGATCCCGCCCGCGCGCGCCCAGGCCCGGACCTGGGCCTCGGTCGTTTGAAGAATCCGCGCCGCCTCTCGCGCGGAGTAATGCTGCGCCGCTTCCATGCTCATCCACCGCCCCGTGCTGCCGTTAACGTGATGCCCGCTTGCTTTCCTTCGTAGGGGTGGCCGTACGCTTCGCCTTGGCGGCCGGCTTCTTGGTGGCCGTCTTGTCTTCCTGACCCACGCGGCGCTCGAGGCTCTGCTTGAGCGCGTCCATCAGATCGATGACCTGCGTCCGCTCGACCTTCGGGCCCGTGGCCGTGATCTCCTTGCCTTCGATCTTCTCCTGCGCCACCGCGAGCACGCGCCCGCGGTACTCGTCCGCGTACTGCTCCGGTTTGAACGAGTCGGCGGAGAGCTCGCCGATCAGCTTGATCGCGAGGTCCAGCTCGCCGGCGCGAATGGAGGCGTCGGACCCTTTATCGATCTCGTTGAAGTCGCGGACCTCGTCGGAGAAGTACATCGTGTGGAGCATCAGCCCGTCCTGACTCGGCCGGATGAGGACGATCGACTCCTTGCCTCGCATCACGAACTTGGCGAGCGCGACCTTCTGGGCTTTCTCCATCGCGTCGCAGAGGAGCCGGTAGGCCTTGGCGCCACCCTTGTCGGGGCCCAGGTAATAGCTCTTCTCGAAGTAGATGGGATCGACCTGCTCGAGCGGAACGAACTCGGCGATGTCGATGATCTCGGAAGCCTCGCCCTCCACCGACTTCAGCTCCTCGTCGGTGAACTGGACGTACTGGTCCTTCGAGAACTCGTAGCCGCGAACGAGCGAGGAGCGCTCCACGGTCACGTTGCAGGTGGGGCAGACCATCTGCTGCTTGATCCGCCCGCCGCACTTCTCGTGGAGCAGGTTGAACGAGACGTTCGCGGACGACGCGGCGGTGAACATCTTGACCGGAATCGAGACGAGTCCGAACGAGAGCGTTCCCGAACCGATGCTATGTGGGGGCATACGAGAGTCCTCCGGCGACTTCCGGGAGGCTAGCACCAACCCTTTGCTATACTCAACTGTGAGTGCACTGTTTATCGGATCGCATGGAGTCCGCCTTTAGCGCTCGCTGACCGCGCCCAACCCGCCATTGAGCCCTACCCGAAACCCCAATCTCGAGAAATACCGTCAAAAGCGGGACCCCGCGCGCACGCCGGAACCCTTTGGGGAATCGTCACCTGGAGGGGGCGCCGGGACCTCCCCGCGGTTCGTGGTGCAGAAGCACTGGGCCCGCGCGATGCACTACGACCTGAGGCTCGAGCTCGACGGGGTGCTCAAAAGTTGGGCAGTGCCGAAAGGGCCCTCGACGCGCGCGGAAGAGAAGCGCCTCGCCGTTCACGTCGAGGACCATCCGCTGGAGTACGGATCGTTCGAGGGGATGATCCCCGCGGGCAACTACGGCGCTGGCTCGGTCATCGTGTGGGACGACGGCTGGTATCGCTCGTTCAAGCCCGAGGATCTGCTCGAGCAGTACGAGCGCGGCAAGATGGAGCTCGAGTTCTTCGGCTTCAAGATGCGCGGGCGCTGGACGCTGGTCCGCATGTCGCGCAGCGCGAAGGACTGGCTCTTCCTCAAGAAGGACGACGGGCTCGCGTCGAACGCGGAAGCGGTGGATCGCTATCCCGAGTCCGTGATCACGGGGCTCACCGTCGAGGAAATGCGCGACCGCGAGGGGACGCTGGCTTCGGTGCGCGAGCGGGCGCTGTCCCTGGGTGCGTCCAAGGGAGATCTCTTCGGCGCGAAGACTCCTCTGACGCTCGCCACGCTCGAGGATCGCCCGCCCAAGGGTCCGGACTGGCTCTACGAGGTCAAGTACGACGGCGTGCGCGTGGTGGCCTCGCGCCGCGACCGTGACGTGCAGATGATCGGTCGGAGCGGCGAGGACATCACGAAGCGCTATCCGGAAATCGCCCAGGCGCTGGCGGCGCTCGCGACACCGCGATTCACGCTGGACGGCGAGATCATCGCCGAGGACGAGAACGGTCACCCCCAGTTCGGACGACTCCAGTCACGCATGCATCTCACGAAGCCGCGCGACATCGAAGCGGCGCGCTTGCGAATACCGACGCGGGCCATCTTCTTCGATTGCCTCGGCGTCGAGGGCTACGACCTGCGCGGATTGAAGCTCGAGGATCGGAAGGAGCTCCTCGCCCGCGTCGTTCCACCCCGGGGAACCGTTCAGCGCGCGGATCACATCCTCGAGCACGGCGACGCGTTCCTCGCAGCCGTCGCCGAGATGGGGCTCGAGGGGATCGTGGCCAAGCGGCTCGCGAGCCGCTACGCGGGCAGGCGCACGCCCGACTGGGTGAAGGTGAAGTGCGACCGCCGGGACTTCTTCGTGATCGGCGGCGCGACCAGGCCGCAAGGCGCGCGCACAGGATTCGGCGCGCTCCACGTGGGGCGGTACGACAAGGGCCAGCTCGTGTACGTGACCAAGGTGGGGACGGGATTCGACGACCGGGCGCTCGAGGACATTGGCGAGGAGCTGAAGCCGCTCGAGCGTGCGACGTCGCCGTTCGAGGCTCGGAGTCCCAAGGGGCCGGGGCACACGTGGTACGAGCCGAAGCTCGTGTGCGAGGTGCGCTACACCGAGTGGACGCGCGACGGAGGCCTCCGGCATCCCGCGTTCATGGGAATGCGTCCCGACGTGAAGCCGGAGGAGTGCCACGCGCCGGAGCCGGTGACCCTGGAGACCGCGGAGACGGACGCGCCCCCACCGGCGCCGGTCAAGAAAGCCGCAACCAAGCGGACGAAGCCTCCCGCCGCTACGAGCGAGCGCCACGAGGTCGCGCTCACCAACCTCAAAAAGAAGTTCTGGCCCGACGGTACGACGAAGGGGGATCTGGTCGGCTACTACGAGAGGGTCGCCCCACTCGTCCTCCCGTACCTGCGCGACCGGCCCGTGGTGCTCACGCGCTACCCGGACGGCATCGAGGGGAAGTCGTTCTTCCAGAAAGACGCCCCCGTCTACGTTCCGGACTGGGTCCGGACCCAGGTGATCCACGCCCGGGACGCCGACCGCGACATCCGCTACTTCGTGATCGACGACGAGGACATGCTTCGCTACGTGGCGAACATGGGCACGATCCCGCTCCACGTCTGGAACGCGCGCGTGGCGTCGCTGGATCGTCCCGACTGGATGGTGCTCGACCTGGATCCCAAGGAGGCGCCGTTCGCCCACGTCGTCCAGGTGGCGCGGGCGCTCAAGACGATCCTCGACGATCTCGAGCTGCCGAGCGTTCCCAAGACCTCGGGCGCGACCGGCATCCACATCCTGCTCCCGATGGGGCAGCGCTACACGCACGAGGAGGTCCGCACGTTCGCGCGCCTGCTCGCGACGATGGTGGTGGAGACCCTTCCCGAGATCTCGACCGTCGTGCGCTCGATCCGTGGACGCGGCGGTAAGGTGTACGTCGACTTTGGGCAGAATGGACACGGCAACACGATCGTGGCGCCGTACTCGGTGCGGCCGCTGCCCGGTGCGCCCGCGTCCTGTCCGCTTCGATGGGACGAAGTGAACGCGCGGCTCGACCCGGCGCGGTTCACGATCCGGACGATTCCCGAGCGATTCGAGGAGATGGAGGATCCGCTCCGGGCCGTCCTGGGCGAGGGCATCGACATGGCCAAGGCCATCGCGGCCATCGAGCGGAGGATGCGTGACTGATCGCGGCATGACCACTGAGCTCAAGTTCCTCGCGAGCGCCTCGACCGGCGAAGTCTCCGCCATCCTTCATCGCCCCTCCGCCGCGCGATGGCTCTACGTCTTCGGCCATGGCGCCGGCGCGGGGATGCGGCACCGCTTCATGGAGGAGACGGCCATCGCCCTCGGGGAGCACGGACTCGCGAGCTTCCGCTACCAGTTCGCCTATCAGGAGAATCGTTCGCGGCGCATCGATCCGACGCCCATCCTCCTGGCCACGGTTCGATCCGCGGTCGACGCGGCGCATCGGGCCGCCCCCGACCTGCCGCTCCTCGCGGGTGGGAAATCGATGGGTGGGCGCATGACCTCGCTCGCCGCGTCCAAGGAGCCCCTGCCTGGCGTGAAGGGGCTCGCGTTCTTCGGATTCCCCCTGCATCCGACGGGGCGTCCGGATCAATCGCGAGGCGATCACCTCGCACAGGTCACCGTCCCGATGCTCTTCCTCCAGGGTACGCGGGACACCCTGGCGGACCTCGATCTCCTGCGGCCGATCGTTGACCAACTCGGCGCCCGGGCCATTCTCCACATCGTGGACGGGGCCGATCATGGGTTCAACGTGCTGAAGCGCTCCGGGCGAACTCCGATCGACGTGATGGACGAGCTGACGGGTACCATGGAAGGGTGGGCGGAGAGCCTGCCCCGGTAGCCGAAAACCCAGGAGCATGCATGCGGATACGAGCGGGAACGAGCGGCTGGTCGTACAAGGAGTGGAAGGGGCACTTCTATCCGGAGAAGCTCGCGGCCAAGGACATGCTCCGCTACTACGCCGAGCATTTTGCGACGGTCGAGGTGAACAATACGTTCTATCGCATGCCCAACCTCACGACCCTCGAGGCCTGGGCTGCCGAGGTGCCGGAGGATTTCTCGTTCGTGATCAAGGCGACGAAGCGGATCACCCACGACAAGCGGCTCAAGGACGTCCAGGACTCGGTGGATTATCTGCTCCGCACCGCGGGAACCCTCGGCTCGAAGCTGGGGCCGTTTCTGGTCCAGCTTCCCCCGAACATGAAGAAGGACGTGCCGCGTCTGCGCGACTTCCTCGCGGGGCTCACCGCTCGTGCCGCGTTCGAGTTCCGCCACTCGTCCTGGCACGATGACGAGGTCTACAGCGCGCTCCGAGAGCGCAACATGGCCTGGTGCATCGCAGACACCGGCGAGCCCGACGATCCGCCCTTCGTCTCCACGGCGGACTGGGGCTACTTCCGGCTCCGGCGCGTCGTCTACGAAGAGGCCGATCTCAAGACGTGGGCCGATCGCGTGCGGGGCGAGACGTGGAAGGAAGCGTTCGTCTTCTTCAAGCACGAGGACGCGGGCACCGGTCCCAAGCTTGCGGCCCGTTTCCTGGAGCTGTGCCGCTAGGCACGCCTCGGTCATGGCTTCCGTCCTCGCGCGCGACATCAACATGGAAGTCGCGGGGATCTTCCGGGACCTGGGCGTGGCGCACGCCTCACCCCATGGGCGCATGGCCTACAAGCGCGCCGCGCAGGCGGTGCTCGCGCTGGACGAGCCGCTCGACGTTCTGGCCACGCGCGGGAGCATCCGCCAGATACCGGGCATCGGTCCCACCACCGAGAAGATCATTCAAGAATACTTGCGCGAGGGGACGAGCCCCACGGCGGAGCGCGC
>DATJGP010000055.1:0-3673 GCA_035494915.1 Candidatus Eiseniibacteriota bacterium | reverse complement strand
GTAGACGAGGAGCCGCGCCGCCTCCAGCTCGGTCGCCATGTCGGCGAGGAGGAGCTGGATGGCCTGGAAATCGCCGATCGAGCGGCCGAACTGCTTCCGCTCCTTCGCGTACTTCACGGACGCGTCGAGCGCCGCCTGGGCGATCCCCAGGGACATCGCACCAATCGAGATGCGCCCGCCGTCCAAAGTCTTCATGAATTGAACGAAGCCGGCCCCCTCGTCGCCGAGGCGATTCCCCTTCGGGAGCCGCACGTTCTCGAAGATCAGCTCCACCGTGTCGCTGGCGCGATGGCCCAGCTTCTTCTCGCGCGTGCCCGGCGTGAAGCCCGGCGTCCCGCGCTCGATGATGAAGCTGCTGATCCCCTTCACGCCGATCCCCGGCGTGGTCACGGCCGTGAACACGGTGGTGCCCGAGACCGATCCGTTCGTGATGTAGATCTTCCGCCCGTTGCAGACGTACTGATCGCCTTCGAGCACGGCGCGCGTCTTCGTGCCGCCGGCGTCCGAGCCCGCCTCGGGCTCCGTGAGTCCAAAGCTCGCGAGCTTCTCGCCGGTGCAGAGCGCGGGGAGATAGCGCTGCTTCTGCTCCTCGGTGCCGAAGTTGTAGATCGGCCACGTGCCGAGCGACACATGCGCCGCGAGGGTGATCCCCGTCGAAGCGCACGCGCGCGAGACCTCCTCCACCGCGAGGACGTACTCCAGCGTGCCGGCGCCCTGACCGCCGTATTTCTCCGGGAATACGAGCCCGAAGAGGCCCAGGTCCCGCATCTTCTTCACCGAGTCCCACGGGAATTCGCTTGCGTCGTCGTATCGAGCCGCGTGCGGCGCGATCTCCTTGTCGGCGAACTCGCGCAGCGTCTCCCGCCAGTCGCGCTGGTCGGAAGTCAGCTCGTAGATGTCATCTCGTTCCATATCCTTGGTCGTCAGCACCGATCCCCCCTAGGCCGGATCAGACCGGCATCTCCGCTACTTCTTCGATGACCAGCTCGGCCTGGGTGGACTTCACGATCTCGTCGATCGTGACCCCCGGCGCGCGCTCGATCAGCTTCAGCCCGTCCGGCGCCACGTCGAGCACCGCCAGATCGGTGATGATGCGGTGCACCACCTTCCGCCCCGTGAGCGGAAGGGTGCACTCGCGCAGGATCTTGGATGCGCCCGACTTGTCGGTGTGGAGCATGGTCACGACCACGCGCTTCGCGCCGTGGACCAGGTCCATCGCGCCCCCCATGCCCTTCACCATCTTGCCCGGAACCATCCAGTTCGCCAGGTTGCCGTGCTGATCCACCTCCATCCCTCCCAGGATGGTGAGGTCGACGTGCCCGCCGCGAACCATCGCGAACGAGTCGGCGCTCGAGAAGAACGCCGCGCCGGGAAGGACCGTGATCGTCTCCTTGCCGGCGTTGATGAGGTCCGCGTCTTCCTTCCCCTTCTCGGGGTAGGGCCCGACGCCCAGCACGCCGTTCTCCGACTGGAGGACCACGTCCATCCCCTCCGGGATGCAGTTCGCCACGAGGGTCGGCATGCCGATCCCGAGATTCACGTAGTACCCGTCGCGCAATTCGAGCGCGGCGCGCCTAACGATTCGTTCTCTTTTCGATTCGCTTGTTTCCATAGGTCCCTTTGAGGATCCAGTTCACGAAGATGCCGGGCGTGACCACGTGGTCGGGATCGATCTGCCCCGGCTCGACCAGCTCCTCGACCTCGGCGATCGTGACGTTGCCCGCGGTCGCGGCCATCGGGTTGAAGTTCCGCGCGGCCATCCGGTAGACGAGATTGCCCATCGTGTCGCCCTTCCACGCCTTCACGAGCGCCAGGTCGGCGCGGATCGGCATCTCCAGCACGTACTCCTGGCCGTTCAGAACGCGCGTCTCCTTGCCGTCGGCCACCACGGTGCCCACACCGGCGGGCGTGTAGAAGCCGCCGATCCCGGCACCGCCGGCGCGCATGCGCTCCGCGAGGGTGCCCTGCGGGATCAGCTCCACCTCCAGCTCGCCGCTCAAGTACTGCTTCTCGAACGTCGCGTTCTCGCCGACGTAGGAGGAGATCATCTTTCGGATTTGCCGCGTCTGGAGGAGGAGCCCCAGGCCCCAGTCGTCCACGCCCGCGTTGTTCGAGACGCACGTGAGGTCCTTCACGCCCGAGTCGCGCAGCGCCACGATCAGGTTCTCGGGGAGGCCGCTGAGGCCGAAGCCGCCGAGGACGACCGTCGCGCCGTCCTTGAGCTGCGCCTTCTCGATGGCCTCGCGCGCGGATTTGACGACCTTGTTCACGCACCCACCTTGGAGCGTCGGTTGGATTTCACCCAGCCACTGATGTACTCGATGATCGCGGTGGTCGGGGTGCCGGGGCCGAAGAGGTCGCCCACGCCTTTGGACTTCAGCGCGGCCATGTCCTCCTTGGAGATGATTCCACCGCCGGTGAGGAGCACGTCCTGGATCCCCTTCTCCTTCATCAGCTCGAGCACGCGCGGGAAGAGCGTCATGTGCGCCCCCGAGAGGATGGAGAGGGCCACCGCGTCCACGTCCTCCTGCACCGCGGCCTGGACGATCATCTCCGGCGTTTGGTGGAGTCCCGTGTAGATGACCTCGAACCCGGCGTCGCGCATCGCGCTCGCCACCACCTTGGCGCCGCGGTCGTGACCGTCGAGACCGGCCTTCCCCACCAGAACGCGGATCTTGCGCACTCGATGCCTCCCTAGAAGACCGCGGGCTCGCGGTACACGCCGTACGCCTCGCGGAACACATCGCTGATCTCGCCGAGCGTCGCCTCGGCGCGCACCGCGTCGAGGACGAAGGGGACGAGGTTCTTGTCGCTCATGCAGGCGTCGCGGAGCGCGGTCATGGCCTGGGTGTGCTTCGCGGCGTCGCGCTTGGCGCGCACGGATTTGGTCCGCTCGATCTGCTTCCGCTCGATCTCGGGATCGATCATGAGGACCGGGATCGTGATCTCCTCGTCGGTCTGGAACTTGTTCACGCCGACGATGACCCGCTCCCCGCGCTCCACCTGCTGCTGGAACTTGTACGCGGAATCGGCGATCTCCTTTTGCGGGTAGCCGCGCTCGACCGCCTGGATGATCCCGCCCATCTCGTCGATGCGCTTGATGTAGCTGAGGGCTTCCGCCTCGATCTTGTCGGTGAGGGCTTCGACGAAGTAGGAGCCACCCAGGGGATCGGGCGTTTCGGTGACGCCCGACTCGTAGGCGATGATCTGCTGCGTACGGAGTGCGACGGTCGCGGCCTCTTCGGTCGGAAGCGCGAGCGTCTCGTCCATCGAGTTGGTATGGAGCGATTGCGTCCCGCCGAGCACCGCCGCGAGCGCCTGGAGCGCGACTCGAGCGACGTTGTTGAGCGGCTGCTGCGCGGTGAGCGACACACCCGCGGTCTGCGCGTGCGTGCGGAGCTGGAGGGAGCGCGGGTTCTTCGCGTGGAACTTGTCGCGCATGATGGTCGCCCAGATGCGGCGCCCCGCGCGGAACTTCGCGATCTCCTCGAAGAAGTCGTTGTGGACGTCCCAGAAGAAGGAGAGCCGCGGCGCGAAGTCGTCCACGTCCATGCCGCGCTTCAGGCACTCCTCGACGTAGCCGAACCCGTCCGCCAGCGTGAACGCCAGCGCCTGTGCCGCCGTCGCCCCCGCTTCGCGGATGTGGTAGCCGCTGATCGAGATCGAGTTCCAC
>DATJGP010000054.1:0-2964 GCA_035494915.1 Candidatus Eiseniibacteriota bacterium | reverse complement strand
GTCGAAGAACCAGTTCCACTGTGGCGAGAGCTTCACCGCCCAGCGGAGCCCGACGATCGGCCCGAAGTCCGGGCCGGTGTTCGCGTCGACCAGGTCCTCGTCCGCGAGGCGTCCACCAAAGAGCAAGCTGATCTCTCCGGGAGGCCGGTTCTCGAGTGAGTACGTCTTGGCGCGGGCCGCGGTTGTGCCGAGCAAGTTGAGCGAGAGGACCAAAACCGAGGCCACGACGATGCGCTTCGCGTTCATGTTGCCTCCGCTGCGGGTGAAACACGCTGGTCACGACGGTATGAATGGGCCACCGCTGACCGGTTCCCCAAGGGCGGCAGCATAGCCAAGCGCCCACCAACCCGTGAAGCGTGAAAATTCCCCCCGCTAGGGCGGAAACTACAGCTACTATCCACGGCCGTGACCTCCCAGCGAGCGCTTCAACCCCAGGATCAGATCGCCCACTACCGAATCGTCGGCCCTCTGGGCGCCGGCGGGATGGGCGAGGTCTATCTGGCCCAGGACCAGACCCTCGAGCGCAACGTCGCGCTCAAGATCCTCCCGCCCGAGCTGGTCCGGAGCGAAGACCGCGTCCGGCGCTTCGTGCGCGAAGCCAAGTCTGCCTCCTCGCTCAATCATCCGAACATCGTCACCATCTATGAAATCGGGGAAGACGCGGTTCGGGGTGGCGACGGCGTGTCGGCGCCAGGCTCCTCCGCCGTCCACTACATCTCGATGGAGCTGGTGAGCGGCGAGACGCTGTCGACGAAGATCCACCAGGACAAGACGGATCTGCGCACCCTGCTCGGCTATCTCGCGCAGGCCGCCGAAGGGCTCGCAAAGGCGCACGCGGCGGGGATCGTCCATCGGGATCTCAAACCCGGCAACATCATGGTCTCGAAGGACGGCTTCGCGAAGGTGCTCGACTTCGGGCTCGCCAAGCTCACGGAGACGGGAGCGTCGGAGGGTGACGCCACGATGGGCGCCACCGAGGCGGGGGACGCGACCAATCCGGGCGCGATCGTCGGGACGGCGGGCTACATGGCGCCGGAGCAGGTGCGGGGCGGCGCCGTGGATCACCGCGCGGACATCTTCTCCTTCGGTTGCATCCTCTACGAAGCAGCGACGCGCAAGAAACCCTTCACCGCCGATTCCAATGTCGAGACGATGCACAAGATCCTCCACGAGAAGCCCGTGCCCGTGGAGGACATCAACAAGAACGTTCCGTCGGAGTTACGTCGCTTGATCCGCCGGTGTCTCGCGAAGAACCCCGATCAGCGCCTCCAGTCGGCGAAGGACCTGGCCATCGAGCTTCGGGAGATCGTCGACGAGTACGACTCGTTGACCGCCTCGGGAAGCTCGGGGAGCGGCTCCTCAGCCGCCGCACCCGCTGCAACGACGCGCAGGAAGATCTCCCCGGTCACGTGGGTCCTGGGCGCGGCGCTCGTCGCCGGCATCGCCATCGCGGGTGTGCTCGTTCAAAGGGGGCGCGACACGACGACGGAGGTCACCACTCCTGCGCTCCGGGTCAGCGCCATCACGAACCGCGGACTCATGAACGGCGCCGCCATCTCTCCGGACGGGCGCTACGTGGCGTACTCGATGTATCTGGACGGCGTGCGGACGCTATGGGTCCATCAGGTCGCGACCGGGAGCGATGTCCAGATTCTCTCGGCGCAGAAGGTTTCTCCCGCCGGTCTCATCTTCGCCCCTGGCGGCGATTACCTCTACTACCAGAGTGCCGATCCGGACCGCGATGGATACACGGCCATCTTCGAGATTCCGACGCTCGGCGGCACCCCCAAGAAACGCGCCTACGACGTGGATTCGCGGATCACATTCTCGCCGGACGGGAAGAAAATCGCCTTTCGTCGCGGGATGCCGCAGAAGAATCAGGACGCTCTCGTCGTCATGGAGCTCAGTAGTGGGAAGGAGCAGATCCTCGCGACTGCGTCGCCCCCCGTCTACTTCGGCCAGCCGGACTGGTCGCCGGATGGAAAGCGCATCGCCATGGTCGAGAATCGAGGCGGTGTGGCGCTCGGGAGCACGGTCGCGTCGTACCGCGTCGGAGATGGTAAGCGGGAGCCGATCGGAACGGCCGCGTTCTACCAGATGGACGATCTCGTGTGGCTCCCGGACGGGAGCGGCCTCATCGCCTCGGCCTTCGACCTCGGGACCATGACCGCGGGTCAGCTATGGAGGATCGGCTTCCCCGACGGGCGCGCCACCCATCTGACGAGCGATGGAAGCTTCTACGTTGCCATGAGCCTGTCCGCCGATGGCAAGGCGATCGCGGCGGTCAGGGGACGGCAAGAGTTCGATCTCTGGGTGGCCAACCCCAACGGTGCCCGAGGAGCTCATCAGGCCACGTTCGGATCGGAGGTCCGGGACTTCGACCAGGGCCCCGACAGCACGCTCCTCTACTCCGCCGTCAAGGACGGGACGTTCCAGATCTTCGCCGCGGCGCCGAACGGCGCGTCGGAGCGCTCGCTCACGGAAGGGGAAAAAGGCGCCTTCAGCCCGCGATTCTGTGAGGGAGCCGGCATCGTCTACGTGCATGCGGGCGATGATCTGATTCCACACATTTGGCGGATGGACGCCGACGGCGAGAACCCGCGGGCCGTGACGTCAGGCTCGGGGGAGCAGATCGGAGACGTGTCACGGGACGGTCACCTGATCCTCTTCTATCCCACCAACACGCGCGATGTGCTCTGGAAGGTGACCTCCGGGGGACAGCCGGTCCGTCTCGGGGCCAGCACCTTCCAGTCGTCCTACCTCTCCCCGAGCGGCGATCGGGTGCTCCACACACTGGTCCACGAAATCCAGGGAGCGGGCGCATTCTCGCAGCAGATCATCTATCTGAACAACGACAAACCGCCGGTCATCGTTGACTTCCCGCCGCGTTCGCTCGACCCGCAATGGACCGTGGACGGACATGCCATCTCCTATCTCAACAACAGCAACGATCGACGCAACGTG
>DATJGP010000053.1:0-15919 GCA_035494915.1 Candidatus Eiseniibacteriota bacterium | reverse complement strand
CGCAGGCCATCGATGCCCTGCGTGTTGAGGAACTCGAGCACCGCGTCGCCAAAGCCTCCGGCGAGCGCCCCCTCTTCGAGCGTGGCGACGTGCGGCACGCGGCGCGCCCATTCGAGGATGAGGCGCTCGTCGAGCGGTTTGGCGAAGCGCGCGTTGATGATCGCGGCCTTGATGCCCCGCGCTTCGAGGAGCTGTGCCGCTTTCTCGGCGGCGGGCACCATGGTGCCGTACGCGACCAGGAGGAGATCGCTTCCATTTCGGAGGAGCTCCCCTTCCCCGATGGGAAGCGGGGTGAGCTTGGAATCGAGCGCGGCGCCCGGACCGCTGCCGCGCGGGTAGCGCACCGCGATCGGACCGGAGGAGTAGCTCGCCATCGTGGCGAGCATGTGACGGAGCTCGTTCTCGTCCTTGGGCGCCATCAGCACCATGTTCGGAAGGCAGCGCAGGTAGGCGATGTCGAAGAGTCCGTGGTGCGTCGCGCCGTCCTCGCCCACGAACCCGGCCCGGTCGAGCGCGAAGCGGACCGGGAGATTCTGGACGACGACGTCGTGGACGATCTGGTCGTACGCGCGCTGGAGGAACGTGGAGTAGATGGTCACGAACGGCTTCATCCCCGCGGCCGCGAGTCCCGCTGCGAAGCAGGTGCCGTGCTGCTCGGCGATTCCCACGTCGTGGAATTGCCCGGGCAGCGTGGTCGCGTACTTGGCGAGGCCGGTGCCGTCCGTCATCGCCGCCGTGATCGCCACGATGGAGCGATCGGCGGTCGCGAGGTCGATCATGGTCTGCCCGTAGATCTCCATGTACGTGAGCGACGAACCGCCGGCCTTCTTCGCGCTCGCGCCGGTCAGCTTGTCGAACGAGGCGACGCCGTGGAACTTCCGCGAATCGTCTTCGGAGTACTTGTAGCCCTTCCCCTTCCGCGTGACCGCGTGCAGGAGCACCGGGCCTTTCACGTCCTTGAGCTGGCGCAGGAGATCCACCAGCTCGGCCAGGTCGTGGCCGTCCACCGGGCCGTAGTACTTGAAGCCCAGCTCCTCGAACAGGATGTTCGGGACCATGAGGTTCTTCATGCCTTCCTTGACCCGCCCCACGAGCCGCCGCGCCTTGCGGCCGGCGGGAAGCTTGCCGAGCAGATCCCAGACGTCGCTCTCGAACCGCCGGTACGTGGGCGAGGACGAGAGCCGCGTCAGGTAGCGCGCGATCGCGCCCACGTTCGGCGAGATGGACATGGAGTTGTCGTTCAGAACGACGAGGATGTCGGTCCCCAGGACGCCGGCCTGGTTCAGTCCCTCGTACGCGAGGCCGCCCGTGAGCGCGCCGTCACCGACGACGGCGACCACGCGGTTCTTGTCGCCGCGGAGATCCCGCGCGCACGCGAAGCCGAGCGCGGCCGAGATGGAAGTCGAGGCGTGCGCGGTGCCGAAGGGATCGAACTCGCTCTCGGCGCGGCGCGGGAACCCCGAGACGCCCGCCTCCTGGCGGAGCGTGTCGAAGCGCTCGTTCCGGCCGGTCAGGATCTTGTGTCCGTAGGCCTGGTGCCCCACGTCCCAGATCAGGACGTCGCGCGGGGTGTCGAACACGTAGTGGAGCGCGATCGTCAGATCCACGGTGCCGAGGCTGGGCGCCAGGTGGCCGCCGGTGCGCGACACGACTTGAATGATGCGCTCCCGCATCTCCGCCGCGAGCGCGGGGAGCGCGTCCGTGGGGAGCCGCTTCAGGTCGTCGGGACCTTGGATCTGCGCCAGGTAATCGGTGCTCACATGCCTCCCGGAGAACGATAGATGGCGAGCGAGAACAGGACGCCGATCAGGGCCCCGACCAGGACCTCGATGGGCGTGTGCCCCAGGAGCTCGCGCAGACGCTCGTGCGGCGGTCCCGGAAGCTGTATGTGCTCGTGCAGAATTCGATTCAAGAGGGTGGCCTGACGCCCGGCAGCGCGCCGCAACCCGGCGGCATCGTACATGACGATCAGGCTGAAGAAGAGGACGACCTGGAACAGGACCGAACCGAGCCCCTCGCGGAGTGCCACGCAAGTGCTGAGCGCGCAAACCGATGCCGCGTGGGAGCTCGGCATGCCGCCTGTCTCCACCAGCCGCCGCACGTTGATTTTCTTCTCTCGCACGAGGAAGGTCAATACCTTGCTCAGCTGCACCAGGAGCCCGCAAAGGAGGGCGTGGACGAGTGGGCTGGAGGAGATCGGCACGCTAGTGGGTCCGGTGGAGGAGGAACTCGGTCATGGAGACGAACTCCTCCGGTCGGCGCCCGAGCTTGGGCGCGATGGCCGCGGCTTCGCGGAGGAGCCGAGCCGCCTCGCGCTCCGCTCGCTCGGGGCCGATGCGTCCCGGCGCCGTCGCCTTCCCGCGGGCCCGATCGGAGCCGGTTGCCTTGCCGAGCGCCTTCCGCGTGGAGCGCACGTTGAGGAGATCGTCCCCGATCTGGAACGCGAGCCCGACGCGCTCCCCGAAGGCTCGCACCGCGCGCAGGTCCGCGGAGCTCGCGCCTCCGATCTGCGCACCGAGCCGGAGCGAGCCATGGAGCAGCGCACCCGTCTTTCGACGGTGCATCGCATAGACGCTCCGGAGCGGCACCTTGCGCCCTTCGAAGAGCAGGTCCATCGCCTGGCCTCCGATCATCCCTTCCGGTCCGGTCGCCATGCACACGGTCTCGAGGAGCGCGCACGGATTGGCGCCCTGCTTCAGATTGTTGGACCGGGAGAGCGTCTCGAACGCGAGCGAGAGGAGCGCGTCCCCGGCGAGGATCGCCATCCCTTCCCCGAAGACCTTGTGGTTGGTCGGCCGGCCGCGCCGAAGATCGTCGTCGTCCATCCCGGGCAGGTCGTCGTGGATCAGGCTGAAGGTGTGGATCATCTCGAGCGCGGCGGCCGCGGGAAGCGCGGGCGTGCTCCGTCCCGAGAACGACTCGCATGCGAGCAGGCAGAGTGCCGGACGAAGGCGCTTCCCTCCCGCGAACACGCTGTAGCGCATCGCGCGATGGAGGGTCCTGGGCTCGCGCGACGCGGACGGAAGGAGTCGGTCGAGCGCGGCCTCGATCTTCGGCCGGGCGCGCTCGAGGTACCGCTCAAAACGGGAGCTGGTCGCCACCCGTTCCCGCCTGGTCCTCGTCCCCGTCGAGCGGGCTCGTCATCGGTCGTCCCGACGAATCCCGCGTGAGCTTCTGGATCCGCTCCTCGGCCCGGTCGAGCACCTCGGTGCACTTCTTCACCAGAGCCATACCCTCCTCGAACGAGCGGATCGATTCGTCCAGGCTGAGCTGGCCCTCCTCGAGCTTGTCGACGAGATCCTGGAGCCGCCCCATCATCTGCTCGAACGTGGTGGCGCCGGCGTCTTCGGGCGCCGGAGCGTTTGCCTTGGGCGTCATGAAGCACCTCCTTCTGAGGGCTCGGGCTTTCGGTCGACCCTCGCGACCTTCGCTTCGGCTCTGGCGTCGGCGAACTCGACGGAGAGATCCTCGCCGACGCGAAGCGATCCGCCGCGCATGATGAGCTCCCCCTCCGGGCTCCAGACGAGCGCGTAGCCGCGGCGCAGCACGCCTCGGTGATCGTAGGACGCGAGCAGGCGGCCGCTGCTGCCCAGAGCGGTCCGGCTGCGCTCGACCCGGGCGAGCGTGGAGCGGCGGATTCGATGCTCGAGCGCGTCGAGGCGCTCGTGCGAGCGCCCGATGGAGCGCTCGGGCGAATGGGCGCGCAGGACGCCGGTGCGCTGATCGACGAGGCGGCGTCGCTTCAAGACCCAGTCGCGCAGACCACGCGCGAGGCAGTCGGACAGCTCGTCCAGGTGCCGGCGATTGTCCCGGATCATGCGCCCCGGCTCGCGGAGCGCGTGGTGATTCCGGATGCCGGCGAGATGCGCCCTGGCCTCGCGCACCTCGCGCCCGAGCCGGTCCCGCGCGTGCTTGGCGATCTGGTCGAGCTTGGCGCAGACGTCCTCGTGGCTCGGGGCCACGATCTGCGCCGCGTGCGTGGGCGTGGCCGCGCGCACGTCGGCCGCGAGATCGGCGAGCGTCACGTCGGTCTCGTGTCCGACGGCGGAGATCACGGGGATGCGCGAGCCCGCGATGGCGCGGACGACCACTTCCTCGTTGAAAGCCCAGAGGTCCTCGATCGACCCGCCACCGCGCCCGGCAATGATCACGTCCACCTTGCCCCAGTCGTTGAGGAGCGCGATGGCGGCCGCGATCTCGAACGCGGACCCCGCCCCCTGCACCGCGCTCGGCGCCACGATCACGCGGACGTAGGGGGCTCGCTGACGGAGGATTCGGAGCATGTCGCGCACGGCGGCGCCGGATGGTGAGGTGACGATGCCAATGCGGCTGGGATAGCGAGGCAGAGGTCGCTTCCGTTCTTCGCGGAAGAGCCCTTCGGCCTCGAGCGCGCGCCTGAGCGCGTCGAAGCGCGCCTGGAGCGCCCCGAGTCCCACGGGCGATACCTTGTCGGCGATGAGGGACACGGACCCGCCGGACGCATAGAACTCGAGCCTTCCGTCCACCTGCACCTGGACCCCGTCCGCGAGGGCGTCGGTCGACTGGCGAATGCGGTTCCGGAACCAGGAGACGCGAAGCCGGGCGCTGTCGTCCTTCAGCTCGAAGTAGATGTGTCCGCTGGGCTGGCGCCTCAGGCTGGAGATCTCGCCCTGCACGGAGACGACGCCGTGATCCGCCAAGGCCAGATTGATCGTCTGCGCGATCTCGTGGACCGTGTAGACCCGCGGTTGCCCCTGATGGAAATCGATCTCCGCGGTTCCGATGCGCGGACTCATGCGCCCTCGGCCGCCGCTTCCGCGGCATCGGCGAGGTTCCGGAGCAGCACGGCCACCGTGAGGGGGCCGACGCCGCCGGGCACCGGAGTGACGGCGGACGCGATCTTGCTCACCGATTCGTAGTCCACGTCCCCTTCATATTTCGGACCGCCGGGCGCGGGATTCTCGATCGCGTGGATGCCCACATCGACCACCACAGCGCCGGGGCGCACGTACTCGGCGCCGATGGCGCGCGGGCGTCCCATCGCGACGACGAGGATCTCCGCGTCGCGGGTGATGGACGCGAGGTCGCGCGACGACGAATGGCACAGCGTGACGGTGGAGTTCATGCCGATCGCGCGCTCCGAGAGGAACACGGAGAGCGGCCGGCCCACGATGCGGCTCCGTCCGACGACGCACACGCGCTTGCCGGAGAGGTCGCCCACGTGGCGTCGCAGGAGCTCCACGATGCCGGCCGGCGTCGCGGGGCGATGCGCGGGAAGTCCGCTGACCCAGCGTCCCACGTTCATCGGATGGATGCCGTCGACGTCCTTCATGGACGCGATGTCCTCGAGATGCCGTTCCTCGTGAAGCCCTGTGGGGAGCGGGAGCTGGAGGATGATGCCGTGATACGCGGGATGATCGCTCAGCTCTCGCAGCGTTGCCCGGACCTCGGATTCCGATGCGGTGCGCGGGAGTCGCGTCACGTGGGCCTGCGCGCCGAGATCCTCGGCGGCGCGGCACTTGGATCGCACGTAGGGGTTGCCGCCCGGAGGTTCTCCCACCGTCACGACCGCGAGCCCGGGCACGATCCCCTTCGCGCGCAGGCGTTCGAACCGGACGCGCACCGTCGCCTTGATCTCGTCCGCGAGCGGACCGCCGGCGAGTCGGACGGCGGTCATGGTGGCGCTCACGCCGTCGCCGGCCGCACCGCCGGCTCCAGGGCGAGCTGGATGCGCTCGATGTGGCGGCAGAGGCCGGTGGCTTCGTCCACCTCCAGGTGGACGCCGTTCAGGCGCACGTCCCCGCCCGCGGGCTCGAAGCGCGTGGGCAGGAGCGTGAGGAACTTCTGGATGGCCTGCTCCTTCTTCACCCCGATCACGGAGTCGAAGGGGCCGGTCATGCCGGCGTCGGTGATGTAGCCCGTGCCGCCGGGAAGAATCCGATCGTCGGCGGTCTGGATGTGCGTGTGGGTGCCGAGCACGGCCGAGACGCGTCCGTCGACGTACCACCCGAGCGCCACCTTCTCCGCCGTGGCCTCCGCGTGGAAGTCCACGAGGATGACGCGCGCCCCCTCGCTCTTCAGCCGTGCGATCTCCTGGTCCGCGGTGCGGAACGGACAGAGGAGCTCCCGCATGAAGACGCGCCCCATCATGTTGAGCACGCCCACCTTCACCCCCTCCCGGCTCGTGAAGACGCGCGAGCCGGTGCCCGGCACGCCGGGGGGATAGTTGTGCGGACGGAGGAGGAGCGGCTCCGAATCGAGGAGCGGCAGGGACTCGCGACGGTCCCAGATGTGATTCCCGCTCGTCATGGCGTCCACGCCGAGCGTCTTCATCTCCTCGAGCGTGTCCTTGGTCACGCCGAATCCCGCGGCGGCGTTCTCCACGTTGACCACGGTGAAGTCGATCCCCATGGAGGAGACGATGTCGGGCAGGAGCTCGCGGACCGCGCGGCGTCCGGGGGAGCCGTACACGTCGGCGACGAAGAGGATGTTCACGGTTGGGTTCCGATCACGCCGGCTACTTGGCGTACTCCATCGCGCGGGTCTCCCGGATCACGACGACCTTGATCATCCCCGGATACTGGAGCTCCCGCTCGACGCGCCGCGCGACGTCGGCCGCGAGCGTCGCCGCTCGCGAGTCGTCGACGTTCTTCGGCTCGACCATGATCCGCACCTCGCGACCGGCCTGGATGGCGTAGGACTTCTCCACCCCCGGGAAGCTGTCGGCGATCTTCTCGAGCGCCTCGAGCCGCTTCACGTAGTTCTCGATGCTCTCGCGCCGCGCCCCCGGGCGCGCGCCTGAGACCGCGTCCGCCGCCATGACGAGCACCGCGTAGAGGTTCTCCGCCGTGGGATCGTGATGGTGATACCCCACCGCCTTCACGACCTCGTCCGGCTCGCCGTACTTCTTGGCGAAGTCCATGGAGATCTGCGCGTGGGCCCCCTCCACCTCGTGCGTGACCGCCTTGCCGAGGTCGTGGAGGAGTCCCGCCCGCTTCGCGAGCTGCACATCGAATCCGAGCTGGGCCGCCATGATCCCGCAGATCCAGGCGACCTCCTTGGAATGCTGGAGGATGTTCTGCCCGTACGACGTCCGGTACTGGAGCCGCCCCAGGAGCTTCACGATCTCGGGATGCATGGAGTGGACGCCCACCTCGAGCACCGCCCCCTCGCCCAGCTCGAGGATCTGCTCCTCGACTTCCTTCTGGACCTTGGCGACGATCTCCTCGATGCGTGCGGGATGGATGCGGCCGTCGGTCACGAGGCGGGTCAGCGAGCGCTTCGCGATCTCGCGACGCACGGGGTCGAAGCCGGAGAGGATCACCGCCTCGGGCGTGTCGTCGATGATGACGTCGATGCCGGTCGCGGTCTCGAAGGCGCGGATGTTCCGCCCCTCGCGGCCGATGATGCGCCCCTTCATCTCGTCGTTCGGCAGATGGACCACCGAGACGGTGGTCTCCGCGGAGTGGTCGGCGGCGGTGCGCTGGATCGCGAGCGTGATGATCTCGCGGGCTTCCTTCTCCGCGTTCCGGATGGTGTCTTCGCGGATCTCCTGGAGCTTTCGCGCGGCGTCGGCGCGCGCCTCGTTCTCCATGTTGGCGATGAGCTGGGACTTGGCCTCGTCCATCGTCATGCCGCTGATCCGCTGGAGCCGGACGTTCTGCTCGTTCAGGATGCGCGCGAGATCCTTGTCCCGCTCCGCGAGAGCCTCGCCCTTCACCTCGAGCTCGCGGTCGGTGCGCTTCTGGTCCCGTTCCTTCTTGTCGAGGACCTCGGCCCGGCGGTTGAGATTGGACTCCAGCTCGTGGAGCGTGCGCTCCGTCTTCTGGACCTCGGCCTTCTGTCCCTGGACCTCGCGGTCCAGCTTGGCCTTCTCCCGGAACCACTCGTCCTTGGCTTCGAGGAGCGCGCTCTTCTTGAGGTTCTCCGATTCGCGCTCGGCTTCGCGGACAACCTTCTTGGCCAGCTCCTCGGCGGAGAGGAGCTTTCCTTCACCGACCCGCCGGTGCCCGATCCACCCTCCGAAGAAGGCGACGATCGCCGCACCGAGCGCGATCAGAATGACCAACCATGGCGCGAGCGTCATGACGACGGCCTCCCCTGGAAAAAAAGCGCCCCGCCAATGCCGTGGGTGCGAGACTTTTGAACCTGGAAAGTTCCAGGTGGGCGCCCTGGATCCGGGTTTGCGTCGCCCGCGTGAAGCGGGCCATCACTCCGCCGAACCGTCCGGCTCCCTTCCTTCGAGTTGTGGCTCAAAAATGCCTGGCACATCACGAGCATGGCAGGGTGCGTTTCCAGCCGTTGTAGAGATACGCTCTTCGATACGCCTCCGGGGTTCCGGGCCTGCGTCGTTGGGGATCGAACTAGCTCTCGCGCGTTCCTTCGGTGAGGAGACGGCCCCATTCCCGGGTCCGCTCCCTCAGCTCGTTGTCACGCCGCGTGCGCTCTTCCCGTTCGCGGAAGAGCTCGTCCGCAATGTTGAGCGAGGTCAGGATCGCGAGCTTCGCCGGGGTGCCGGGCGGAATGCGGCCTTCCAATTCCCGCATCTTGCCGTCCACGTAGGCGGCCACAACCTGGATGTAATCCGGATCGGCGCCGCGGATCTTGTACTCGCTGCCGAAGATCGTCACGCTCTGCGTGTTCGGTTCGGTCGTCATCGCGATCCCTCAGATCGATCGTTCCCACGACAGCCCGAGCCCCCGAGGGCCTTCCCGTCGGACCGTCTACTTCAAGCGTGGACCGCTTTGTGGAGCTGATCCAGCTTGGACATCATCTCCTCGACCCTCCGCGCGACGACCCGCCGCTCGTCGAGGAGCGTTGTGCGCTCATCCTCGAGAGCCTGGATCTTCGGCTTCAGGTCTTCGGCCTGCTTCCCCGCGGCCACCTCCAAGGCGTGGACGCGTTCCTTCAACTCACCGTTTTCGTGTTCCAGCCGCCGTTTCTCTTCGCGGTACTTCTCGAGGAGCCCCACCGCGGCGTGAATCCGTTCTTCCAGTTGATCCAGCTCGGCCATCATGTCAGATCTCCGGTGCGCCCCGAGGGCCCGCCGCGCAGAACCGCGCCGAAGCGTTCCCCGAGCGCGCGTACGATCGATTGCACCGCCCCATCCGCCTCCCGATCCGACAGCGTGCGATCCGGGGACCGGAACTCGAGCGCATACGCCATGCTCTTCTTCCCCTCGCCGATGCTCCGCCCTTCGAACACGTCGAAGAGGCGAACCCGGTCGAGGAGCGCTCCCCCCGCCTTCCGGATCGCGTCCTCGAGATCCGCGTGATGCGTTTCCCGAGACACGATGACCGCGAGGTCCCGCTTGGTAGCCGGATAACGCGGGATGTCGCGATAGCGCCGGACGGCGGGCGCGACGCGCTCGATGGCGGCGACGTCCAGGATCGCGGCCCAGGCCGGGCGATCCAGACCCATGGACGCCCTCAGCGACGGGGCGACCTCACCCATCTGGGCCACGGTTTCACTCCCGACGCGCATCGACGCGCCACTCCCTTCGCTCCAGTTTCGCCCATGGTAGGTTGCTGTCCGACACGAGTCAATGCCGAAGCCCTGAAGGAGCGCTTCAACCGCACCCTTGAGCTCGAGATAGCGGTCGGACTCAGCCTCCGGATGATCCCACTCGTCGGCTGTGCCCGCCAGG
This sequence comes from Candidatus Eiseniibacteriota bacterium, assembly GCA_035494915.1. Lineage (GTDB taxonomy): Bacteria > Eisenbacteria > RBG-16-71-46 > SZUA-252 > SZUA-252 > WS-9. The sequence goes on along the minus strand of DATJGP010000053.1, from coordinate 6,294 downwards.
ATCAAACCCGCCTCGTACCGCTCGGTGCCAAGCGGCGGCGGTGTGGACTGGAACACCTTCCCCGCTTCCACGAGCCGCACGTCCCCCGCCCCCATCCGGAGATTGCGCCCCGCCGCCTCGGCCAGGCCGGGCAGGATCCCCACCCGGAGGTGCTTCAGCTCGCGGCTCATGGGATTCTTCAGCTCCCAGATCTGCTCGTCCGCGACGCCCTCGCGCGACTCCGCGGGGATGTCGCCGACGAGGATGTTCGTGAGGGCCTCCTGGAAGCCGAGCCCGGTCGCGAGATCCAGGAGCCGCTCCGCGACGAGCGCGTCGGTGCGAACGAGATCCGGTCCGCTTGGCGCGGCGACGAGGCGGAGCGGGATGGCGTCGTACCCGACCGCGCGGCCGACTTCCTCGATGAAATCCTCCTGGATCGCGAGGTCGTGCCGGTAGGAGGGGGCGCGGAACGGGGCGACCTCGTCGCCGTCCTTCATCGTCCAGCTCCCGACGGGCTCGATCTCGAGTGTGGCCAGCGCGCTCGTGATGGCGGTCGTGTCGAGCGAAAGGCCGAGGAGCCGTTCCACCCTCCGCCGCGAGAGCGGAATCGGCGTGTGCTCCTTGCGTCCCGGCCACTGATCCACCGGCTCGCGCGCGACCGTGCCCCCGGCGATCTCCGCGAGGAGGCGTGCGGTCGTATCGAGCGCGCGCTCCACGCCCACGGGGTCGACCCCTTCGATGAACCGCGCGGACGCGTCGGTCGCGATGCCGAGCGACTTGGCCGTGGCCTGGGTGAGCGACGCATCGAACACCGCGCTCTCGAGCACGACGTCGACGGTCGCGTCGGTGACGCCGGAGTCGAGTCCGCCCATGACGCCGGCCAGGGCCATCGGGGTCGAGCGGTCGGCGATCACCAGATGACTCGGATCGAGCTTCATCTCGCGGCCGTCCAGAAGCGTGAGCCTTTCCCCCGCCTTGGCGCGCCGCACCACGATCGCGAAGCCGCCGATCTTGGCGGCGTCGAACGCGTGGATCGGCTGCCCGTGCTCGCGGAGCACGTAGTTGGTCGCGTCGACCACGTTGCTGATGCTGCGAAAGCCGGTCGCCTCGAGCCGTTTGCGAAGCCAGTCGGGCGAGGGGCCGATCTTCACCCCGCGAACCACGCGCGCCATGTAGCGCGGGCAGTCGGCCGGGTTCTCGATCGTGACCGAGGGGAGCGGGCCCGGGCCGGTCGCGTTGAGCGCGCCGGCAGCCTTGAGCTTCGTCCCGCGCGCCGCGGCGATTTCGCGCGCGAGGCCGATCACGCTCATGCAGTCCGGGCGGTTGGACGTGATCTCGACGTCGAGGACGGTATCGCTGCCGCCGACCACCGAGGCCAGGGGAACGCCCAGGGACGGATCGCCCGGCAGCACCCAGATCCCCTGCGACTCCTCGCTCAGGCCGAGCTCCCGCTCCGAGCAGATCATTCCTTCCGACTCCACGCCGCGGATCTTCGACTTGCGCAGCTTGGTCCCGTCCGGGAGCTTGCTTCCGATCTGGGCGACGGCGACCTTCTGCCCCGCCGCGACGTTCGGCGCGCCGCACACGATGGAGAGCCGAGCCGGGCCGCCGATGTCCACGGAGCAGAGGCTCAGGCGATCCGCGTTCGGATGCTGGCCCTTCTCCACGACCAGGCCGACGACGATCGCGGGATCGAAGGTGACGCCGCGCTCGACGGATTCGACCGGGAGCCCGCGCGTGGCGAGAAGCCGCGCCAGCTCTTCGGGGGAGCCCGCGAGGTCGACCCAGTCGGCGAGCCAGTTCCAGGTGACTTTCACGCGGTCCTCAGAATTGGGTCAGGAAGCGGATGTCGTTCACGAAGAAGTAGCGGGAATCGGGCACGCCGTGGCGCAGCATGATGAGCCGCTCGACTCCGACTCCGAACGCGAAGCCGGTCCAGCGTTCGGGGTCGTATCCGACTTCGCGAAAGACGTTCGGGTGAACCATCCCCGCGCCGAGAAGCTCGAGCCATCCGCCCGACAGTGGGCCGCACACGTTGCATCCTTTCCCGCCGCAGAAGATGCAGCGGACGTCGACGACGGCGCCGGGCTCGACGAACGGGTAGTACGACGGATTGAATCGAACCTCCGTCTTCGGCCCGAAGAATTCCTTCAGGAACCGGTCGAGCGTTCCCTTGAGGTCGGCCATGCTGACGTTCTCGTCGACGTAGAGCCCTTCGATCTGGTGGAACTCGAAGAGGTGCGTCGAGTCCACCGCCTCGTTCCGGTACACGCGTCCAGGGCTGACGATGCGAAGCGGGGGCTTCACCTTCTCCATCGCTCGGATCTGGACGGAGGAGGTGTGCGGCCGGAGGACAATGCTGTCCCCCTCGAGGTAGAAGGTGTCGGTGGCCGCGCGCGCCGGATGACCCTTCGGCATGTTGAGTGCGCCGAAGCTGTGCCAGTCGTCCTCGACGTCGGGGCCCGCGGCGACCGCAAAGCCCATGCGGCGGAAGATGTCCTCGAGCTCGCGGAGGACCGACGGGATCAGGTGCCGATGCCCCACCGGGGGGCGGCGTCCGGGAAGCGTGACGTCGCGGGACGACGCGGGAGCGGATGCGGCCTGGAGCCTCGATTCCGCCTCGGCGAGGAGCGCCTCGAGGCGGACGCGGGTCTGATTGGCGCGCGCGCCCACGAGCGTGCGCTCGTCGGGCGTGAGGTCCTTGAGCCCGCGAAGGATCCCCGTCAGCTCGCTCTTGCGGCCGAGAAAGCGCACGCGGGCCGCTTCGAGATCGGCGGCCGAAGCGGCGTCGGCGAGCGCGCGCTCCCCTTCGGCGCGGAGGGCGTCCAGGCGCTCGATCATGGTTGTGGTGCGGCCGGTCAGGCCGCGATGGTGGCTTGCTTGGCGACCTCGGCCAGCCGCGCGAACGCCTCGCCGTCACGCACCGCGAGATCCGCGAGGACCTTGCGATCGATCTCCACCGAGGCCGCCTTGAGGCCGCGAATGAAGGCGTTGTACGAGAGTCCGTGATGGCGGGCAGCGGCGTTGATCCGGACGATCCAGAGCTTCCGGAACTCGCGCTTCTTCGCGCGTCGATCGCGGTAGGCGAACTGCAGGCTCCGCATCAGTGTTTCGCGGGCCGTCTGGTAGAGCTTGCGGCGGCCGCCTCGGTTCCCCTTGACCGCGGTCATCACCTTGCGGCGACGCTTGCGGCCCGGAACGACCGTCTTTGTGCGTGGCATGGCTAGGTTCCTCTTCGGTTCGGCGCGAGCCCGTCAGGCTCAGCCGCCATAGGGTAGACACTTCTGCAGGTGGCGGCGTTCCGTGGGCTCCGTGATCGCGGACGCGTGGAGCTTCCGCTTGCGCTTCCGGCTCTTCAGCCCGAGATGATGACGCGCGAATGCGTGCGCGCGCTTCAGCTTCCCGGTTCCGGTGCGGCGGAACCGCTTCGCGGCCGCACGGTTGGTCTTCATCTTCGGCATGATCGACTCCTAGGGTTTTGCTGTTTTCGCCGGCTCGGCCCGCGGGGCGGGCTGGGCAGGCGCATCGCCCGGCTTCTTCTCCGCCGGCTTCGCGAGCGTGGGACGCGGCACCATGAGGAGCACCATGCTCCGGCCCTCCATGCGTGCCGGGATCTCGACCTGTCCGACCAATTCGAGATCCTTGATCACTTTCTCCAGAAGCCTGGTCCCCGCCTCGGGGTGCGCCATCTCGCGTCCACGGAACATCACCGTGAACTTCACCTTGTCGTGCAGCTCGAGGAAGCGGCGTCCGTGCTCGACCTTGAAGTTGTAGTCGTGCTCTTCGATCTTGGGCCGCAGCTTGACTTCCTTGAGGTGCGTGACGTGCTGCTTGCGCCGCGCCTTCTGCTGCTTCTTGTTCTGCTCGTACTTGAACTTTCCGAAGTCCATCACCCGGCAGACCGGCGGCTTGGCCGTGGGCGAGACCTCGACGAGATCGAGCTGGCGCTCCTGCGCGTAGGCGAGCGCTTCGCGGATGCTCAGGATTCCGACCTGCTCCCCATCGGGCCCGATGACGCGGACCGACGGAATACGGATGCGGTCGTTGACGCGGATCTCTTTGCTGGTGGCGATCGGCTACCCTCCTATGCCCGGGGCAATGGTCCTAAGTGGCAGGAGGGGACGGCATGCGAGAGACCGGATAGGGCTCTGCCCTGTTTGGCTCACCGGTCCAGGTACCGCGCGGTGGCGCGGACCGTATCGCGTTGACCCCGGTAGCGTTGCGCCCCGGGGTGAGAAGCCGTCGGCTCCTGCTTGAACGTGAAACGAGAGGCCAGTCTACGTTCTGGCCTCGACCTCCGCAACGAGATTTTCCACAAAGCGATCCAGCGGCAAGGATCCCTCGTTCCCCTTCTTGCGGCTCCGGACCGAGACGGCCCGGTTCTCCACTTCCTGCCGCCCGAGGACGAGCATGTAGGGGATCTTCTGGAGCTCGGCGTCCCGGATCTTGGCCCCCATCTTCTCCTCCCGGAGGTCGGCCTCCACCCGGATGCCCCGGTCGAGGAGCATGGCCTTGATCTCCTCGGCGTACGGGACCTGGGCGTCGGCGATCGTGATGAGCTGGACCTGGACGGGAGCGATCCAGACCGGGAAGTCGCCCCCGTAATGCTCGATCAGGGTCGCGAAGAAGCGCTCCAGCGAGCCGAGGAGCGCCCGGTGGATCATGTAGACCTGATGCTCCTGCCCGTCCGACCCGACGTAGTTCACCTCGAACCGGCGCGGCAGGTTGAAATCGAACTGCACCGTGGAGCACTGCCACGGGCGGCCGAGCGCGTCCTCGATCTTGATGTCGATCTTGGGGCCGTAGAAGACGGCCTCCCCCTCCGCGCGGCGGTAGATGATGCCCGCGCGCTGGACCACGCGCTCGAGGGCTCCCTCGGCCAGCTCCCAGTCCTCGTCGGTGCCCATGTAGTCGTCCTTCCGCTTGGGATCGCGGACGGAGAGCTCCACCTTGTAGTCCTTGAAGCCGAACGTATCGAGCATGAACCGGGCGAACGCGAGCACCTTCTCCAGCTCGGGCTCCACCTGCTCCCGGGTGCAGAAGAGATGCGCGTCGTCCTGGGTGAATCCTCGGACGCGCGCGAGGCCGTGCAGCACACCGGACTTCTCGTAGCGGTAGACCGTGCCCAGCTCCGCGATGCGGATCGGCAGCTCGCGGTACGAGTGCTTCTTCCCCTGGTAGATGAGGATGTGAAAGGGGCAGTTCATCGGCTTCAGCACGTACTCCCGCTCGTCGATCTCGAGGAAGTACATGTTGTCGCGATAGAAATTGGTGTGCCCCGAGCGCTGCCAGAGGTCCGCCTGCGCGATGTGCGGCGTGTTGACGATGGTGTAGCCCCGCTTCAAGTGCTCCGACTTCCAGAAGTCCTCGATCACCCGGCGCATGGCGGCGCCGTGCGGATGCCAGAAGATGAGCCCGCCGCCGGCGATGTCCTGCACGCTGTAGAGGTCGAGCGCGTGCCCCACCTTGCGATGGTCGCGGAGCTTCGCCTCCTCGAGACGGGCCAGGTGCTCCTTCAGCCGGTCCTTGCTCGGGAACGCGGTGCCGTAGATCCGCTGGAGCATCGGGCGGTTCGAATCGCCGCGCCAGTAGGCGCCGGCCACCGAGAGGAGCTTGAAGTGCTTCAGCATCTTCGTGCGCGGCACGTGCGGGCCGCGGCAGAGATCGGTGAAGAAGGAATGCGTGTACGTGCTGACCTTGGGATCGGGCAATCCCTCGATCAGCTCCACCTTGAAGTTCTCCCCTTCCGCTCCGAATTTCCGGAGCGCATCCTCGCGCGACAGCTCGCCGCGCTGGAACATGTGGTTCTCCTCGGCGATCTCGTGCATCGAGGTCTCGATCGCCGCGAGATCTTCCGGCTGGAACGGCCGCGGCGCCTCGAAGTCGTAGTAGAACCCTTCCTCGATGGCGGGACCGATCGCGAGCTTGGTTCCCGGGAAGAGCTTCACCACCGCGGACGCCATGAGGTGCGCGGTCGAGTGTCGGAGCACCGCGAGCCCTTCGGGGGTGTCGACCGGGATGAGCTCGGCCTTGCCCGAGTCGAAGACGGGCGTATGGAAGTCCACGATCCGGCCGTTCAGCCGCGCCGCGATGCCGAGCTTGAACGCGTCCTGGTACTGCTCGTGGAAGATCTGGCCGAGGGTGGAGCCGGGCTCCGCCTCGAGCTGACGGCCATTGACGTCGATTCGGATCACGGTCGGGGAAATCCTTCGAAAAGAGATGGTGGGCGATAGTGGACTTGAACCACTGACCCCCTGCATGTCAAGCAGGTACTCTAACCAGCTGAGCTAATCGCCCGTTACCAAATGCGAGCGG
>DATJGP010000052.1:0-7928 GCA_035494915.1 Candidatus Eiseniibacteriota bacterium | reverse complement strand
CAGGAGCACCGGCACCAGCGTCCAGAACTCGCGCGGCGAGAGGTCGCGAAGTCCGCGGTTCTTCTCGTTCGTCACCGGGCCGAACATGACCCGCTGGTACATCCAGAGGAGGTACACGGCCGCGAGGATCACCCCCGTGGCGGCGATGGCCGCCACCTTCGGGTGCACGCGGAATGCGCCGAGCAGGATCAGGAACTCGCCGACGAACCCGTTCAACCCCGGCAGCCCGAGACTCGACAGGCAGATGATGAGGAAGAAGGCCGCGAACCACGGCAGGATCTCCGCGATCCCGCCGAACTCCGCGATCTCGCGCGTGTGGCGTCGCTCGTAGATGATCCCGACCGCGAGGAACAGCGCTCCCGTGGAGAGGCCGTGGTTGATCATCTGGATCACGCCCCCCTGGAGCCCCTGCGTGTTCATGGCGAAGAGCCCCAGCATGACGAAGCCGAGGTGGCTCACCGAGGAGTAGGCCACGAGCTTCTTCATGTCGGGCTGAACCATCGCGACCAGCGCGCCATAGATGATCCCGATCACCGAGAGGAGGATCATCAGGGGGGCCAGCTCGTGAGCGGCATCCGGGAAGAGCGGCATCGCGAAGCGGACGAACCCGTAGGTTCCCATCTTGAGGAGCACGCCCGCGAGGATCACGCTTCCCGCGGTGGGGGCCTCGACGTGCGCGTCGGGCAGCCAGGTATGGAACGGGAACATCGGGACCTTGATCGCGAAAGCGAGCGCGAACGCGCCGAACAGCCAGAGCTGGGCCGAATGCGAGAGGGGCGTGTTGTAGAGCCGCAAGAGGTCGAACGTGAACTCGCCCGTGGCGGCGTGGAACGAGTAGTAGAGGTAGAGGATGGCCACCAGCATGAGGAGGCTCCCCGCCACCGTGTAGAGGATGAACTTGACCGCCGCATAGACGCGACGCGGGCCGCCCCAGACCCCGATGATCAGGTACATCGGGATGAGGACCGCTTCCCAGAAGACGTAGAAGAGGACGAGGTCGAGCGCGGCGAAGACGCCGATCATCCCGGTCTCGAGCGCGAGCAGGGTCGCGTAGTAGGTTTTGACCCGGTTCGTGATCGAGCCGAAGGACGAGAGGATCGCGATGGCCGAGAGGAACGTGGTCATCACGATCAGCAGCGCGCTGATCCCGTCCACGCCGAGGAAGTAGGAGATGCCCAGGTTCGGCACCCATTCCTTCCGCTCGACGAACTGCATCCCCGAGCGGGTTCCGTCCAGCATGGTGATGAGCGGGATCGAGAGCACGAACGTGAGCAGCGACACGAAGAACGCGGTCCCGCGCACCGCCCCCGGCTTCGAGGACGGGATCATGAGGACGAGCGCCGTCCCCACGAGCGGGAGGAAGATGAGGAGCGAGAGGATCGGCATGCCGAGGATGGTCAAGGTCCCGCCGCTCATCGAAGCGCCAGGTAGCCGAGCACGACCACCAGCCCCAGCGTGATGACCATCGCGTAGACCTGCACGGAGCCGGTCTGCGCCTGCCGGAGGAGTCCAGCCGCGCGCTCGATCTGCCGCCCCACCCCGTTCACCGCGCCGTCGATGACGGCCGCGTCGAACTTCTGCCAGAGCGTGATCGAGCCCCGGCGGATCGGCTCCACGATCTTGTCGTTGTAGACCTCGTCCACCCAGTACTTGTTGAACACGAGCTTGTAGAGCCCGCGCATCTGCTCGCCGAGCCGCTTGGGAGCCGCCGGATCCACCATGTAGAAGCGGTAGGCCAGGAAGATCCCCGACGCCGCCACCGCGAGGGAGATCACCATGAGCGCGATCTCGAGCCCCATTCCCGCGTGCTCGGCCCCATGGGCGCCTTCAGCGGCCGCACCCGCCACGTGGGCGACGTCCGCGAAGACGGGAGCGAGAAACTCCGAGAGCTTCTGGCCCCCCTGGACCAGCGGAATCTGGATGAACCCGCCCACGAGGCTCAGCACCGCGAGGATCATGAGCGGGATCGTCATGCTGTTCGGCGACTCGTGGAGGTGGTGCTTGGCCTCCTCGGTCAGCCGCGACGGGCCATGGAAGGTCATGAAGTAGAGGCGGAACATGTAGAACGCGGTGAGGAACGCGCCAATCACGCCCACGGCCCACAGGATCGGTCCGCCCGATTCCCAGGCGTGGAACAGGATCTCGTCCTTCGAGAAGAAGCCCGCGAACGGGAAGATTCCCGCGATGGCGAGCGTTGCGATCAGCATCGTCATGTGCGTCTTCGGGAGCGCCTTCTTGAGGCCTCCCATCCGATCCATGTCCTGCTCGCCCGAGAGCGCGTGGATCACGCTCCCCGCCCCGAGGAAGAGGAGCGCCTTGAAGAACGCGTGCGTCATGAGATGGAAGATGCCCGACGCGAACGCCCCCACGCCCATGGCGAGGAACATGTAGCCGAGCTGGCTCACGGTGGAGTACGCGAGTACGCGCTTGATGTCCTTCTGGAGGAGCCCGATCGTCGCCGCGAAGAGGGCGGTCGCGGCGCCCACCACCGCGACGACCGTGAGCGCGGCTGGGGCCAGCACGTACAGGATGTGGCAGCGGGCGATCATGTAGACGCCGGCCGTCACCATCGTCGCGGCATGGATGAGCGCGCTCACGGGCGTCGGCCCCTCCATGGCGTCCGGGAGCCAGACGTAGAGCGGGATCTGCGCGGATTTGCCGGTCGCACCGATGAAGAGGAAGAGCGCGATGGCGACCGCCATGGGGCTTCCCATCATGAGCCGCCCCGGCGCCTCGGCGAAGACGCGGCCGAAGTCGAGCGTCGTGAAGGACACGAAGATCAGGAACATCCCGATCATGAAGCCCCAGTCCCCGATCCGGTTCACGACGAAGGCCTTCTTGCCTGCCGACGCCGCCGAGGGGCGCTGGTACCAGTAGCCGATGAGGAGGTACGAGCAGAGCCCGACCCCTTCCCACCCGAAGAACATGAGGAGGAAGTTGTCGGCCATCACGAGCACGAGCATGGAGAAGGTGAACAGGTTCAGGTACGCGAAGTAGCGCCCGTACGCCTTCTCGTGCCCCATGTAGCCCGTCGAGTAGACGTGGATCAGGAAGCCGACGCCGGTGACGATGAGGACCATCACCATCGACAAGGGGTCGAGGAGGAGGCGGACCGAGACCGAGAGGTCGCCCGAATCGATCCACGAGAAGGCCTGCTCCAGGTGGTAGCGCTGGTCCGGCGGGAGCTGGAGAAGCGCCTGGAAGCAGCCGAGCGCGATCAGGAACGCGAGCCCGACCGTGCCCGTGCCGATCGCGCTCACCACCTTGCGCGGCAGGCGTCCGGCGCCCAGCCCGTTGATGATGGCGCCGATCAGGGGCAGCGCCGGGATCCAGCCCAGATAATCGAGCATCGTCATCCTCGCAGGAGGCGGACGTCATCGACGTTCGCCGTGTCCCGGTTCCGGAAGATCGCGACGAGGATGGCGAGCCCCACGGCCACCTCCGCCGCGGCCACCGCCATCACGAAGAAGACGAAGATGTGCCCGTCCATCGAAGCGTGCTGGCGGGAGAAGGCGACGAAGCTCAGGTTCACCGCGTTCAGCATCAGCTCGATCGACATGAAGATGATGAGCGCGCTCCGCCGCACGAGCACCCCGACCACCCCGATCGTGAAGAGGATCGCGGCGAGGACCTGGTAGTAGACGAGTGGAATGGTGGGAGCCGGGGTCATACGAACTTCCTCTTGGCCAGGACCACCGCGCCGATCACCGCGATGAGGAGCAGGATCGACGTGATCTCGAAGGGATAGAGCCAGACCGTGTAGAGCACCCGTCCGATCGCGGCCGGCGAGCCGAAGCCCGTCGGCACGGTCGGAGACGCCGCCATCCCGCCTTCCATCTGCGGCGAGAGCACCGTCCAGAGCAGCTCCACGAAGACCACGATCGCGAACAGGATGCCGAAACCCTTCGCCGCTCCCCGCGTGAGGAGCGGGTTCTCGCCCTTGAGATTCAGGAGCATGAGCACGAAGAGGAAGAGCACCATGATCGCGCCGGCATAGACGAGTACTTGAAGCGCGGCCAGGAAGGATGCGTTCAGGAGGATGAAGAGCCCGGAGACCGAGAGGAGCACGCCCACGAGCATGAGGGCGCAGTGCACTGGATTCCGGTGGAAGATCACCCCGAGCGAGCAGCCGATCGCGATTCCCGCGAACATGGCGAAGAGGAAGGCCGGGATCAGCATCGCGCGCTCATCGCAGGGCCACCACGACGGCGGTGACCACCAGATTCAGGATCGCCGCCGGAAGGAGAACCTTCCACCCGAATGCCATGAGCTGGTCGTAGCGGAGCCGCGGGAACGTGGCCCGGAGCCAGATGAAGAAGAAGAGGAACGCCGTGAGCTTGATCAGGAACCACACCACGCCCGGCAGCACCGGCCCTTGCCAGCCTCCGAGGAACACGGTGATCGCGACGCCCGAGACCACCATCATGTTCGCGTACTCGCCGAGGAAGTAGAACGCCCACTTCATGCTCGAGTACTCGGTGTGGAACCCGGCCACCAGCTCCGTCTCGGCTTCCGGAAGATCGAAGGGGGCGCGGTTGGTCTCCGCGATGCCCGAGATCACGTAGATCCAGAAACCGAAGAATTGCGGGACGACGTACCACATGTGCGCCTGCTGGCGCGCGATCTGCGCGAGGCTCAGCGTGCCCGCGAGGAGCACGACCGAGACGAGCGAGATCCCCTGCGCGAGCTCGTAGGAGATCATCTGGGCCGAAGAGCGGAGGCCGCCGAGGAGCGGGTACTTGCTGTTGGACGCCCAGCCGCCGAGCACGACGCCGTACACGCCCATCGACGTCGTCGCGAGCACGAAGAGGAGCGCCACGTTCACGTCGGCGATGTGGAGCGGGATCGTCCGGCCGAACAGCGTGACGGAGTCGCCCCAGGGGATCACCGTCGTCGCGATGAGCGCGGTCACGACCGTGATCGCCGGCGCCAGGATGAACACGACCTTGTCCGCCTGCGCGGGAACGAGGTCTTCCTTCATGAAAAGCTTGAGGCCGTCCGCGATCGTCTGGAGGAGGCCGAAAGGGCCGACCCGCTCGGGGCCGATCCGGTCCTGCATGTGCCCCAGAATCTTCCGCTCCGCCCACACGATGAACGGAACGACGAGCAGCACGAAGCCCAGGACGATGTGGACCTTGATCACCGACTCGATGAGGAACGCGGTATCCACGCGTTACGTGAGCTCCGCGAGCATCTTCTCGAGGGCTTGCGGGGTGAGGTCCTCCACATACGCGTCGTTCACCATCATCACCGGGGCGGTGCCGCAGGAGCCGAGGCACTCCACCTCGATGAGCGTGAACTTACCGTCCGTCGTCGTCTCCCCCTGCTTGATCTGGAGCTTGTCCTCGATCTGCTTCGTGAGCCGGTGCCCGCCGCGGAGGCTGCACGAGAGGTTGCGGCACACCTGTAAGAGGTACTTCCCCGCCGGCTTCTGCAGGAACATCGTGTAGAACGAGACGACGCCGCGCACTTCCTGCGCGGACAGCTCGAGCAGGTCCGCCACCTCGCGCTGCGTCTCCTCGCTCAGCCAGCCCTGGTCCCCCTGGGCCACGTGGAGCGCGGGGATGAGCGCCGACTGATTCGTCTCGTACGTCTGGAGAAGATCCCGGATCTGCTTCTTCGCCTTGTCCGAGAGCGCCATCAGTTCTCCACGTTCGGGAACTGGTCGGACATCGTCGGGAAGTCCTTGCGGAGCGGATGTCCCAGCCAGCCATCCGGCGTGAGGATGCGCTCGAGATTGGGATGCCCCTCGAACCGGATCCCCATCAGATCCCAGACCTCCCGCTCCATGAAGTTGGCTCCCGGCCAGAGAGTGGTGGCCGTCGGCACCGTCTGCCCTTCGTTCACGCCGGTCTTGAGGAGGAAGCGGCGGTTGTGTCGGAACGAATAGAGGTTGTAGACCACCTCGAACCGCGGCTCACCGGGCTCCTGCCGCCAGAGCATGTCGAGCGAGGTGAGGTCGGCGAGGAGCGCGCAGTCGAGCGCGGGGTCGGTCTTCGCGAGCTTCAAGGCCTCGTGGATCGATTCCGGCTTGATCCAGATCGAGAGCTGGCCCCGGAACGAGAGCTCGCGGAGCACGGCGTCGCCGAGCGTCGAGCGGAAGCGCTCCACCACCTTCTGCTGGTCCGTGCTGAGCGGGTCGAGGTGCTCCGGATTCGGGGTCAATCCCACTCGAGCGCTCCCTTCCCCCACACATAGACGAAGCCTGCGAGGAGGATCGCGATGAACACGACCATTTCCAGGAGGCCGAACAGGGCGAGCTGCTTGAAGACGACGGCCCACGGGTAGAGGAACACGGTCTCGATGTCGAACACGATGAAGAGCATCGCCACGAGGTAGAAGCGGGTGTGGAACCGGTCGCGGGCATTTCCGACGGGAGTGATGCCGCACTCGTACGGCATGAGCTTGGCCGCGGTATTGACCCGCCGGCCCAGATAATAGGAGGCGGCGATCGTCCCCACGGCGAAGCCCGTGGCGACGACGACCATCATGAGGATGGGAATGAATGCGGCCGTGCTGTTCGGATCGACCGGACCCACGAGACTCCCTGTCAGGGCACCCCTGGACGAGGCCTGGGAGGGGCCCCGAACCGGGGCCCGCGCGACTTCGTGAAAAAAGGTGCTAAGCGCGGCAGAATAGGGACTTGGCCCCTGTCCGTCAAGCCACTTTCTCGAACGTGACCTTCTGCTCGCTTCCTCCGACCCGGATGGCGCAGTGCTCGGGGTCGTGCTCGAAGAGGAAGAGCCAGCCCTCGGCGGTCGCCTGCTTCACGATGCCCCGCTTGGTCTCCAGCGTCATCATGGGATAGAGGTCGTAGCCCATGATGTAGGCAAGCGGCAGGTGCGCCACCGTCGGGATGAGATCCACGGTGTAGAGCGCGCGCTCCCCCGGGATGTCGAAGAAGCAGCCCTGGTGGCCGAGCGTGTGCCCCGGCAAGTTCTTCATCCACACGCCGGGCAGGATCTCGAGATCGTTGTCGTGCAGGATGAGCTGCCCCGCGTCGTGGAGCGGATCGTAGTTGTCCCCGATGTAGGACGCGCGGTTCCGCTCGTTCGCGTGGTGCGCGTCGTCCCACTCCTGCCGGCGCACGAAGTAATGCGCGTTCGGAAAGGTCGGCTTCACGTTGCCGTCCGCCCCGCGCGTGGTGCCTCCGCCACAATGATCGAAGTGGAGATGCGTCATCGCGACCGCGGTGATGTCGTCAGGCTTTACGCCGACCGCGGCCAGGTCCTGCGTGAGTCCCTCGGCCCCCTCGATGGCGTAGATGTCCCGGAACTTCGGGTCGTCCTTCGTGCCCGAGCCCGCGTCGACCAGGATCTTCTGACCGTTCCCTTCGAGGAGGAGACACGTCATCCGCATCTGGATGCGGTTCCGCTCGTCGGACGGCATGGCGCGATTCCAGAGGACCTTCGGCACCACGCCGAACATGGCGCCACCGTCCAGGCGGAAGCGTCCGCCCGCGACGAAGTGGACCTTGTACGGACCGATGGTGAGCGACGGGACCGTGGCCTGCATGGACGATGTACCGGAGTACCTCATAAGCCGAGTTCTGTCGGATCGCTCCGTGGCGACCATTTCTCTGGGACGCGCGTCTCCGCGCGCCTCTAGCGACCTACCCGGGACTCAAGCGAGGCGGGCCACCTCATCGTCCCCTATTCGGTCTTTCTCCGGGTGGGGTTTACCTAGCCGGAGGCGTCGCCGCCTCCGCTGGTGCGCTCTTACCGCACCGTTTCACCCTTACCTCAGGCTTGCGCCCAAGGCGGTCTGCTCTCTGTTGCACTTTCCCTGGGATCGCTCCCGCTGGGCGTTACCCAGCACCCTGCCCTATGGAGCTCGGACTTTCCTCAGACCGCGCGCGAGGCGCGATCCGCGGCCGCCTGTGGTACTCCGGCATCGGCCTGGCCTGCCTGTTACGATGCAACAGCTTA